>NZ_CP050699.1:335000-670000 GCF_005116675.2 Desulfosediminicola ganghwensis
GAGCTGCTCCTGATGAGCGTCTAATGTCTGTTCATAAAAGCTTGCAGCGGCAACCGGCTCATATTCCAGATATATATTTTTGAATCCTGCCAGTCGTGCAGCATCCAGGAGGCGCTTCTCGGCCAGTTCTTCCTTCTCTTTGTCTTCTGAAAAGACTACAGGGCGACCAATCACCGCATCGGTTATCTCACTTTTAAGATGGTTTTCGCCCTTCGATTTTATGTGTTTCAGTACAAGGCTGACGAGCTGCTCCAGTGAATGTGTGGTGCCTGCTATGTCGGTGCTTTTGAAGTTAAGATCTGGCAGATATGTTTTCACAGACTGAATGTATCTGCCTTCCGCATCAGTTTCTATATATCGCTCAATTGCCTGCTGGCCGAAAAGGAATTCTTTTTCGAAATAATCATAGAAGATAATTGATGGTAAAAGTTTTGTGTTGGTGTTGTGTTCATCAAGCTCAATTGCTTCTGTCTGCCCATCAATATTTACTGACAGTGCTGAATTCGATGTGCCGAAATCGATGCCGAATATTGCACCCATTACCATAACTCCTTTACGTACTGGCATTTCCGCTGATAAGCGGTTTCACAAATGCTCGAATCAATAATGATATGTTAAACACACCCATAAAATGGGCATAGTCCTCAATTTTTCTTGCAGACACAGTGAACCCGGAACACTGCCTTACATGGGCGATGTCGTGTGCAAATGTTAGTAGCTGCAAAACAGAAGGGGCTGTTTACACTATGACGCGGTAAACAAGTCAAGAAAAATAAGGATTATTTGAATAGTGCAGACCTATGCACGTCGCCTTCTGTTCAAGCCATCTACCGGAGACAAAACAGGTTTTTGGTAGCTTTATAAATTTATATCGTGGTCTGACCTTATTTGATTGTGTTTGATTGGTGTTTGATTGTGACTCCGTTTGATTATCACCCTCCATCCTCATCCCGTCCACAATGATTAATCTGTTTACAGTATTGGCAGCAATGCTGTAGAAACACCCTTTGAAATAAGGTCAGGGCGATGTGTCCTGCGTAATGTACATGGCCTGATGTTTGCGTCTTAAATCGAACACTTCTTCCCGGCGCTATTCAACGGTTCCAACTGAGTGAGGTTATTTTGTCGACATATATTGTGGGAGATGTGCAAGGCTGCCTTGCTGAACTCAAGCTGTTGCTTGAAAAAGCAGCCTTCAATCCACAGCAGGATAGTATCTGGTTCGCCGGCGACCTAGTCGCCAAGGGCCCTGAATCATTGAAAACATTACGATTCGTGCACAGTCTTGGGGACAGTGCAACCGTCGTTTTAGGCAATCATGATCTGCACCTGCTCGCGGTCTCCCTCGACCTTGTTCCACCTAGGCCCAAAGACAAAACCGCCCCGATCCTGACCGCGCCTGATAAAAATCAACTGCTTGACTGGCTGCGTCAACAACCGTTGCTGGCAGAGCATGATGAATTTGTCATGTGTCACGCCGGGATCTCCCCCCAATGGGATCTGCCGACAGCCCGAGACAATGCGCGGGAAATCGAGAACCTGTTACGCAGTGAAAACTGGCCATGGCTTATTGAACAGATGTACGGCAATCAACCCGATTCCTGGGATGAAGAGTTATCGGGTATAGAGAGATACCGGTATATCATTAATGCCTACACCCGGATGCGTCTTTGCTTCAGCGACCAACGTCTGGATATGAGATGCAAGCTGTCGCCAGGCAAGATCAACGGCAATGGCCTGCATCCGTGGTTCGCCTCACCTCAACGTATCGCCCTGGAAAAAACAGTGATTTTCGGCCACTGGGCCTCCCTGGAAGGATGCCACGACAATGATAACAACGTCATCGGGCTGGATACTGGCTGTGTCTGGGGCAGGTTCCTGACCATGCTGCGCTGGGAAGATCAACACTATTTCCGGCAACCGGCACTTTCTGCCAATCCGCAATAAACCAGCCACCGCTCATCTGCTAAGACTGCACCATTCAGACAGCGCCACCACCCAGCGCATCAGCTGTTTTGCATCCGGGCAAGAAACAAGGCCAGCTCAGAATCATCGGTCAGCTAGCCCGCTGGTTGCCGCCCATGATTCAAAATGATTTGCTTTTTAGTTGATAAATCATTAGTAATTCCACGTTCCGATTGGGGTGTTTTGCAATGTCTGCAGAGCTGAGATCATACCCATCGAACTTGATACAGTTCACACTGTCGCAAGAAATTCGAAGATCGCTTTTCCCGCTGGAATGTTCTTTCCGGCATCGTAGAAAGCTTCCCCTTCCTTAGACAGTCTCGCTATCATGAACCATTTTACCTGAAAGAAAAGAGCGTTCATGAAAACCGGAGCAGCCGTTGCTGACTCTCCAGAACTTAAGGAACAGAAGATCCCATGCCAGTCAAGTACGTTCGATATGCAAGAGAGATGGGTCCCGCGTGGATCATCAGCGCAGTTGCCTGTGGGCCAGCGACATTAGCCAGCGTGGCCATTGCCGGTGTCAGCTATGGGTACCAGCTGCTGTGGGTAGTGATCCTCAGTGCGGTATTCGGCACCACCGCACAGTATCTGGCAGCCAGGGTAGGCATCCTTGAAGGTCAGGGGATTATTGCCGCAACGGAAAAACATCTGGGGAAACGCTGGGCATGGGTGCTCACCGTAGACGCGCTGCTGGCAACCTGGCTGGCGGCCATGGTGCTCATGAGCGCGCTGTCGGGCATCACCTCTCTGGTTACCGGCGTGGACACCCCATTTTGGGGCATGTTGTACGGCATACTGATCTCGGTATTTCTGGTGCGCAAGGGATACCGGAAATTTGAAACGCTCTGTAAAATTCTGGTGATCTTTGTCGTTGCCTGTTTTGTGGCCACGCTCTTTATGGCGGAACTCTCTCTGCCTGGCATTGTTCAGGGGCTTCGTCCCAATCTCCCCGGGGGGCTCAACGCGGCCATGATGATGGCGGCTATCATGGGCGGAGCCGTTCATGTCACCATTATCGGCATGCATACGTACAATACCAATGCCAGGGGCTGGAAACAAAGCGAGCTTTCGCTGGCCCGGTTCGACACCTTTACCTCCATGGGCCTGGCCCTCGGTCTCTACAGTGTGGCCATTTTTCTGGTGGCGGCAGCGGTTCTCCATCCCAACGGCATAGCGGTAACCAGTGCCACGGACGCGGCCCTGGCCCTCAAGCCATTTCTGGGGGACAATGCGATGAAGATTTTCATGATCGGGTTGTGGTGCGCCACCTTGACCACCCTCTCTCCCACCTTTATGGCCGGGGCCTATTTTATCTCGGACAAGATGGGATGGGAGCTGGATGTCAGGGACAAGCGCTTTGCGGCCGCCATAATAGCAGGCTGCCTGGTCAGCATGCTCGGCCCTTTCGTAAAGGGCGGCTTTTTCCTGCTCCTGCCCCTGATGCTGGCTTTAGGCCTTACCGGCACCCCTCTGATCATTGCGATCATTCTCTACCTCTTGAACAGGTCTGACGTCAGCCTGCGAAATTCAGCACTGCTGAACCTGATGGGCGGCCTCACCCTGCTGGTCACCTCATTTCTGGCGGTACGGTTTCTGCTTACCAAAATCGGGATCGCATGATGACAACTGACCATATTGAACAGTATCTCAACCGGCAGACGCTGATTGCAGGAGATGTCAATTCAGGCAAGACCACCAAAACCGGCCTGATTCTGCAGCGGTTTTTAGAGGCAGGCTATGGCCGGCAGATGGCTGTTCTAGATTTGGCCCCGGCAACGGTTGCCGGAATCGGCGGCAAGCTTGCTCTTGATTCCGGCAACCCGGTTCTCTATCTGACCGCCGACATTGCCGCCCCGCGTTCCATGGGCCGGGACGCTGCCCACACCCTGCAGCTGGCCACGGAAAATGCGCGAAAAATAGAAGAGTTGTTAGAAGAGTTCAGGGGAGACAGACGTGACATCCTTTTTATCAATGATGCCACCCTCTATCTGCAGTCCGGTAGCCTTGAGCTGTTTCTCAAGACGCTGGAGATGAGTGCCACCAGGATCATCAACGCCTACTATGGCACAACTTTCGCCGAGTCAGACCTGACCCGGCGGGAAAGACGGCTATCCGATAAATTGATGGACGCCAGCGACCAGGTGATCCTGCTTTAGCCCAAATTTCTCATGAGCCCATACAGCACAGCCTGAACTGAAGAGGAAACTAGTACACAGGTGGTACAGTTGGCACCTCATTTCAAGGCCTGCCCCTCCCCTTCCGGACCCAGAACTAAAAGTTTGATAAAAAGAACGGAATCATCACCGCGTTCACAAGATCTATAAAGAATGCGCATACCAGCGGCACAATGACAAAAGCCAAATGAGACGGGCCATAACGCTTTGAAACCGAGGACATATTTGCCATTGCGGTTGGAGTCGAGCCGAGAGAAATACCGCCAAAACCCGCACAGACGACAGCGGCATCATATGTTTTGCCCATTGCCGGGAAAACGATGAAAAGAGTAACCAGCACTGCAACCAGTAATTGCGCAGCCAGAATGGCTAATATCGGTCCGGCTAAATCGACCAAAGTCCATAATTGCATACTCATCAGTGACATGGCTAAAAATGTGCCAAGAGAAATATCTGCAAGCAGGGCGATGGAGGGTTTTCTGCTTGGCCATCTGGTCCCCGACCACCTCGGGAATGATTCCGGTATACAATTCGTGATGATGATACCCGCGAAAAGACAGGTGACAAAGAGAGGCAATTGCAGGCCCGCTTTACCTATGGCTTCATTGAGGATCAAGCCGAAGATAATACACACATGAATTGCCAGCACCGAATCGAGAAATGCCAGATAGTCTATCTTCTCATCAGCTTTGTTTTCATCTGACACCCCGACATCCATTGCCTCCTGCACTGCCGGCTTGAGGTTATAGCGGGTAATAAGCAACTTACCGATCGGGCCTCCCATGAGACTTGCCAGTATTAAGCCGAAAGTGGCACAGGCAATGCCGATTTCCATGGCATTGGATATTGCATAACCCTCCGCCACCCGCGGCGCCCAGGCAATAGCGGTGCCATGCCCGCCAATAAGGGAGATAGATCCACCCAGCAAGCCAACCTGGGACTGCAAGCTAAAGAATTTCGCCACGCTGAGACCGGTGATATTTTGTACAAACATGTACCCGATGGTTATGACCAGGAGGATGATGAGCGGCTTACCACCGTTAAGCAGATCTTTCAGACTCGAATTTATACCTATGGTCGTAAAAAAATAGACCAGCAGGACGTCCCGTGCCGCCAGGTCAAACTCAATTTCCACCCCTGTCGCCAGATAGACGACTGCTATCAACACAGAACAGATCAGGCCTCCTGTGACCGGCTCGGGAATACTGTATTCCCGCAGGACTTCCACAGCATCGTTTAACCGTTTACCCAGAAACAATATGACAATACCGATTGTAACCGTCAGAAATGATTTTATTAACAAAACCCCGTCGACGAATTCCATAATCTGCCTGGCCCCCAGCCTTATTTTGTCATCTCCCGTTGCCTGTCGCTCGGAGTGTTCATGTATATTCCTCAGCGCTCCACATTACACCTCAAAGGATTTCTGACCTCTTTCAGCGATACACCAACCAGCTCGCACCCAAAGTATATGGTCGCACAGTGGAGTGTCTGTAATCAAGAAGAAAGCCCTCATTCACCGCACGCAGCCTAACGCACTTCTGGTCGAAGAGCCTGCCCCTCCCTTGGATAGTCAGGATCGTCACGTGAGTTTGTGGCCCTCCCTAGTAATATGGAGAATATGTTCAACCACCTTCCACACATTGAGTGGGATCACCTTTTATTATGGGGCATCCCATCATCGAGGCACCTGAAAAAGCCGACGGACCAAAAACAACGCGCCCCAGACAACCGCGGCATCAGCAGGAAGGTTCTTCAAAATAGAATTGAGAATTTAAGTATCTTATTAAAATTCTGTCGTATGGCAGGGGCGCTGTGTTTTGGGCTATCTGGTAATAGTTGCAATTCCAGACCTGCCCCTCGGTTGTTTGCAGATATCTGCAAAAGAAAGTGTTGACAAAACCCTTCTGAACTACGATATTCAGGGCCGCTATTGTTGCCGAAGTGGCGGAATTGGTAGACGCGCTAGGTTCAGGGTCTAGTGGGGGTTTCCCCGTGGAAGTTCGAGTCTTCTCTTCGGCACCAAATTGATAAAGGGCTGCAGTCATTATGATTGCAGCCCTTTTTTTATTGTAACCGTTCAGCTGCCCAACCCTACCCGATTCCGGCAAATTCGTTCAACATTCGTTTCCCCGAAGCACTCCCAAGCTGATCAGCCCACTCAGGAAAACATATACCAGACACAGGCGGATCCTTTAGGATTCCTTGAGATTCCAGGCAAACCTGTGGATCGATAGAGCTGGATATGTCATGCCTACTGTTTGATAGACAATCATTATCACCTTCCCATAGAAACTCCCGACGCAAACCTGTCCCTCGGCATGCGCCAGCTCAATAGCATATTCACTCATTACCACAGAACAAATAAAGGGATCGTCAAGGCTTAGCTTTAATTCGGCTATACCTTGAAAGAGATTACCGAACATCCGGGGCCACATTATTCAACGGTGAGCAAATTACTATCCTCTAATAGTGCGTAATTACAATTCAAGACCGTACTCATTATTTCTTAGTATTTCTTAGCCCCACCTTAGCCGTTTCGGGCAACAAACCGTTTGCGGATATAGTCCGCACCGAAGATTATGAGGATGCCCAGCCAGGCAAGGGCATAGACCCGCCCGCTGACTGGGCCGGTACTCAAAATTTTCTGCAGCGGCGGCCAATACAGGGTCGCCCATGAGAAGACCACCTGAATGAGGATACCTGACACGATCAGAATATTTGTAAAAATCCCCTTGTCGAGCCCGGAGCGCAGGGTATAACGGCGGCCGAGGAGGTTGCCGATCTGCATCAGCAGGATGGTCGAAAGGGCAATGCCGGTGGCCGAGCGATAGAGCGCTGAATCGGTGGGCAGCTCGACCCCATAGCGCCAGCCGCCTTCAACGAGCACATAGAAAAATAAAAAAAGCGACCACGCTCCCTCCAGCAGGCCGAGAAACAGATAACTGTGAATCAGCAGTCCCGGTGTCAGCAACCCCTGAGCGAGATCTTGCGGCGGCCGCTCCATCACTTCGGTCGATGGCGGCTCCTGGCCCAGTGCCATGGAAGGGATGATATCGGTGCCGAGATCGATGGAGAGAATCTGTATGACGTTTAGGGCCAACGGTACCGGCAGGACGATATAGAGCAGGTAAGGCAGGATTTCCGGGCCATTGCTCACCAGCACATAATTGGTGAATTTCCCGATGTTCTGGAAGATTGTTCGCCCCTCCTCGATACCGGCCACTATGGAGGAAAAGTTGTCGTCAAGCAGGATGATCTGCGCCGATTCCCTTGCCACCTCGGTCCCCTTCAACCCCATGGCGATACCTACATCGGCAGCCTTCAGAGCCGGAGCGTCATTGACCCCGTCACCGGTCATGGCCACCACCTTTTCCATCTTCTGCAAGGCGGTGACGATCTTCATTTTCTGCGCCGGTGTGGTCCTGGCGAAAATACGCACGCCCTGCCGTAGCTTCTCGGTAAGCCGGCTCGTGGAAAGCTTTTTGAGAATATCACCGGTAAGGCAGGTTTCCCCCGTGCCACCATCGCCCACCAGTCCGATCTTTCGCGCCAGGGCGGTGGCGGTTTCCGGATGATCGCCGGTGATCAGGATGACGTCGATTCCTGCCTTTCGGCAGGTGGCGACAGCCTCCTCCACCCCCGGCCGCACCGGGTCCTCAAGGCCGATAAAGCCGGCCAGGGCAAGGCCATGCTCCAACTGCTCCTGGTCAAAGTCCTCCCCACCCCGTATTCCGGCGAGAGCTTCCGGGCTTAGCCGCCGCCAGGCGACTGTAATAACCCGCAACCCCCGGGAAGCCATATCCTGCATGACGCCCTCTGCCCTGCTCACCATCTCCCGGCTACATTCCCGGTCCAGCATCGGCGCGATGGCCTCGAACGCTCCCTTAACCACGAATATCCAGCCGACTTTATGCTGCAGGATACCGCCGGATCGCCGTTTTTCCACATCAAAGGCAAATCTGTGCCGGACGGCCGACTCGACCTCGGCAACAGCAAGTCCCGCGTCCTCGCACAGCATGGCCACCGCCACATCCAAAGGGTCACCGAGAAGTTCCGACTCGCTCCGTCGCACCTCGGAAGCCGCCAGGGCCATTCGTAGCAATCCCTTGCGCTCTACTCCCTCGAGAACCTCTCCGGTAAAGGGATCAAGCAGGCTGGTAATAGTCAGCCTGTTCATGGTCAGAGTGCCGGTCTTGTCCGAACAGATGACATGGACCGCCCCAAGCGCCTCGACGGCGTTGAGGCTTTTCACCAACACGTTTTTTCTGGCCATGCGCAGGCTGCCGATGGCGAGCGACAGGGTAAAGGTCGGCAGCAACCCCTCCGGCACATTGGCCACGATAATACCCATCATGAACACCAGGTTGGTCCACAAGGGTTTACCGGTCAACAGCCCGTAAAAAAAGAAGGAGCCCCCCATGGTGCAGGCGATAATAGTCAACACCCTGACCATGTGCGCGGTCTTGCGCTCCAGCGGAGACCTCACCCGCCGAATGGTCTGGGAAAGATGTGCCACTTTGCCGAATTCCGTGCGGATGCCGGTGGCGAACACTACCCCCGTGCCGGAACCTCGCACCACCGAACAGCCGGCATAGGCGACGTTGGCATGGTCTCCATACTCCGTAGATGATATTTCCGCGCTGACATCGCATGGCAGCGACTCACCGGTAAGGGGAGAATTATCCACTTTCAGGCGGTTGGTGTCCACGAGTCGCATATCGGCCGGGATCTTGTCACCCTCGGCAAGCAGCACCACATCTCCGGGAACAATCTGCCAGGCATTTTCCCGCACCAAACGGTTTTCCCGACGCACCTCGACCAGCTGCGGCAGGAAGTGTTTGAGCGCCTCCATGGCCTTTTCCGCCCGGTACTCCTGGATAAAGCTGAACATGGCGTTTATAAGCGCCACTCCTAAGAGCGCCCAGCCCAGCACATCCATGCTCTCACCGGGATTGACATGATGAGCGACCAGACAGATCAATGCGGAAAGCAACAACAGCAGCGTGAAAAAATTGGTGAACTGGTGGACAAGACTCCTGACGTTTTTCCACCTGTCGGGACGATCAAAACGGTTCTGGCCGACATGGGCGAGCCGTTCTTCCACTTCTTCTTGACGAAGTCCTGTCGGCCTGCTGTTCAGATGCTGAAATACCTCGTCAGGCGACAGGTGGGAAATATGGTGAAGACGATTCATCATATTTTCCTGTAAATCCCAACATCACAGGGCGATTCACGCAGGATCTGCTCAAGCCGGTTACCATAGTAAAACCGGGATTGCAAAAACCTGTCACTGGCTCCGAGCAGGACGAGTCTGGCATGCAGCCTGGCGGCCTGGATGAGAATTTCCTTGGGCCAGTCGTCGGACAACACCACATGATCATCGAAGCGAAAGCTCGGTGAATCTGTGGCCGCCACGATCTCTTCCATGACCTGCCGGAGATACAGATTGCCCTTATGCAAAAAATCTCGCGCCCTGGCGATGGTCAGATACCTGAACAGCAGCGTGTTTACCGTCATGATCCGCAACAGGGTCAGCGTGTGGATAGAGGGAGCCAGCAGCTGGAGAAACGGCATCGCCGCCTGAAATCCCCTGGGGTGTCCGCCGAGGGGAAACATGACATTTCCCGGGCGACCCAGCAGCCCCGGATCAACGACCCGCAGTGCCAGGGTGTTGAACTTCCTCGCTCTCAACAGCCTCTGCGAGACCGTTCCCGCCAGAAACCCTTTCCCCCTGGAAGTGGCCCGGGCGCCGCAAATGCAATAGACGTCATCCCCGGCTGGGATCACTTCGAGCAGGCTCGTCAGCACATTCTGCGTTAAGCGCCGGATCTGGACAGACAGCTCCACATCCAGTGCCCGCCCTTCACTGGCAATATGCTGCAGCTTCGCCTCCAACCGCTCGGCGCGCATGGAACCATCCTGGATGTGGACAAGCAGCAACCGCCTGTCCGGCACCTCACCGGCCATCCTGAGTGCGTACCTGGCCACCCAGTCACCACTGATTGAACCATCGTATGCCAGATATAACGAACGGGCCATCGCACCCTCCATCAAACGTATCCCTCGAAAAGAACCGCATCCCGTCCCTTGTCATTATTGTCCTGTAAATGGCCCCGGATGGCAAACTGACAACGTGCAGCGCTAATGCCCCCCTGGGACAAAGCCCATCGGACATAGAGCAACCACACCACGCCGGCAGTTTGACTCTGCAGGGCAAAGGTATATAAGCTTGAATAGAACAAAACTTTTTTGCCTATAAAATCACGGTGACGAATGGCCACTAATACTGTGCGAAAGACAGGTATGTCTGGAACCACCGGCAAAAAAGACACCGGAAACAATGTGACAAAACCATTCCGCTCTCCCCCATTCCCCATTGATTACCAGACGCTACGGGCATCTTTTTCCTGGGAGAGCATGCGCGGGGAACTACCGGATCGCCCACAGCAAAGGGCCGGCCGCCGATCGCCTGGCGATTCGTCCCTATCCGCAGGAACTTGAGGAAATCGTTGTTCTTCTGGATGCAACCCAGCTGCTCCTGCGACCAATCCGGCCGGAGGATGAGCGTGGCCTCCAGGATATCGTTTCCTCACTGCCCCCTGAAGATGTGCGGATGCGTTTCCTGCATCCCATGCGAACCCTGCCCCATGAGCTGGCGGCCCGGTTCACCCAGATCGATTACGACCGGGAGGTGGCTCTGGTTATCGAAGGAGTCGACAATCAGGGGTGCAGACTCCTCTATAGCGGCGTGAGAATAAGTGCAGACCCGGACAACGAGAGGGCGGAATTTGCGATACTCCTGAGAAGGGAAATGACGGGCAGCGGTCTCGGTCCCTTACTGCTGGGGCGGATTATCGACTATGCCCGCAACCGTGGCACAGCCACCCTCTACGGTGAAGTGCTCAGCGACAATATCCTGATGTTGCGCCTTGCTGCGGCATTTGGTTTTACCACAAAGCCGGTCAGCGATGATCCAGGTCTCAGGCTACTGGAACTACGGCTGTGACGCCCTTCTCCACCTGCAGCAACTCTACCTAATAACGGCGGATGTAGTTGATACAACCGTTGAGGCTTCCCAATAAGGGATTACACGGTTAACCCGTATCTCTCGAAACAGGGGCAGGAGAAGCGGCAATGATACCAATTCACAATCGATTGTCATGACCTTACCCCGTATGTGCGTATGTCCCGAATGTGATGAAGTTTTCGCAATATCCTTCCGGAATTGCCTTGAACTGCAGTCATGGTTTACCCATCTCGTGCACAACAGTCAAAGGGCAGAAGGTAACCGGGGTTGTTGGTCTTATTTATACCCCCTGCGGTTCACCTTCAGATTCACGTTCTTTCACATCATGCAAGCCATAAAAGTCGTAAACCGATTAAAAATATTAGTGTAAGAACAATTAGGCGAAAAAGTTCCTGCGACACTCTTTTATTTAGAGCGTTTCCCAATACACCTCCGATAATAATTATTGGAGAAAATGCCAGAACAAGGATTAAAACCTGGTCAGTGATAATTCCAATCCCTGAGTAAGCAAAGATTTTGAACAGATTGATCAGGGCGAAAAAAAGGACCAGCGTGCCTACAAAAGTTCTCGGGTTTGACCTTTTCTGCAGCATATATACTGACATCATAAGGCCACCTGCGTGAGCCACGGTGCTGGCAATTCCGCCTAGAAAGCCAAACAAAACCGTATAGGTCCGACTCTGCATTCTCTCTATGGACGTTCCTGTTTTCGTTTCAGCAGGATTGAAATACCGGATTCTGATTGTTTTTACGATTTGATGGGATGCAAATAGCAGGGCAAAGACTCCAACCCCATGCTTGAAAACAGTGTCCGGAGTAATTACCACAAGGTAACTACCCAGCAGAACACCGAGAGCAGCAAACGGCATCAATATCAGCAGCTCCTTTTTATCCCACTCCCCCCAATAATTCCGGACACCTATAATATCAGAAATCAACATGGCCGGTGCACCAAGTCCTAGAGCAACTTTTGCCGGCAGCACAAGGGCAAGGAAAGGAAGAAGAAAGATTCCGGCACCTACACCGACACCATTCTTTATGACTGCAGAACCGAAAACTGCAAACGCAATAATAATAATGTCAGTGTAGCTCATGGTCTCACCTATTGTGCCAGCATTGCAGCGAATTACTTTTGCCGTTCCAGCGGATGTCGATTACGATACTGTTATATTGTGCTGGGCAACCAGGTGGCGATGGCGGGGAATACTACTACCGGCGCAAACAGCATGAGAATTGCTGGAATAAAAATAGACTATCAATCTGCAAATATTATTAATCGTGGTATCTATTGCAACTTCGCAAAGAACATGAAGGTTGCCAGCAAACTTCCAGTCCGGTTCGATCGCCAATTATATTTATTCCATCTTATTGTAATATTCCTGTGGCTCAAGCCTTCCGCCACACTCACATTGAGATTCAGATGAGTAATAGATACTTTTACATTCTTTGCAAACACAACAATATGATCCATCAAATAGATCTCTTTTTCTTGCTATTTGCAAAATGTGGAAAAAAAATGTTGAAAAAACGCCACAACATGATGCAAAAATTAACACTTTAATTGTTGGTCCATTAATTACACTGCTATGTTTATTAGGCAATATAAAGCCAGCGATAAATGCAAAAACAGTAACAAACAAACCGATCAGTAATGGCGTTTTTGAACGAATAGCACGACTCAACATCATCCTTTCAATGTCTTTTATCTCTTTATCAGTTTTACGTGCGTAGTTCATGTAAATATAACATGGACATTGAGTCCGACAGGTGGAGTGACCAGACATGCTTTGCCCAGTGTTCCTTAGTGGGTTGTCGGTAATGTTTGTGTTGTTTTATACAGTGCAGACCCTGGTTAGGTGAGTGAGCTGACGCCATATCGTCAACTCACTCAATTTTCCATATTCAGTCTGTTACATGTATTCTATTACCCCATTAATTATTCTAGGTGATTTGCAGTCTTTTATAGATTTCAGGAAGCTTTCTGCGGGTCTTCTCCTTGACTTCTTCAAAAAGATTTCGTCCATGACTATCCATTGCCACCGTCAGGGGGCCGAAATCTTTTACCCGAAATTTATAGAGTGCCTCCGGGTGGAGATGCTCCCAATAGACCTCTTCAACTTCCTCGACCTGCTGGGTCTCGAGTGCTGCAGAACCACCAACGATTGCCAGGTATACAGCTGCATGTTCCTGCATTGCCTTCAAGCTGCCTTCATAGAGGCCACCTTTACCAATTATCGCCTTCACACCATATTGACCGATCAGGTCCGGGGAAAAACGGTCCATTCGAGTGCTCGTTGTCGTTCCGACACATATCTTTTCCCATTTGTCCCCAACTTTTTTCAAACTTGGAGCTGTGTGAATACAGGGCATTCCCGCAAGACTGACCGGCGGTTCATGATTCTGGTCAAACATGTAGATCTGCGTCAAATCCCTAATGCCAAAAAGCGTCCCGTCAAAATAGACGATATCTCCTGCTTGAAGCTTTCTGATCGCTTCATCTGTGAATGGGGTTGTTAGGTGGTGAGTTGCCATTCTGATTCCCTCCTTGGTAGTTAATATCCGTACTCAACATTGCCGTTTGGATAAATCTTTGCACGAGCCCGCCGGGCTGGCCAACACTGGGTATTGATGGCAATCGGGTTTTGGGTAATATGGGTATAAGCAGTCTCGATATGAACGCCGAGTGTGGTGATCTTGCCTCCGAGTCCCATTGGGCCCCGATCCATTGAATTGATGGCCTCTTCAAGCTCTTCTTCCATCTCTGCAATTTGCGGATCCGGATGCCTCTGGCCGACGGGGCGAGCAATTGCCTCTTTGGCAAGTTTCATCACCAGGTCCGCCGTACCACCGATACCAATTCCAATGATCCCTGGGGGGCACGGGTTTGCTCCGGTCTCAAAAACGGTATCAATTACGAACTTCTTGAGCGCGGATATCCCATGCGCTGGGTAAAACATCTTCATCGTGCTCATGTTTTCCGACCCAGAACCTTTTGGGATCATGAGGATATCGAGATAATCGTTTTCCCCATCAAAGTCATAGTGCACAACGGGTAGCCCCTCGCCAACGGAGGTTTGTGGATTGATCCTTGTCAGTGGGTGGGTGGAGCTTCCCCTGAATGGAAACTCCCGGGTTGCACGCTCGGCTCCCTTCGCCAACCGTTCTTTTATCTGGTAGCCGTTCCAGGGAAATTGGGAACCTACCTTAACCATATAGATAGGGAGACCGGTATCCTGACAAATCAGTGTCTTGTTTTTGTCCGCGACCTCAATCGTCTTGAAGATGGCTTTGAAGATCTCTTTAGCCGTCGGGTTTGTTTCCCGGTCATGGGCCTTTTTCAGGGCCTCCCGCACATCGGGCGGCAAATCGCATAACGCCCGTATATAAAGCTCCTTAGCGACATCTTCGACAATTTGATAATCAAGATCAGCCATGGGTGTACCTCCAATAATGTTAATCCAGCTCAACTCTAGAATGTGATGTAACGCTTTCTCGTGGAACCATCGTTATGCCGAGCTTCGGTAATCAATGTCCCGTAACCAGTGAAACACTCTCTTTTGCTTTTCCCTGCTCGAGTACTTCGCGTTTTTCAATCAGGCGGCCAGCATTGTCCCGGAAGTCAAGAGCCAGCATGAATTCGGCCAAAGCATCTAATTCATCTTGTTTCATTGGGTATTTCGGCATGATGGAAAAGGAGCTCTGAGCCTGTGGATCCTTGACATACGCTGCGAGATACTCCTTGGTTCTTCCCTTGGGATTTAACCTTGCCATATCAGGACCAACCCTCCGACCGCCTTCACCGCTGGTCTGATGGCAATAGGCACAATCCTGTTTCACATATATCTGCAACCCTGCGTTTTCGGTTTCGGTAAGATTTCGCTCAGGTAAGAGGATCTCCCCGCCGTAATCCCGAGCAGCGGCGAATGCGGTTATCGTGAGATAGACAATGACAACAGCGCTGCTCACCCCGACCGCAGTCGCGAGGGGACGTTTTGCCATCCCAACATGTTTGGATTTTTCAATAAATGGCAGCCCCAGAAGGACAACTGCACAGAGTGTTGGAATACCCAGGCTTCCGATAACCTCCGTTGATCCGGAAAAAAACGTCAGAAGTTGGAATATCCACATGAAATACCATTCCGGACGGGGAAGGTAGCTCTCGTCGACGGTGCCGACTATGCCTTCTTTGGGAATATCAGCAAAGATCGATAAATAAATAATGGCTCCAAATACTGCGATAAATACCAGGGTGCTTCGTCCGCAATGTTCTGGGTAAAAACGATAGAGCTTGGTTGTGGTGGCATGGTTGGCTGCAGCGTCAAGCTCACCCTTGGCTTTTGGCTTGTGATCACTTACGCCGTGTAACCTCACCAGATATATATGCGCGGCAATCAGAACAATCATAACCGTCGGCAGCACGAGCATGTGAATTGCGTAAAACCTGGTGATGGTAAATCCGGAGACCTGGCCACCGAGAATCAGGCTGGTAATCCCCTCCCCGACAACCGGGATATCTCCGGGTATTGCCGTTGCGACAACAGTCGCCCAGTATGCCTTCTGATCCCACGGCAGCAGATAACCGGTAAAGCCGAGACCGAGTGTCGCAAACAGCAAAAACACACCGACAATCCAGGTCAACTCACGCGGCGCCTTGAATGAACCATTAAAAAACACGGCATAAAGATGAAGGCAAACTGCCAGAACCATTGCTCCGGCACCCCAGTGATGAATCCCCCGAAGAATATCCCCCATGGGCACATCATTCATGATATACTCTATCGACTGATAGGCCTTGTCAGGAGAAGGGCTGTAATACATAGCCAAAAACATCCCGGTGACCGCCAGCAAAACGAACAGCATCACGCAAAGACTGCCAAGAGTCACAGACCACCCAAGATTGGTGGGGAGTTTTTTGTAAAGAAAAGGTTTTAGGTGAACATCCCAACCAATGCGCTGCAAGAGTACTTTCTGAAAATCTGTCATGATTACACCATTGCTATTAGTATATTTCCGTTCTCAACCCGATGTTCGAGTGTAGCGAGCGGCCGAGGGGGCGGACCTGCTTTTACCGATCCATCGAGTTCAAAAGCTCCTCCATGACAGGCACACAGAAAGAGTTTCTGTCGAGCGTCCCAATGAACTGAGCAACCTAAATGAGTGCAGCGGCTGTCATACACTACGACCTTGTCTTCTTCCTGGTTGCGGTAGATCATTACCGGCTTTACCCGTTCCTGGTTGTAGAAACCGACATTCTCAACATATCGAAGGTTTACCGTTGTCACGTCGCCTTCCTTGAGATCACCAAGCTTCCCCGCCGGCACCCATACCGGCTCCTTCTTGTCCAAGGACTGGCCCACAAATGTTGAAGCAAGAACGCCACCTACCGTGAGGGCGGAAACTGCACCGAGACCAACCGTGACCTTGGCGAGAAAATTCCTCCGACCGGTATCAAGGTTTTCATCACAACCACATTGACCAGCCTCCCCTGAAGCATGCGCCGCACATGGTTCAGCAGCGACATTCTCCCCGTGCGCCGGCGCTGAGGCAGCTGCTTCAGCTTTACTTTTTGCTTTTGCTCGGAAGGGCTCCTTGATTGCCAGGCGTTGGATAAACTTGATTGATCTGGTACAGCTGATCTCCTTCGGGCACACTTCAGTACAGTTGAACTCAGTTCGGCAGTTGTAGCATGACTGTAGGACACGATCCAGCCGCTCTTCGTACAGCGCATCCCGACTGTCCAGCAACAGCGTGAACGCACGGTTCAGCGGGGCGGGGCCGGCATAGCCATCGTGATAATTGACCATTGTGCAGCTCGAAACACAGCAGCCGCAAGCGATACATTCAGTTGAAAAACCGATTGCCCTCCGCTCTATGGAGTCCGGTCTGATAATAGCCGGCTCCTCACTCATATCCCTGGGTTCGAAAAACGGTAAACACTCCTCGTATTTTTCAAAAAACGGCCCCATATCAACAACTAGGTCCTTAACCACCGGGAAATGATTCAACGGCCTGATGGTCAGATCTTTAGATTCAGCAAAATCCGACACATTGGTTTTACAGGCCAGCCCTTCCCGGCCATTTATGACTACAGCGCACGATCCGCACATATTGACCCTGCATGCATAGCGAAAGGCCAGGGTCGAATCCTGCTCCCTCTGGATTCGCAGCAATACATCAAGGATCGTGGTATTGGTCTCGTCCTCTATGTGGAGATCGTAGTGGTCATAATGACCGTCCCCTCCCACCGTTGGATCATACCTGTATATTGCAACTTTTCTTGTGTTCCCTTGTTCTTGAGCCATAAGATGCCTCCTCGTTTTAGAAGTTGACGATTACATAGCCCGCCAGATCAGTCCGGCAATAACAAGCCCAAGAGCGGTAAGCCCCCAGATCAAAGCACGTTGATACTTGACATTGACCAGGTTGAAGTCGAGGAGGATTACCCGCAACCCAAGTGTTGCATGGAAGGTTACCGCCAGCAGCAGCAGAAACTGCAGCCACGGTTTATAGGTAAGTGTGACATGCAGGCCGAGTAGAAAGATGATCGCAACAGCCGTGATACGCTGCCACATCCAGGCCCACATCCCGACAAACATGTTACGATGCCTGTTCGGATCAAGTTCACCCCATTGAAGCGGTTTACGATAATTGTTTACATTTTGCTGTTCCATCTTGGTTTCCTTTTCTTTTAGGTGGCTCTTAGGTATTTCGATTTCGATTTATTTTTTGTGATTTCTGCATTCCTCGGCGGATTTATATTTAAAATCAACCGGTTCAGAATGAAGCGTAGGTAAACCATTGTCACCAAGGGTCAGGTATGTGTTGAAGAGGCCGATCTCATCATTTTGATCCGGGAAGTCACTTCTGTAATGAGCAGCTCTTGATTCTTTGCGTGCAAGTGCACTGGCAACAACCATGTCTGAGACATCGATCATGTTCGTCAAATCGATGTAGGTGTTCCAAACCATGTTGTAGTTGTCCCCGCCAGTCACTTTGACTTTTTTAGACTCTTCTTTCAGGAAGTTGATTTCGCCTATTGCTGATTCCATGTCCTGACCGTTACGAACAACACCGACCTTTTTCCAGTTACATTCCTGCAGCTGCCTGCGGAGCTGGAATACATCTTCCGTGGAGCCGGATCGCCCGAATGGTTCGGTGAATTTTTTCTTGAGTTCATCCACCAGGCCAGGTGCGGTCTCAGGAGGGGTAGAGGAGTTGGTCCTAAAGAACCTGGCCAGGGATTTACCAGCCTGCCGGCCATAGACGGCAGATTCACAAATACCGTTTCCGCCGAGACGGTTGCCGCCATGAACGCCGCCGGAATCCTCGCCGGCAACGAATAAGCGTCGGAGTGAGGTATGACAATTTTTATCAATGTCGGCACCACCCATAACAAAGTGGGCGGTCGGGGAAATGGGTACTCTCTCCCGTGCGAGATCGTAACCAAACTGCCGGCAGCGAGCTGCCATGCCAGGAAAATTCTTAAGGACAAATTCCGCACCCATATGTGCGGCATCGATCTGGATGCCACCCTCCACGCAGGCCCTTCCCGCCAACATTTCAAGGAATGCTGAACGACTCACCACATCTCGTGTTGCACGTTCTTCTGCAGGGTCGTACTTATGCATGTAGCGCTTTCCCTCCCCGTTATAGAGGTGCGCCCCGGCTCCACGCAATCCTTCCTCGAGAAGTGAACCAGCCACTACGCTTCCGGGGATTATCAGTCCCGTAGGATGAAATTGAATCATTTCCATATCCCGCAATCGGACACCGGCACGGTAAAGCATCGCCAGGCCATCTACAGATTTTTCCGGGCCGGGAGCATGGAAACTATACTGGGTAGGACCGCCACCGGTTGCCACCAGTGTTGCGGCAGCCTCAATAACGACGAATCGTCCCTGTTTCATATCCAGCATCAAAGCCCCTGTGACCTCATCCCCTGAATCGTCAGTAAGAAGGTCCACAGCTCTGCATTCCTCGAGAACTTGGATATCCCGCTTCATGATCTGCTCAGTCGTGCGACTGATCATTTCAATACCTGTCAAGTCTCCCTTGTGCACCGTCCTATCGAACGACTGCCCCGCAAACGGTTTCTGATGGATGGTTCCGTCAGGGTTGCGATCGAAAAAGCACCCAAATCGTGTTTCCATCTCTTTTATGGTTGGAGTTGCTTCTTCAACGAGAGTCCTGGCAAGATCCTGATCATTGACATACTGACCACCCTTGAGGGTATCCATCAGGTGCTTTTCGTGGGAATCTGAATCGTTTAAAACGACATTGAGGCCGCCCTGAACCATTCGGCTGCAGCCCCCTTTCCCCTTGAGCGCCTTCGTTACGATTGTGATTTTAAGATCAGGATTAGCGTCATACGCATAGAGAGCTGCTAATTGCCCCGCAGCACCCATCCCGAGAATTAGAATATCTGTTTTTAAAGTTTCGTGAGACATAGCGTCACTCCTGAGGTTAAATTGGAAATTACAACAGATAAAGCAACCTCTATGCCAACGAACACTAAAACATCCAACACCTTGTTATTACGGATTATTGAAAGGCTAGACGAAACCAGAACCCAATCCGGGCCGAAACTTTCAGCCTCAAAACTGGGCCCGGGCCCACTTTTGGGCTTGCGTAATTATTCTAAAGTAGTAGAAGAAGATGGCGATCATAGCCTAAAGGTAATGGAGATTACCTTTTACGTAGACTCTTCGATCAGGCGAATGGGTCAACCTATTGAAATATAGGCAAAACATAAAAAATCAGAAAAAATGCGCTGGGACTTAGCAACACGTCATAAGATTCTCTTGGAAGTCAACAATGCGGTAATCACCAACTATTCCATTGATGATTTTTTCGGATCACTCTCAACCGAGCTGAGAAAACATTTTCACTACGATCGATTATCCATTTTCATTTATGATAACGAAGCTGATTCACTCACTTATTTAACGTTGGCTGATGGCGTTCAGCCTAAAGGTTTCGAAAGAAATGTTCGTCCGCTCGCCAGCGGTGCAGTTGCAAGAATGGTGATTCAGTCCAAACAGAGGATAACCATCAAAGAACTATCTCGTTACACCGACCAACAGTCAATTCTTGCGATGGTCAATGCCGGCCTCGTATCAACGATGGCATTTCCCCTGATTGTGCGTAATCGAATTCTTGGAACACTACATATGTCGTTTAAGAAAGTTCCGAGAGACTTTTCTGAGCTTGCTGATATCCTCACCGAGGTTGCTAATCAAGTGGCAATTGCCGTAGGCAATATGGTTACAATCTCTGAATTGGTTGAGGAGAAACAGAACCTTGAAAGAGAAAAGCATTTTCTGATAAACAATGCAGACGATTATCAACCTGCAAACTTCCTGTATACATCACCGGCCATGAGTGATCTCATGCAGCTGGCTCGAAGCGTTGCTGAAATCGATGCACCCTTGTTGATAACCGGCGAGACTGGAACAGGAAAAGACTACGTTGCCCGCTATATCCATTCAATAAGTCACCGAAGGGATCGTCTCTTTGTCAAGGTAAATTGTCCGGCCCTTACCTCGTCACTTTTTGAGAGTGAACTTTTCGGCCATGTGAAAGGTGCGTTCACTGGTGCGGACACTCCTCGAGTAGGGCGATTTGAGATGGCCGATAAGGGGATAATTTTCCTGGATGAAATTGCTGAGCTCCCGATAGACCTTCAAGCAAAACTCCTACAAGTACTGCAAGAACACCAGATTGAACGTGTGGGCGACAACAGGGTGATCAAGACTGATTTTAGACTGATTGCCGCTACCAATCGAGATCTGTCAGAAGCCATCGAACAGAGAAAATTTCGACAAGATCTTTATTATCGCCTGAATATTCTTCAAATCCATATTCCGCCCCTTCGCGAACGGCGGGAGGATATACCCTATTTGATAGAAAAATTGAATGAGGCTGAGTCATTGTCCCTTAACAGGCCAGCGCCAAAATACACACCTAGAGTTATCGATTTCCTGTCAGAATACCAATGGCCTGGAAACGTCAGGGAACTTAAAAACCTCGTAAAACGTTTTGTCATACTAAAACCGGGAGAGGTGTTACCCCTACACGATATCCAAAACCTCGTGGGCACTGTTGGTCAGCGTACCCCTCTATATAAAGGAAATAATGGATCGATGGTTAAGTCAGAGCAATTTGCTATTGAACAGGCTCTTATAGAAAGCAAAGGCATGGTTGGTGGTCCCAATGGAGCTGCAAAGATTCTGGGTGTTCCAAAATCTACCCTGCAATACCGTATTAAAAAATACGGACTCCGCCCGGGAAATTATGCTTAGCGTTCTCATTAGCCATACGTTCCAGAAAATAAATCCCGTCCTGCCTGAGCACGCCCCCATGTGACAGATAGAACATTTCTCTCATGGTTCGGTATCACATGCCAGGCTGTTCAGTACCCGGAAAATTATCGCCAGACGCTCTCACCACAGGCTGTCTTGCCGAAGTCGCATTGCCGATCCCAAGGAGGACGTCCAACGGCGAAGACTGGCTGTTCCCCGGCTGGCCACAGAGTCACTTCTTGAGTCAGGCACTCTCATGCAGCCTGGTCATTATCAACTCACGATGCCCAGGCAGTTCTGCCGCAGTCAGGCGACCGTTAGCGGCATGGAAACAACAAGAAAAAAGCAGGCTAGTATCCGAAAGCGAAAAATTCCGATAAAAATGACTTCACCGAGGTCATCATTGAACTTCCCCCCTTGTTGCACTGAAACAGGCTGATAATATTGCCGATTTCATCAAATTTAATATTTTCCCTGCTGTCTACCGGGGAAGGCACCGGGTAATTTTTCATATCTTTCAATAACGATGGAGAGACTACAATTTCATTATAATATTTCGCATCTTTTACATATACCAACTTGATATCGCGGACTGGTACCTCATCGATTGTTTTGAAACAAGCCTTCAGGACTTCAACGTCAGTTTCATAATAGATGGGCGTTGCCCCTATCCTCGGATCGGATACTGCAATGCTCGCGTTATAGGTCTTTAAACGATCTGTTTTTTGCACAACTCTAGCCGAAACAAAATCGGCATACCCGACACCTGAACTATTCCCCCCTGCACCTTTACTTAAATCCCTGATATAAATTCGCCTGATATTGGTATTTTCTGCATGAGCCTTCATAGATTCAACAACATCCCTGGTGTCAGTGGTGAGTGACCCTAACGTGTCGATTATCAGCAAATCTATCCTGCCCATGGGAAGACGTGAACTCATGATTTTTGTTGTTTTGAAGAGTCGTGCCTGACTACTGGTACACTCATTAAGGGAAATAATTTTTGTCTGATCCATTTATGATATCTCCGTATCTTCAAGCAATAACCTAACCAGGTTCAAAGCTCCAGTAACCTCAGAGCATAGGGTCCATCACCTGCCTGTGTACAAGCAATAATGGTGCCATTTCTTTCTGGATCAGAGTTAGACTGATTTCACTGTGCTATATCTAAGAAATTTCTATACTGCGATACTATCTGGTTTGGCAAAATATTAACGATACAGCCGATTATTGGTCTTGGCGGGCCCAAAATTGGGTCCCAAGAAGGGACACCTATTTCTGGAATTGTCATTATTTACCTTAAAGGTTGCCCAGTCTCTTCGTTCATGCCGACATGTATATATCAGTGAGATATTCAATGCCGGCAGGGATGAAAGCCTGGTATAGTCATCATTTCATTACAACATGATTTCAAATATGGTAAAAGTTGGTTGCCGGCACCAATAAATCTTTATGATTTCAGGTCAATTTTCGACATTTGTTTTTGTCGGATGGACTCAAAAATCATTTGACTTCACCTCAATACATTGTGGTTGCTATGCTTTCTTCTAATGATATTAAATCCATATCTCTAAGTTTAGATTCATCGCATAATGGAATCATAGTCATAAACCGTGATGGAATAATTCTGATTTACAACAAGTCAGCAAAAAGAATATTTAATGACGGTGAAGCTGATTTTGAAGGCCGAAAGATTAAGGATATTCGACCTGAAGCTTGGGATGATCTTGAAGCTATTTTTAAGACAGGACAACCCCAGATAGGTAAAAAAATAACCCTTGATAGAGCAACTATTATAACAAATCGTACTCCCATCGTTGTTGAAGACAACGTTGTCGGTGTCATAACTGTGTTCCAGGATGTATCAGAACACGAAGCTATTATTTCTCAACTTTCTAATTACCAGAAATTACACAAAGAATTAGAGGTTATTTTTGAGTCATCTTACGATGGCCTGTTTGTCTCTGATGGGAGTGCCAATTGCCTTAGTGTCAACAGATCTTATGAAGAGATTACCGGCACTAGACGTGAGAATTTGATAGGTAAGAATACGAAGTCGCTCGTTAAAGATAAGATCGTTGACATTTCCGTTAGCTTAGAAGTCCTAAAACAGAAAAAACAAATTACATTGTTGCAGGTAATCAATCAGAAGAGGGAGGTGATCGTTACCGGGACACCAGTATGGGATGACGACGAAAATATCTCTAAGGTGGTGGTCAACGTTCGTGATATTACCGAACTCAGTGAGCTCAAGAGACAGCTTGCGGAAACTCGTAAAAAGACGGACTATTACTACCATACACTTCAGGAATATCAGGATACCGAGCATGCGTTGCAGGTTATGGTTGCCAACAGCATGTCAATGCTCAAGATTTTAAGAAAGTCTATTAAAGCAGCGAAGTTTGAAGTGCTGGTTCTCTTGACTGGAGAGTCTGGAGTTGGAAAAAGCATGCTGGCCAAGTTGATACACAAAATGAGCCCGCGAAAGGACCAACCCTTTGTTAAAATTAACTGTGGAGCAATCCCTCCCAATCTTATGGAAAGTGAACTCTTTGGCTACGAAAAGGGTGCATTTACTGGTGCTTCGTCGACAGGAAAGATGGGGCTTATTGGAGCAGCCCACAAAGGAACCGTTTTCTTAGACGAAATTGCTGAGCTTCCCCTTGAGATGCAAGTTAAGCTGCTTGAAGTTATTGAAGATAAACAGTTTAAACCAGTCGGGGCAACCCGAACGACTACAGTCGACGTCAGGATTATAGCCGCCACTAATCGAAATCTTTTTGAGCAAGTTCAAAAAGGTCTTTTCCGGGAAGACCTTTATTACAGGCTCAATGTTGTACCAATAGTTATCCCGCCTTTACGGCAGCGACGAGATGATGTTCCGGCTTTGTGTGAAAATTTTCTTGAGAAAATCAATCGTAAAATGGAGGGAAAAAAGCGCTTTCACCCGATTTTAATTGAATTGTTAAGACAATATGACTTTCCAGGCAATGTCAGGGAATTGTTTAATATTATTGAACGGATGACCGTCTTCAGTGAGGGAGAACTCCTGACCCCCGATGACCTGCCCTCTGAAATTAGAAAAAATTCTACAATTGATTCCAATGAGATTGTAGAGATATCTCCCCTAAAGCAAGCTCTGACGAGTTATGAAAAAAAGCTCCTGAAGAAGGTCCTCAAAGAGAGCGCATCTCTTCAACAAGCTGCAGATATGTTACAAATTCACCCCACAACCCTATCAAGGAAACTGACAAAGCTTAACCTTGAGAAACCTTAAAGAATTCAAGCACCTGCAACATTGCAGTTATCTGCAACATTGCAGAATAATGATTATGACAGCAATATTCTGAGCTTTTTGTCAGAAATCTCTCCTTACCCCCTCTAACATTCTGCATCACTGCAGCTTATCTCGAAGCTACCACCTTCCATCAATCTCTATTTTGCCACCACTACAGGCACTTAGCATTGCCCATTCCAATGGCATAGATAGTGCACCTATGCAGCGGAGAGCAGGATTAGTCAAATGGTCATGACCATCTTCGATGGAACTTTTGACCGACCAGTATTTTCAATGCTGTTATTGATCCTCAAAAATACTGGTTGGCAACTTGAAGCCACTACGTCTTAGATGGGATTGATCTTTCCCCCCCATTGATCCTATTGGGAACATGTAAAGGAGAGCATCATGAAAAAACGAGATCAAAAGATGGTAAACAACCTGGCTCGACGCGATTTTTTACGCTTATGTGCGATATATGGCACAACTGCCGCACTGGGGGGGGTATTAGCAACAGCTGCTACTGCAGGAGAAAAAGAACTCAAGCAGCAAATCTCCATTCAGGCTGAGCAAGAAGCAAAGAAGGCTGCAGTTGCCAAACACACTATGATCTTAGCGGTCGATGGGGTTGGTAATCGCTGGCCTGATGGAGTGGTGTGTACTTCGACCATGTGGAACATCGGGGCATGGAAACTTAAGACTAATATAGAAAACCATTCCAAGGGCGCCATCTATGTCAAGATAGTCGAAGGCGGCGCACTGGGCGGGCAGGTCAAGGCAGCCAGGAAAGTCCAACAGGGCATCCTCCAGGCTTGTACTGCAAGCACCCAGAATATGGCCGCTTTTGCCCCGGTTTGGAATGTTACAGACATTCCATATGCTATCGGTCCCGTAGAAAATTATTGGAAGCTTCTCTATTCCAAAGAAGTTAACGATTCACTCCGTAAAAAGAGCATGGAGCAAGGAGTAATGAACCTTGCCACCTTCCCACAAACACGATGGCTTGAGTTGAAAATGGGGCTTTCCAATGAAATTCGTTTTCCCGAACAGCTCAAGGGTATGAAGATTCGTGTGACTGGCTCAAAGCTTGAGCAAGCAATTTTTGACATCTTACCATCCAGCCCAACCCCAATTGCCTGGGGAGAAGTATATACAGCCATGAAAGAAGGGGCTATTGATGGCATCCACGTCGGTCCCGCTTCCGTAGCCGATGCAGGCATTCACGAGGTTGTCGGCCAGCTAGTAAATACTGAATTTATGTATAATGCCGACACAGTTTGGGTGAATACCAGATGGTTTAAAAAGTTGTCAGCCGTCTTACAAGAAGCTGTGTTAGAAGCTTCATATCAGACCCAGCTCTTCATCGAAGGAATTTACGAGCCGCTCCATGCCATGCAAGCGGGGCTTCGACCGAATTCGCCCTCCGACGCCATCTGGAAAAAAGCCGGAACTAAGCAGGTCATTTTAACCGCTACGGAAAGAACTGCCTGGTATGATTATCTTTCTTACGAGAATAATAAAGATCGTTTTGATCCGATGGTGAAGAGATTCGGGAAAACAGAATTTGAAATCGTGCAACAGGTTGCACAAGCAGGTGACGTAGAAAGACAACGATGGTGGAAATCGTAACAAGAAGTCGCATGGATTGTGAGTGGGGTAGCTACTTATAATTATACGCCTCACTCATTTATAACTAGCTGCAACAGGTGCTTAATCGTGTGTTACACATGGGCTTGGAGGTCTAGTTTTGGGAATACTTTGGAAATCAATTAAATGGCTCGACGAGAATGTCGAGTACTGGCTTTGTTTTGTCTTCTATTCATACATGGCTGGAATAATTGTTGTGGAGGTCTGTCGCCGATACTTCTTCAATGCCAGTAGTTCCTGGGGAGAGGAAACAGCAATTTATGCCTTCATATGGATGACATACTTAGCTGCTGCCCGCGGTGTTCGAGGCCGCAAGCACCTTTCAGTAGAAGCTTTACGTCACCGGATGACCAGGACACAAAAATACTGGGCATTTGTACTTAGCGATGTCTCTTTTCTTATTTTAGCCGTTACGGTTGCCTATTATTCGCTCATCCCAGTCACCAATAGTATTCAGTATGGCCACACAATGTTTGGGATAGATCTCCCTCTGGCACTCGCCACCTCTTCAATTACTGCAGGTTGGATTCTAATCGCGATCCGGGTTGTCCAGCGCTTTTTGGATACCCTGCGACGGTTTCGCATGGGCCTGCCGCTTGCGGAAGAACAGGTGTTCTAATCGTTACGATTATCGGTGTCTTTACCCTTAAGTGTTAACTGTGAGAGGAGAATTACGTGGAAACCTTAGCATTAGTTAGTCTACTGATTACAGCCGTGCTGTTGTTGCTAGGTGTTGAAATACTGGTTTGCCTTGGTGGGGGAGCAATTTTAATGACGCTCATGACTGGGGCTTTTCCTATTGAAAATGTTGGTTTTACTGCATTCAGTTCGATCAATATCTTTCCCTTACTTGCCATGCCCCTTTATATCCTGACGGGTGATTTAGTGTCGGCTGGCGGCATTTCGCACATGTTTGTCGTGCTTGCCAAGTCTCTGGTCGGTTGGGTGAGAGGGGGCTTAGCTGTCACCACTATGGTAGCCGCCGAAGGTTTCGCAGCGATTAGTGGCTCCAATTCTGCCACCGTTGCTGCCATGGGCAGAATAATGGTCCCGGAACTGAAAGAGGATGGTTACCCTGAGGACTTCGCTGCCGGCACAATAGCTTGTTGCGGTACGATCGGGATAATAACTCCCCCCAGCATCGTTTTTATCCTCTATGGTGTTACTGCTGGTACCTCGATTGGTGACTTATTCCTTGGTGGCGTCCTCCCAGGTCTAATATTGGTAACTGCCATGTCAACTGCCGCCCTGACAGTTTGCTGGCGTCGTGGATATGGTAGTACCTTCCCATTCGATCTCGGGACAGCGCTCCGGGCGGCCTGGAAAGCCAAACTGGCTTTCGGTGCTATTGCAATCATCTTGGGCGGTATATATGGGGGGTTATTTACTCCAACGGAGGCGGCTGGTATCTCAGTTTCTTATTGCCTTTTGGCCGGACTTTTTATCACCAGAGAGATTAAAGTAAAACAGCTCCCCGCAATCATGGCTCAAAGTTCCGGTGTAAATGGAATGATCGCACCGATTATTGCAATGGCCATGATCTTTTCTGAACTCCTGGCTGTAACCGGGCTCCCCCAAGCCGGAGTGAGTTTTCTTCTGGGATTTTCAGAAAACCCGACCGCTGTGATGGGGTTGGTCCTGCTGATACTCCTCATCGCAGGGTGCGTTATGGAGGCCACTCCAAACATTCTTCTCCTGACCCCGCTTCTGGTTCCAGTTGCAAATAGCCTCGGGTATCATCCAGTCCACTTTGGTGTGATTATGGTAGTTACCCTCGCCATAGGATTTGTGACTCCCCCACTTGGATTAAATCTCTTCGTTGCAAGTAGCGTTACCGGAGTTTCCTTTACTCGTATTGCCGTAAGAGCCATTCCATATATCATCGCCTTGGTAACAGGTCTTTTGATTATATGGCAAGTCCCTTATCTCTCCCTGATCTTTTTAGAACATTGATCAAGATGTAGAGCAAAATGTGACTTATAATAGACAATTAGACACGGAGAATTGCTTTAATGGTGAATCAAAACTTTGAACTGTATTTTCCCACCAAGATGATGTTTGGTGCAGGTAAATCCAAGGCTGCTGGTGAAATCATTCATTCCCTGAGAGGTCGAAACGTTCTGGTGGTTACAGATCCAGGCGTGGCTGGGGCGAACCTGCTTGACGGAATCCTCTCATCTCTCAAAAAACAAGGCCTGTCATATAATGTCTTCTCTGATGTTGGACACGAAGC
Organism: Desulfosediminicola ganghwensis; assembly: GCF_005116675.2. Taxonomy (NCBI): domain Bacteria; kingdom Pseudomonadati; phylum Thermodesulfobacteriota; class Desulfobulbia; order Desulfobulbales; family Desulfocapsaceae; genus Desulfosediminicola; species Desulfosediminicola ganghwensis. The sequence continues at coordinate 363,631 of NZ_CP050699.1, forward strand.
CACGTTAAACAAGGTCCAGGAAGGATTGGATGTGGTGAAGGCTAAAGGGAGCGATATTCTTCTTAGTGTCGGTGGTGGTAGTGTAATGGACACGGCCAAGGGTATCGGTTGCCTGGCGAATAATCCTGGTAACCTGGCAGATTACGAAGGGCCGGAAAAATTCAAGAATCCACCTCTGCCCACCGTAGCTGTGCCCACCACAGCTGGAAGCGGGAGCGAATTAAGTTTTGGTGCCGTAATCTCGGATACGGAGAGAAAATACAAGTTTTCTTTCAGGAGTTCGATGCAGATACCTAAGGTGGCGATTCTTGATCCTGAACTGTTGCGGACTACACCGCCGAAACTTGCCGCTGCCTCCGGAATGGATGCCCTTTCCCATGCTCTGGAGGCCTATGTATCAAAATGGTCGAACTTCATGACTGACGCTTACTGCAGGCAAAACTTTCAACTGGTTGGGAAATATTTGAGGCGTTTTGTTGCTGACCCATCGGACATCGAAGCAGCATCCGGCATGCTTCTAGCGAGTTCGATGGGTTCCATGGCCTTCAATGTAGCAAGACTGGGGCTTGTACACGGTATTGGTCATCCCGTCGGGGCCAATTTTCACTTGCCCCATGGAGTAGCATGCGCGCTGCTAATGCCGCATGTAATGCAGTTCAATCTTAGTTCATGCCCTGACAAATTTGCGGATATTGCTGCTGGGCTGGAAGGAGCCGTGAGCGATAGTACACCCGAGCAGATGGCCCAATCTGCGGTTGATGCGGTTTTAAGGTTGACGGATGATCTTGGTATCAAGGCAGATTTCAGTTCATACGATATTACTGAAGAGTTATTGTCACGTCTTGCTGATGAAACACTGAGTTCTGGCATGCAATTGACAAACCCTCGCGATCCCGACAAAAATGATATTTTGGATATCCTGCGTAAATTTTTCGAGACAAACTAGTCGATACTGAAAAAGGCTATATTGATTTCTACTAAGTGGTCCTAAAAGCGGGACCACTTCTATTTGAGTATCTTCTGAGAATTCTGTAGTAAGGCAGGGGCGCCGTGTTTTGGGCTATCTGATAATAGTGACAATTCCAGACCTGCCCCTCGGTTGTTGATTAATACGGTACAAGGAGAGCAGAAACAGGATACCAGACAGTAAAATCAAGTTTTTGGGACTATGTTTTAAGGGAGATCCCGTTATATGCAAGAAAACGCTATAGAGAGTTCCTTGGGGATGGTTGCCTCAAGCCACCGTCTCCATGGGAACAACTCAGGGCACAGATTGTGTGTGGCAGCGTTTCTTTTGGAAAATGTTTACAAGTGTATCTTGAAGGGAATATTACCCAAAAAGAAGTCCCCAGAGTCGAGGGATATACTGGAAGAGCTCTGCTGAGTCGGTTGCTACCGATTTCGCTCAGAACAGACAAGGCCCCAAAGAAATAGCGGGCTCGTCAAGGCTCATCCTAAATTCGGCTATACGTTGAAAGAGATTACCGAACATGTGGGGCTACATCATTCAACAGTGAACAAAAAAATATCCCTCTAACAATGTGTAGTTGCAATTCAAGGCCCGCCCCCATTATTGTGAAACAGAAGCAGGAGAAGGGCAATGATACCAATTCACAAACTGTTGGATCGTATCCGCTGGGATACCGAATATGCCAAAGCTGACTTTAAGATTGGTTATTACGACAGGATAGAAGGAAAGATCATAATTGTTCCCCTAAAACAGGTCTGCTTCGAATCAAGCAACCACTTCTCTCTTGACGTGTTAGATGACTCAACCGAATTGCACATGATACCTCTCCATCGAATCAGGCAAGTTTACAAGGATGACGAACTTATCTGGGAGCGGCCCATTGATTAAAGATTGAGCAAAGTTGCTCCTTGATAAGTGCCTGATACCCATTAGAAGAGACCGTTAAAACGCGGGAGCCTCATTCCCCGATTTTGCGCTGTGCAAGTCCCAACCAACAAAAATGACCGATTGCCTTGCCTGCAGCATTGCTTCATGCAAAGCTTTGAAAATAGACTTCGCCATCAATCAGGCAGGAGGCACGATGAGCTTTTTAAAGCTGCCAGCAGTTCTCTTGCGGTTTGAAGAGGTTTTCCACCTCATCCTCCTGGGCCATTTGGAGATTGGAATCCAGGCAGTTCCTATATATCTTTGTTTGCAGACATGACTGGCCAAAGGGCAAAATCGTTGTTTTTCTTATAGCCCACCCCGACGGCTCCTTTAACCATATAGAGAACATAAGCCCAATCAGTTTCAAACGAACTGGTGGTTGATGACCAATAGGCTTGCTGAATATCAGAAAACGGGTGTCCCCCGGGAAGAGCTGGGGAATGGGTGGATGCATCGACAAGACTCTCCAGCTCATTGATGGTCGGCATTCGCCAGGGCAGATTCGATTTTCTGGCATAGATGCTGATTGTTGAAAGTGCCTCACTCCAGGAGGCTGCCTGTTTGCCCAGATTGGCTTTTGTGTGCCAGATAAGACCTGTCAATACATCCAGGATGCCAAATTCCGATTGCACAAAGCGGGGGTTAGGCCAGGGAGCGCCGAGAACCAGCGAACCATCCTGTCCACCCCCATCGCAGGGTATGATAGAGCCCAGTTCATCGTAGCAATTTTTCGCTCCGGTAGAGGGGAGTCTATCTGTGTTGCCGCTGACCGACCATAGCCAGGAGTACCCATCCTTGTTGCCATAAAACATCCTGCCCCCTTCAAGATGAACGTACCAGGCATACCGCGGGGCAATAGCGGCTGTCGTCGATGTCCAGAACCAACCTAGAAATACATTCTGAAAAGGATGGCCTTTGGTGAGTGCTGGATTTTTCGAGCTGTGATCAATTAGGCTTCTCATTTCTCGTCGATTCGGCATCCGCCAGTCTTTTCTGCTGTATTGCTCTTTTTCATTCATCCGCCTCACGAGTTCCAGTCCTTCCCGCCAGGTTACGGGAAACTCAGAGATGCAGCAGTTTCTTGTCCAGATAAGATCCGTTGCCCTGTCCAAAACAAGGTGCTCATCAATCATTTCAAAACGCTCAGCAGGCCAGTTGATTCCAGGTAAAAATTCAGCATCCTGACCGGAACCATGGCATTCAATCACCTCACCGTTTTCATCGTAGCAATGTCTCAAACCGGTTGACAGAATATGACTGGAAATCATGTCTCTTCACTGCTCCTTGGTGTGCCTTTTATTGTTTCATATTGCTTGATTTCGAAAGAGCTTGGTAACAACCCATAAAACAGGAACAACTGATAATAGATGGCCAATATTGATCCGCACGTTGACTATCCAACATTGGCCGATACCTCGTCCCTGGGCTGCCTAAAGAAGGATTCAATCTCTCCAGGCCGCTTGTGGAAAGAACACATAATTATCTTATAGGGTAAGGACAACTCTAAGCCGTGCCATGGAGGAAGGAGGTTCTCTCCCTTGTGCTGGGGAACGAACATACGATCATTTCTTGGCAGGGTGCCTTTTGGTGGGTGCCCCCTCCTGTTTTGCCCCAGCATGTTTTCAACGACAAGCATTCACGACTATTTACACAAGCATATAAATGCATATTAAAATAATTATAGGATGATTTGGTTGAACCTTGGGCCTTACTGCTCATCAAACTGAAATAAGGTTTCATTATGAATGAAAAAATAAGTCAAATGGCTTCAGAGTATGCAGATCGGCCAACCACCACAGTAACGCTGAAAATGCCTATTGAATTCTTTGAGCATGTGAAAGAAGTGGCGGCCCTGGAGGAGACTGAATATCAGACAATTATTAATTATTACGTCCAACAAGGTCTGATTAACAGCAAGGCTGAGGTCAAACGTCTGCAGTTCGCGGAAAATGCAAAAAAAATTCTAGAAAAACATGGCACTCACCAAGATGTCATTGATGAGATTTCCAACATGTTTTTGCATTGATATTGCCCTGTGGTGAAGAGGCCAGGTCTATTATTAAGGAGTACGCTGCTCACCTCAATGACTGGTCAGGTCGTGAGTTTTGAATCTTCGCTGTTCGCAGATACAATCTTGCTTACCGTTTAATAATGCAAGCCAAAGTGCGTGGCTGTCTGCTTCTGCGTGTACCGAATTCCAGTTGGGCCTTGATGATGTCGGCACCTCTTTGAGCCTTACCTTCCCTGCCCGCACCAAAATTCATGACCTACCCCTGCACGCGAATGGCGCCAACGTTATGCCCCGGACGCTGGCGGCCACATAAAATCAGAGCAGCCTGAAAGGACTGGCCTTGTTGGTCCAACTGCTGTCGGGAAATTGGTGGAGCAATTTTTCGTAGGCTTTTTTTAATTCAGCTGGATCATTCTTATGCTTATAACGGCTTACCCCGCTGAAAAATATTGCTTCCGGCACTACATTTTCCTTTGGAAAGTGATTGAATATTTTTTCGAAATGTACCTTGGCAGTGTCGTATTCCCCGACAGAAAAGTGAGTCTTTGCTATGCCCAAATGCATGGCTGCTATAAATTGATCAGGATTGAGGAAGCCGATGGAGCGGTGAGCCTCATGGCCCTTATAATCTAGAATAATCAGTGTCGGAGTCCAGATAGCAGAGTAGCGTTCATATGATGATTTTTTTTCGATATCCACTCGTAGAGGTATCAGGTGCTTTTCAACAAACCTGATAACCGTATCCGACGAATACGTGGCTGCATCCATTTGTTGGCAGCCTATACATTGAGGATCAAAATAATAAAACAAAATCGGCTTTCTTGCCGAATATGCTGAGTCTTCAGCATACCCCAGGGCCGTTTGCCATTCAATCGAAGCCATATGACACCTCACCTTTTTTGTTTTGAACTCATGGAGCTTCCGTCCGAAACGGTGCTTTTCCCCATCCCGTAGTTCTCCACCACTTCAGTGTACAGCACCCACCTGTTATTGAACATTCCTTTACGAACTTGGAGCAACCCAGGTGCCAACTCCAGCACTCTCCGGAGACTGGAAATCCTCCCTCGAATGATATTTCATTCCACGACAGCAACTTCTCGCAATCAGCAACCGTCGAGGCGAACGGATCGCCTCTCGAAGATGTCTCGCAGGGCAGCATAATCCTCCAGCTTGTTGGTCCTTGCTACTATAATCATAGCATACAGCAGGGCGCTTGTTTCAGGGCAAGAAAGGGTCTGGCCTTGAATTGTGACTCTTCGCTGTTTGCATATACAATCTTGCTTACCGTCGAATAATGCAAGCCAACGAGAGTGGCTGTCTGCTTCTGCGTGTACCGAATTCCAGTTGGGCCTTGTTGATGATGTCGGCTTCTTTTTGAGCTTTACCTTCCCTGGCCGCACCATTGAACAACTCAGTGAGTTGCAGCCGACCTGCATGCCTTTGCACTGTGGGGATTTCCTCAGCCAGGGCTTGCCCCTGGAGATGCGAACGCAACCCATGCAGAAATGGTTCGCTGCCATAGACAACCTGGGCCCGGAGATGTTCCCATGGTGATGAGGGATTGAGGCAGCCATCGTGGACGAACTCTATATAACGTTGTCTGGCGATGGCCTTTTGTGGAGCAAATTGCTTTAAAACCCAGTCCACCATCAAAAACTTCTCTTTCTCTGTAAACTTCCCCGTAGCCTGATAGCTGCTCCAGCTCCACTTCAAAATGGTGATCGCAGATCCTGACACGCACAAGAGGTAACATACCGGACTGACTCTTTTTCTGCAGATGCCTTCCAGCAACCAATGAAAAAAGCGTTGGTTTTTTCGATTCTGTGTTAGGATATACCCCAATCTGAAAGATGGGTAGTAGGTGAAATCACCAAGAAGTTCTGCACCGGCAAGCGTATTCCGCCGCGCCCCCACGCTGAAGGTTACTCCTTAAACCCGAGTGTACTATGTCGCGTCTCTTTAAGATATTACAAGAAAGCCAAAAATCCACCGATGCCGGCCCGACGATAAATAAGGGGGCGGACAGCCATGGCCAATACCCCCGCCCCAACCTGCTGGAGCTGATAGAGCCCGACAAACTCCAAAAAATGCTGGACCGGTTTCAAGATGTTACAGGACTTGCCATCGGCTGCCTTGATCCTGGAGGAAACCTGCTGGCCAATGCCGGTGAAACAGAACCTCTCTGTATGAAAATGATCCGTCAATCCCCCATCGGCATGCAGAGGTGCCGGGATCTGGTGACAGAGATCATCCACAAGGAGAACTACGACACTCCCCAGGTCCTTACCTGCCATGCCGGTATGCTCGACGGCCTCATTCCTCTTCAGGTGGAAGAGGAATATATCGGTTTTCTCGTTATCGGCCAGCTATTCGATGAGAGGCCCACCAGAGAGGACGCCTGTTCCTATGCCCGCGAGCTTGGCCTTGATGAAGAGCTGTACTGGCAACAGGTACAGCGGGTACGAGTTGTCTCCCGGAAGAAAATAGAGGCAGCTGCCCGACTGCTCGAGTTCATAGGCAGTGAGATTGTCAATCTTGCTTCATCAAACCTCCGCTACCAGGAGGAGATCCAGCACCGAAAACTCGTGGAGGCTGAACTCAAGGAACGTGAAGAACAACTGCGGTTGCTCTTTGAAAATACACGGGATGCCATCTTCCAGTTCGATGTGGCTGGAAACATCCTGTTGGTGAACCGCCAGGCCTGCCTCTCCACCGGCTACAGCCGCGAGGAGCTGTTGTCCATGACCACAGAGGAGCTGCAGGTGGGCTATTCCCTGGAGGGGCTACAGGACATCAGGCATGAACTCTGTGAAGGAAAATCATTTCGAAAAGCTGGCCAACACAAAAGAAAAGACGGGACCACATTCCCGGTCGAAGTCGAATTATCCGGTTACTTGACCCAGGGACAGTATCGTCTGCTGGCCGTAGCCCGTGATATCAGCGAGCAGAAAAAGGCAGAGACGGCTCGCGAAGCGTTGATCGAAGACTTGCAGAAGAGTGAGAAGAGAGAGAAAAACATCAGCAGAATGCTCCGGATGATCTGCGACAACGTACCGGATATGATCTGGGCAAAGGATCTCGAGAGGAAGTACACCTTTGTCAATAAGGCGACGTGCAAAAACCTGCTCAAGGCAGTCGATACGACAGAGCCGCTGGGCAAGACGGACCTCCACTTTGCCGAACGGGAGAGAGCACGGTATCCGGAAAATCCCAGCTGGCATACTTTCGGCGAAATATGTCGGGATTCTGACACCATAATCATGGACACCGGAGCACCCGGAAGATTTGACGAGTTCGGCAACGTCTCCGGCAAACACCTCCACCTGAGCGTCCACATAGCCCCGTTTTTCGATGACAACGGCAAGATAATCGGCACAGTTGGTTGCGGCCGCGACGTCACCGAACAGAGAAAGGCAGCACAGATCCTGAAAAACGAACAACAGTATCTCAGTGATCTGATCGATTCCTTTTATCTTCCGGTCAGCGTAAAAGACGAAGCCGGCCGGTATGTAACCTGCAACCTTGCATATTGTAAGGAAATCTGCCTGGAAAAGGAACAGATTATCGGCCGAACGAATCGCGAGCTTTTTCCCTACGATATCGCACTGGTCGTTGACGCCATGGACCTGGAGGCCCTCCAGGCAGGGGAAACGGTGACTTCAGAGCTGGAGGGGATGAGCCCATTCGGTGATTGGCGGGCCTACGAGTTTTTCAAAACCCCTTTTGCAGGGTTGGAAGGCGGCCCCTGGCTTCTCACTGTTTCCCACAACACCACCAAGCGTAGACTGGCGGAACGGTCCCTTGAGGAAAGCGAACAGCGCTATAAAAGTATTTTTGATATGACGCCGTCTCCCATTTGGGAGGATGACCTTTCACAAATCAAAATCCGTCTTGACGCACTCCGGCAGCAAGGAGTTACCGACCTCCCCGCCTACCTCAAGGAGAATCTTGACATAACTTCCGAATTATTGCTGAACAATCTCAAGATTATCGATATCAATCCGGCCGGTGTTGAACTTTTCGAGGCGGACAGTAAAGAGGAGTTATTGGAAGATCTTTCCCAGATCTTGACAGAAGAATCACTGCTTTCATTTACCGACTTATTGCACCACCTGGATAAAGACGGTCACTCCTTGTCCCAGCCGTTCAAGCTCAAGACGCTCAAAGGCAGCCCGCTTATCGTTCTGGTCAATATGGTGTTCGTGCCGGGATATGAGAACGACTGGTCGAGAGCGCTTGTTGCCCTGGTGAATATTACGGAACTGCTTGAGGCGAAAAGCCAGGCAGAGGTTGCCAATCAGGCCAAATCACTCTTTTTGGCCAACATGAGCCACGACCTCAGAACCCCGATAAACGGCATAATGGGGATGTTGCAGCTCCTGCAGTCGAACACTCTTGAGACACAGCAGCAAACCTATGTCGAGATGGGAATCAGTTCCTGCAAAAAGCTGTCGGACCTGCTCAATGACATCCTCGATCTCTCCAAGATCGAGGCGGGGAGGATGACACTGACACTCCATCCGTTCTCGCCAAAGCATATTCTTGAGAGCATCAACAGCATGTTTCTGCTCGCCGCCAAGCGAAAGGGCATACAGCTCTCCTACTCACTGGAACCGGAGGTCCCGGCCCTGGTGATCGGGGACGAACAACGTTTCTCGCAGATTCTGATGAACCTGGTGGGAAATTCGATCAAGTTCAGTGAACAGGGCACGATCCAGGTGAGCGTCAGTGCACCGCAGCACAGCGGCACAGATGGTGTCCTGCTGGTGGAGGTTTCCGATTCCGGCATCGGTATTAACCTGGAAAAGCTCCCCAACATTTTCGAGTCGTTTACCCAGGTAGACACCGGTACGGCAAGGCTGGGCTCAGGCCTTGGGCTGGCCATCGTCAAGCAACTCGTGCTGTTGATGGGTGGTGGGTTATGCGTTGACACCGAAGAAGGGCGCGGCACGGCCTTTTATATCCACCTGCCCTTCAGTTTCGCCGCCAGTGAGACTGAGTTGCCCATTCAGCAGCGTGAGGAGCAAGCAGAAAATCCGACCTTCTCACCGTTCCGGGCCCTGGTGGTCGAGGACGATCCCGTCAGCGGTCTGGTCATAACAACCCTGCTCCAGAACATGGGTGGCAAAGTTGATCATGTGGTCTCGGCCCTGGGGGGCCTGGAAAGACTCAACAACAGCTCCTACGACATTGTGATCCTTGACGTCCAGCTCCCCGATCTCAGCGGGCTGGAACTCGTGAAGAAAATCCGCCTGGACCCTGAGCTGCAGGAATACAGTACAACCCCGGTCATCGCCATGACCGCCAACGCCATGCCCGGTGACAGGGCAAAATGCCTCGCCGCCGGGATGACTGACTATATCTCCAAACCGGTGGAAAGGGATCTGCTGGTTACCACGCTTTCCCGGTATCTGGATTGACAGGAGACCGCAATAAGGCTGTTTGGTAATCCGGTTTTCCTGAAAGCGATGGGCTGTGCTTCAACATAGTCGTATTCCATCAGCAGAGCGTGCGAGTTGGGATCACGAGTTGGGGTCAGGTCGTGACTTTTGACTAATCGCTGTTCGCAGATACTATCTTGCTTACTGTCGAATAATGCAAGCCTATGTGCGCCGCTATCTGCTTCTGCGTGTACCCGAATTCCAGATGGGCCTTGACGATGTCGGCATCTCTTTGAGCCTTACCTTCCCTGCCCGCACCATTGAACAACTCCGTGAGTTGAGGCCTACCTGCATGCCTCTGCACTTTGGGAATTTCTTCGGCCAGGGATTGCCCCTTGAGATGCGAACCCAACCCATCCATAAATGGTTCGCTGCCATATACAACCTGGGCCCGGAGTTGTTCCCATGGTGATGATGGATTGAGGCAGCCTTCATAAACGAACTCTATATAACGTTATCTGGCGATGGCCTTTCGTGAAGCAAATTGCTTTAGACCCCAGCCCATCGCCAAAAACTTCTCTTTCTCTGCAAACTTCCCCGTAGCCGTAGCATGATAGCTGCTCCAGCGCCATTTTACAAGGTGATCGCAGAGCCTGGCACGTACAGGATTGAGAACGATATATCTGCACAGCTCGAGAAGATGTGAATCCTTTTCCACCAGGATCGACGTATACCTGCCCTGGAAAACATGCCCGACAGTATTATGTGCTCTATTGGTATACTGGGTGTACACACCGTTGAGCTGCCGCATGCCGGCAGAAAGATTCCCATCAGGAGTCTCAACAAGAAGATGGCAATGGTTGTCCATCAGGCAGGAGGTTTATCTTGTCCCAAATTCAATGAGTAGTTAGCAGTAGTGTCTTTCACGATTTCAGGTGAGTTGCTGTGACATGAAAAATAGTTAAAAGATGCTGAATTTGGTTAAAAATGGAGTGGATTAGTATAATTAGTATACTGTCTATAAATGTGCACAAGGGTAGTTTGAAATACTCCTTCACCAAGGACTGTTAGGCGATGCTGTTTAGGCATCGTCTTTTTTCGTTGGTTGTGCTATCTGCTGTGGACAAGGTGTAATACCTTCTTATGTTGCTGTCAGAAAATCCTCAAGCCATATTTTTTACATTAAAAGAGCGAAATAATTCCGATGAACGCAAATCTTGAAAAAATAGATCTTTTCACCAGGCTTCCCGAGACAAGCAAGGAATTTTTGATTTCCATAAGTAACGATCATAAATTTTCGTTTCAGCAACTGCGTTTTCTTGTGGAGTTCGAGACAGATCTTTTTTGCTGGCAAGTCGGATCATTAGAGCAATTTTATAACGATGGTTGCAAACAGAACACTGCGGATAAGAAAGGGGTGAAAAAAGTATTTTCTCAGCTTGAATCTGGGTATTTGAGTTTGAAAAATAATCAGAAAAGTTATGAGAAATGTGAAAATGCTTTTGCAGAAACCACATTTCCTAAAGAACAAATTGTCACCAAGCCCCTCCATGGCAGTATCATGGGGCAATGTCCCGTGGCATCAGAAAAAACCAGATGTTGTAATCTGAGGACTCTCGATGCGGTACAACAATGTGGTTTTGAATGCAGTTACTGTTCAATTCAGTCCTTTTATCACAACAATCAGGTGAGCTTTACCGAAGATTTTCCTAAGCATTTACAAGACCTTTCATTAGATCCTGATAAAACTTATCATATTGGGACAGGGCAATCGTCAGACTCACTTATGTGGGGCAATAGAGATGGGCTTCTGGATTGTCTTTGTGAGTTTGCTGAGAAGAACCCCAATGTCATACTAGAGCTTAAAACAAAGAGTTCTAATATCGGCTATTTTCTCAAAAATAAGCCGCCTTCCAATACGGTTTTCACCTGGTCTCTTAATAGTGATGTGGTTATCGCAGCAGAGGAAAAAGGGACGGCAAGTCTTAAAAAACGGTTAGAAAGTGCTGAGAAACTAGCCTCATGCTCCATTCCAGTGGGTTTTCATTTTCACCCTATGGTTTGGTATAAGGGCTGGAAGGACGACTATCAATATATTGCCAAAAAGATTGTTGAGATGTTTCGCCCCGAGCAGGTTGTGATGATTTCCATTGGAACCCTCACTTTTATAAAGCCGGTGCTTAAAAGAATTCGCGCAAGGATGCTCCAAAGTTCGATTTTGCAAATGCCCACCGTAGACTCGGCAGGTAAACTGAGCTACCCTCTGGATATCAAAAGAGATCTCTTTACAGGAGTCTATGATGCTTTTCCTGCCAGTTGGCAAGAACAGGTTTTCTTTTATATGTGTATGGAAGATGAATCTCTTTGGGAGCCAGTTTTTGGCAGAAGTTACGCCAACAATGAGGATTTCGAACACGATATGTTGCAAAACTATAGGGAAAAAATAAAGAGTATTGCCAAAGGGTAATTGTTCTTTTGAGAAGAGATAATTTTACAAATGTGCTGAATTAGGTCAGGTCTTGAATTTTGACTATTTACTGTTCGCAGATACTATCTTGCTTACCGTCGAGTAGTGCAAACCTATGTGCCTGGCTATCTGCTTCTGCGTGTACCCGAATTCCAGATGGGCCTTGACGATGTCGACATCCCTTTGAGCCTTACCTTCCCTGCCCGCACCATTGAACAACTCCGTGAGTTGAGGCCTACCTGCATGCCTTTGCACTTTGGGAATTTCCTCAGCCAGGGATTGCCCCTTGAGGTGCGAACGCAACCTATCTATCGGGGTCTGACCCGAATGGCGCTAGTTTAAGCCTTTTTTTCATATCTGCTCCGATGCTGTATTTCGACCATTTCACTTCTAGGTTTGTTGAGTAACTGATAAGGTTTTGGTCTTCGCTTAAGACACCGCGGATCGCTTCGTCCAGGCCTGTCGAAAACTTTGCAACGAGCCACGACAAAGGATAAATCTGAGAGCATGTTTTGTCTTTCATTTGTGCTCAACCTAGAGGACCCCAACCGTGGTTCCCAACTTCTAATAGCCTGTAGACTTCCTTTGAAACTGATAGACCGGATATCAATGTCTACCAGCTGTGTCGCTTGTAACATTATGCGCCGGATGCAGTTGTACGCTATGAAGTACATTAAAATTTCTTTCTTTATCATTTCAGGCGATTGGCACCGGAGGATATCAAATCCCATCGTTGTCTTGATATCACGAAAGAAAAGTTCGACATCCCAACGCTTAAGGTATAACGCTGCAATTTCGTCTTTCAGGTACTGATCTTGATCGATTAGCGTGGTAACAATATGAAATTCTTTTGTTCTAAACCCTGATTGAGTCACCTTTACTTTGATTTGTCTCATAACGAGTTTGTCGGGAAGGTCCTCCCAGGTTTTCCGCGAATACGACACCATTTCCCTGTATACTGGTTTTTTCCATTCAATCAGTAGATCATCAGGAGCGAATTCTTTAATGCAGTTTTTCCTACCGACTGGTTTTCTACGAGCAAGTGTTATCACACTATCAACACAGCGTTTTTTCAGCTCGGCTAAATCGAAGTAACTACAAAAACCTTTATCACCAAGAAAGATATCACCAGCCTCAAAGGTGGACCACTGCTTACGGAACAATGGAAGTTCGTTACTCTTTTTATTACCGATGGCATAGCTGAGCATTGTTCCGGTTTGCAATGAAAAGTATGCGCATATTCGTGCTGAGGGGAAGCCGCATCCTGGTTTCTGGTTCGATGACTGTGGCCAAAGCTCTTGATTTTCTGCTGTATCCGCCATTGTAACACCTGTCCCATCAACAACAATTACCTGGCGATCATTTAATGAATGAGATGCACGTCGTGCTCCGGACCATTTAGCAGTATGTTGAAACACCTCAACAAGCAGATTTTCATCTAATTTCTTACGTGCACAGCAATATGAAGCGGTAGATGATGATGGAAGCCGAAGGCCGTGGTTAGATGCATATGATTGCAACTTTTTTACAGCTTCTCTACATCCACCGTCTGCATCAAGGACTTGGCCTAAGAAGGACCAAAAAGTGTTTTCCTTGGTAAACAAACGTCGTCTGCTCATCTTTCCCGAAGGATCCTGTTTGAGCAATTTCGTGGGAATGAATTGCCCAAAAATCTCTCCTATCTGTTTAAAAGAGTTCTGTCTGAGGGAAGTGATTTTTCGAGCAAATTTTTGTTGTTGGCTATGAGGTTTTCTACCTCGTTTGGGAAGGTGAAAACCGGGCAACATTGGCATGATTTGGTGTTGGTTTCGCATAGCAAATTATACCAATTTTTGCCAATATATTCAGTTGCTTTTCACCTATAAAACACGCTTAAACTAGCGCCATTCGGGTCTGACCCGAATGGCGCTAGTTTAAGCCTTTTTTTCATATCTGCTCCGATGCTGTATTTCGACCATTTCACTCCTAGGTTTGTTGAGTAACTGATAAGGTTTTGGTCTTCGCTTAAGACACCGCGGATCGCTTCGTCCAGGCCTGTCGAAAACTTTGCAACGAGCCACGACAAAGGATAAATCTGAGAGCATGTTTTGTCTTTCATTTGTGCTCAACCTAGAGGACCCCAACCGTGGTTCCCAACTTCTAATAGCCTGTAGACTTCCTTTGAAACTGATAGACCGGATATCAATGTCTACCAGCTGTGTCGCTTGTAACATTATGCGCCGGATGCAGTTGTACGCTATGAAGTACATTAAAATTTCTTTCTTTATCATTTCAGGCGATTGGCACCGGAGGATATCAAATCCCATCGTTGTCTTGATATCACGAAAGAAAAGTTCGACATCCCAACGCTTAAGGTATAACGCTGCAATTTCGTCTTTCAGGTACTGATCTTGATCGATTAGCGTGGTAACAATATGAAATTCTTTTGTTCTAAACCCTGATTGAGTCACCTTTACTTTGATTTGTCTCATAACGAGTTTGTCGGGAAGGTCCTCCCAGGTTTTCCGCGAATACGACACCATTTCCCTGTATACTGGTTTTTTCCATTCAATCAGTAGATCATCAGGAGCGAATTCTTTAATGCAGTTTTTCCTACCGACTGGTTTTCTACGAGCAAGTGTTATCACACTATCAACACAGCGTTTTTTCAGCTCGGCTAAATCGAAGTAACTACAAAAACCTTTATCACCAAGAAAGATATCACCAGCCTCAAAGGTGGACCACTGCTTACGGAACAATGGAAGTTCGTTACTCTTTTTATTACCGATGGCATAGCTGAGCATTGTTCCGGTTTGCAATGAAAAGTATGCGCATATTCGTGCTGAGGGGAAGCCGCATCCTGGTTTCTGGTTCGATGACTGTGGCCAAAGCTCTTGATTTTCTGCTGTATCCGCCATTGTAACACCTGTCCCATCAACAACAATTACCTGGCGATCATTTAATGAATGAGATGCACGTCGTGCTCCGGACCATTTAGCAGTATGTTGAAACACCTCAACAAGCAGATTTTCATCTAATTTCTTACGTGCACAGCAATATGAAGCGGTAGATGATGATGGAAGCCGAAGGCCGTGGTTAGATGCATATGATTGCAACTTTTTTACAGCTTCTCTACATCCACCGTCTGCATCAAGGACTTGGCCTAAGAAGGACCAAAAAGTGTTTTCCTTGGTAAACAAACGTCGTCTGCTCATCTTTCCCGAAGGATCCTGTTTGAGCAATTTCGTGGGAATGAATTGCCCAAAAATCTCTCCTATCTGTTTAAAAGAGTTCTGTCTGAGGGAAGTGATTTTTCGAGCAAATTTTTGTTGTTGGCTATGAGGTTTTCTACCTCGTTTGGGAAGGTGAAAACCGGGCAACATTGGCATGATTTGGTGTTGGTTTCGCATAGCAAATTATACCAATTTTTGCCAATATATTCAGTTGCTTTTCACCTATAAAACACGCTTAAACTAGCGCCATTCAGGATAATCCACCATGACCATTGAAAGTTGGCTGTTGTTTCTGTCTATTACCCTTGTTGCTACACTTAGCCCGGGTTCTGCCACTCTGGTAGTAACAGCCAATGCCTTACAGTATGGCCCAAACCGTGCTATCCTGACAATCCTTGGCAATATCAGTGGCTTGTTTATGATGTCTCTCTGTTCAGTGATTGGGCTGAGCACCATAATTCTTTATTCCAACCTTGGCTTCACCCTGGTCAAAACCTTTGGCGCTCTCTATCTGATCTATCTCGGAATAAAATACTGGCAGAAGGGAATCACCCTTGCCCCCAGTACCCCAACGTCTGCTGCGCGTCTGGAAAAAAATAACTTTCGTCTGTACACCCAAGGCGTGCTTGTGGCTCTGACCAATCCGAAAGCGATCGCCTTCACCTCCGCACTTTTCCCACAATTCATTAACCCGGCAGAGCCTCTGGCATCACAATTCCTGGTTCTGGTGTCATCGCTCATGTCATGTTCCTTTAGCTGCCTTCTCTGTTATGCACATCTTTCCAATTCTATCGGCCGTAAAGCTCTGGCTTTACTGAACGGCCGAACCTGGGGAAAAGCATTCGGCTCACTCTTCATCGCCTCAGGGTTAGCCCTTGCCACCCTGAAAAACGATTAGCGGAACATGGTATAATTATGCCGAAAATTATTGATTGTTGCCATCTTGATAAATACCAGCAGGCCCGAATCGCAAACAGTCTGCGCTCTCAACTCATCGGCTTCAACAGCACGTTCTGTGATGACTCAGAAATCATGCCAGTCCTGTTCACGATCAAGCAGCAGGGGGAAATATGCGGGGGACTTGTCGGCCGTATAGCCTGGGAATGGATGCATATAGAGATCATCTGGCTCTCCTCCGGGCTTCGAAACAAAGGGTTCGGTAGACAACTCATTGAAAAAGCAGAGAAGATTGCCCGGCAAAAAGGCTGCACCGGCGTTCATCTGGATACCTTCAGCTTCCAGGCACCAGATTTCTATACCGGTATCGGCTATAAGATCTTCGGTAAAATAGAAGATTATCCAAAGGGCCAGTGCAGATATTTTCTCAAAAAGAAATTCGCAGACCAATAACAACAGCCGGACACACCTTTATCAGCCTCAACCAGTGAGCTGAATATTTTAATTTTTACCAACATTCTGGTTAAGTAAGCTCTGAACCAGCCTTCTGTTGATAATGAACAAGCCAACGTTCAACGAGATCCTCGAATTGAGCCAACTCGGCTGCATTTACTCCACCCGGATCGAAGCGCATCTTCAGATGCAACCGGAATATCTCACGTAAGCCAGAGAGTTCGTCATTACCGATTGCATCTATCCGGTGTGCCCAACTTAAAAAAGGTTCGCCACTTTTTCTGGGCAGGCCTGACTTGGCCAGTGTCTGCTCAATTTTTGCCAACGGTGTCGGCTGAGACGGGAACTCCTTGCGCACGATGACTGCACCCTGACTGACTTTACGCACATTGATCCGTCTGTAAATCCGGTAAATCAAGATCAGTGAGAGAAAGACGATTATAGCCGAGAGTGTATATCGATAATCGAACTCGCTGTGTATCCTGAACTGGTCATATTTGAGTTTTAAGAGAGCCCAGAGATCTCCCAGCCACTCGAAACTGGAGCGGTTTTCAAGCTCTAAGCCGAGCCAGTCGGCAGGTGTAGTGTCGACCACGACCCACCTGTTGCCGACGAGGGCCTCACTCCATGCGTGGGCGTGGCGCTCTCGAACCACATAACGTTCTCCGAACCGTTCTTTCTCGCTGATGGCAAAACCTGTCACATAACGGCTTGGAACACCAAGCTGTCGCAGCAGAAGTGTCGCGGCAGTAGCGTACAATTCACAATGCCCCGATTTTGTCTTCAGCAAAAAGGTCTCAAGCGGATCTTTAGCAAATGTTTGCCAGCTCTGCCGCTCCACATCGAGCGAATACGTAAAACCTGTTGCCAGAAAAGTGCGCACCTGCTCCAGACGATCACTCACCGAGGCCCCCTCCAGGGCAAACTCAGAAGCGATTGATTCCAGCAGCTCTTTTTGCTCCCCTGACACAAGAAGATGCTTTTGCAACATCTCATCCGACTTTCTGCTAATCTTCTGATCGTAGAAAATTTCATAGGTTACCAGAGGAGGCGCATCAAGAATACGGGTCGTGCCATCCCGCTTCTGCTCCGCCTCATAGATGTCAGGCGCCCGCATTTTGTAGCTACCATAAGGATAGGGCAATAACCCTTTCTCTTTCGGTAGATAAAACTCAATGGTGGCAAGTTTGCCTGAGTCATAAGGGGCTGCCATCAGGTGCCAGAAAATGCCGCGTGGCATCAGGTGCTCAAACTGGTTGCTGCTGTGCCATGCCTGCTTGCCATACGTTTCATATGTGGCCTGTTTCAGCAGTTTAAGTTTAATATCCGGAGAATCCACCCACATCACAATTTTGCTGGAGCCTTTGAGCCTCCCGATATTTCCATAACTCAGGTGAGATTGGTACGGGTCGGTAAACTTGGCGGCGAAATAGTCCTGCATATACATTCGTGCTTTTTGCCGCAGGTAATGATGCAGATCTTCCGCGCCTTTCATGCCCAGATAACCGAGCGAGAGCGCACAGACAAAAATCGCGCTAAAACTCACCACAGAAAATGCCCGGCTACGATTCACCAGCAATAACCAGAAACTGAGTGCACCGGCAAAAGGATAGAAATAGATCCCCCGACTATTGGCCATTGCCGCTGCAAACAGGCAACCACCGAGGTAAAAATGCCTGAAATCCAGCGGCTCATGCTTGTAACCCTTCTTTTTACCGCCCCCGAGTCCTGTGCCTATGACTATCTGCTGCCTGCCGGTATACAGCTGGGCAAGAAGAACAGGAGCAAGAATCAGGGGCTGCCATATAACAAGTGTTTTCAAAAACAGAACCTTATCCACATTGAGCAGGATAAGTGCCGCTGTAAGCAGAAAAATTACAGAAGTAAGATCTGAAATACGTATAAAATCGTTATCAGAAAAATGCAGACGCCGCGGCATGACAGACGACCCGGCAATCAGTGCGGCAAGCAAGAAACCAATCAGCAGGTTATTGCTCTCCACCGCCCAGAAAAGAGCAGTGGCCGCTATGAGAGGTGAGGGTACCTTCATGTTAGGTCAACCACTTTCGATTTTTCGCGTATATCAAACAAGCGAACAGGATGCAGCGCATGCTCCTCTATGACATCCCTGCTCTTGTCAGGATCAGCCGTAACGAGAACCACCTCACAAGGTCTTCCCAATGCTCTTAAACGATTGAGCAAATCCCGACGCTTTTCATCAAGGCTTACCAGGATGACAATCAGGCTGCCGAGATAATCTGCATTATAGGTTATATTGTCGACAATCTCTGAAAACTGCACTGACTCTGCCGGCTGAACACAGGCAAGAAACTCCAGCATTTTCTGTTTTTCACCCAGACTACTTCCACCACTCCGGCCTGATGAATCAGCAGATATACACGTTGTGCCGGCACATAACAGGCCCACGCCGCAAGCCCCCCTGCTTTCGGCGGTAATGATCGAAGCGGCCACGGATACGGCCTCTTCAAACAGAGCCCGTTCTTCCGGCAGCGGATAGATATCGAGCATCAACCCGCTCAATGAGAAATGTTCGTCCTGAAACTGGCGGACAACCGGTTCACCTGTCCGTGCTGTTGCCTTCCAATCAATATGTTTCAATGGATCGCCGGAATTGTATTCCCTCAGCGTGACAAATTCTCCCGAGGAGCCATGCCTTCCCCCTGAACCGGTTCCGGCCAGGAGCTGTGACTGCATTCCACTCTGCTCTGTCTGAAGCACGGAATACCTCTTCGGTAACACCAGGAGCTTCGCCTCATCTTTGAAAAACAATTCTTTTTTCATCAGGCCCAGGGGCTCCAGCCGATAAATAGAGTAGCCGCCAAGTTGCACATATCCTCTGCGGAGAGGAGTGAATGAGACCTCTGCCTGGGTATGCTCATCCGGCTGCAGTGGTGGGAGAGATGAAGTGACGAATCTGGCACCAGCCTTTTGTTTCAGCAACCAGAGCCAGCGATAGTAGCCAAACTTTCGGTCAAAATAATTTCTCCGGGTCTCGCCATCTTCCCGCAACGTTGAAAATTCCTGATACGTCGGGAAATCTGTGCTGGAAAATTCTGTGAAAAAGAGACCATTGGAGGTTGCTGAGTCCTGGTTTTGCAGATCGAGCAGGTAGGTAAGCTTTTCTCCTGCGGTACAAGTTTCGGGAAGTATCCTGCGAACCCGCAGCCTGATATCAAAACGCAATGCAAGCGGAAATGCCAGTAACAGCAACATGACAGACAGTGAAGCTAACTGGTACATCATGGTCTGCCGTGTGTTCAGGCCAAAGAGGACGCAGAGGGCGGCAAAAACAATCAACACTCTACCGGTATGACTTACTTTCCGTGAAACTTTCCGCTTGATTTTGGTCAAGCGGCAATACAGCCTGTACAATCGCGGGCTCATTTTGGCATAGCAACATTATGGAGGATTGTATTGACCACTGCCGTTCTGGTCACGCCGGAAAATCGGGCCTGGGAGGTGAGTTGAAGCCGATGGCCAAGGACATATGGTGCCGCCTCGATAATATCTCCCGGTACCACAAACTCACGCCCGGCGAAGAGAGCCAGGGCCTGCGATATTCTCAACAGAGCGATGGATGCCCTTACACTGGCACCAACAACCACATTTTCAGAGCTTCGGGTGGCACTCACCAGATCGACAACATAATAACGAAGCTCTTCAGTGATGCGTATTGATTTCAAGGCGGCGGCCATCTCCACCACATCCTGTTCGGTGGCAACCGGCCGCACACTCTCGAGAGGGTGCGAAGAAAACTGATCGTTCAACACCATCGCCTCTGAGTCGCGATCCAGATACCCTGGTGAGAGCTCGATCATAAACCTGTCCATCTGGGACTCGGGCAACGGATAGGTACCATGTGACTCAATCGGGTTTTGGGTTGCTATAACAAAAAAGAGTCTGGTAAGCGGGTACTTTCGACCCTCAACGGTGACCTGGCGCTCCTCCATCGCTTCAAGGAGCGCGGATTGCGTTCGGGGACTGGCCCTGTTGATCTCGTCCGCCAGCAGGATGTTAGTAAAGACCGGGCCGCGTACAAACTCAAACTCCCCGCTATGCTGCCGATACAAAGAGACACCAACGATATCCGAGGGTAGCAGGTCGGGGGTGAACTGCAAGCGACTGAACATCGTCGCCACGGATTTGGCCAGGGTTTTCGCCAGGGTAGTTTTTCCGGTACCAGGAACATCTTCGAGCAGAACATGACCACTGGAGAAAAAGGCGGCCAGCAATAATTTTACCGTCTGTTCCTTGCCCCTGACTATACTCTGTATGTTTTGAGAAATAGCCTGGTAGATTTCAGCCGCCCGGGCATAGTCCATTGTTGACTCCGGTTGAATCTCTTCACTATCAAGCATCTACCTTTAACCTCATCGGGTGTTTCTTTATATTCAAATCCCTGAATCCTCTTTATTTACAGGTACATTAAAGCAGATCCTACTATTCAACAACACCAATTGGCTCATTTACGATTACCATTTTTTACTACATCACGTTTCCCTTCACATCGAAGGCCGTTGCCGGATGTACACAGGCCACACCGTCACAGCTGACGTAAACGTAAATTCAATTGCTCCTTCAAGTCTAATCTGGTACTTTTAGCCTGTTAGCAATCACACAACCCATGCATTTCAGCCAAGAGGTATTTTCGACGTTCAGGAGGCAGTACACTTATCATGCAACAATAGATCCCCGAGGAGATCGAGTATGGTTCAGGACTATCAGCCAGGTGAAAGTTACGCGTACCCTTTACTCATTAAGCAGTTGCTCAAAACCGCCCTTGTCCAGGCCCCGGATCAGGAAATTGTTTACCGGGACAAACTCAGATACACCTACCGCGATCTTGAAAATCGCATTAAACGGCTTGCTTCAACACTCACCCAAGCCGGCATGACCCATGGAGACACTGTTGCTGTTTTCGATTACGACAGTAATCGTTTCCTGGAATGCTTTTTCGCTATCCCCATGATGGGCTGCGTTATGCAGATGGTAAATTGGCGGCTCTCAACCAGGCAACTGGTCTATACCATTAATCATGCCGAGGCCAAGCTGGTTATCATCAATTCTGATTTCCTACCCCTTATCAACGAAATCAGAGAACATCTCGTTGACGTGGAAAAAATTATCGTCATCGCCGAAAACCCCTCATACCCTGAGAGTTCTCTTGAGATTTACGGAGATTACGACGAGTTGCTCAGTGAGGCTTCCCCTGAATACAACTTTCCGGATTTTGACGAAAACACCAAGGCAACGACCTTTTATACAACCGGCACTACCGGTGATCCCAAGGGCGTTCATTTCACGCACCGTCAGCTTGTTCTGCACACCCTGTCCCTCACCATCGCCCTTTCAAGCTACGAGACCATAGGCCGATTTCGCTCAAACGACGTCTACATGCCGCTCACCCCCATGTTTCATGTGCATGCCTGGGGTATCCCATATGTTGCAACACTGCTGGGAGCCAAACAGGTCTATCCTGGCAAGTACGAGCCGGAGGTTCTGTTGAAACTTCTGGCCACCGAGGGTGTCAGCGCATCACATTGCGTACCGACGGTGCTGCAGATGATCGTAACCAGCCCCGCCGCCAAAACGGTTGATCTCTCAAACTGGAAAGTCATTATCGGTGGTTCAAAACTGTCTGCCGGCCAGGCAAAGGCTGCCAATGAGCTTGGTATCACTGTCTACACTGGCTACGGTATGTCTGAAACGTGTCCGGTTATCAGCCTTTCCACACCGAAGACAATGATGCTCGACCAAATGGATGATGACGATATGCTTGATATCGTAGTCAAAACCGGGCTACCCATTCCCTTAGTTGAATTTGAGGTCGTCGATGTAGAGGGAACTCCGCAAGCCCACGATGGCATGTCCGTGGGAGAAGTTGTCTTTCGTGCCCCCTGGCTTACCAACGATTACTTCAAGGCTCCCGAGAAATCCTCGGAACTCTGGGTTAATGGCTGGATGCATAGCGGTGACGTCGGTCATATCGACAAGCACGGCTACCTTCAGGTTACCGACAGGATCAAAGATGTCATCAAGACAGGCGGTGAGTGGATATCATCCCTGGATCTTGAGAATTGCATCAGCAAACACCCTGCAGTACTTGAATCCGCTGCTATCGGTATCCCTGATACCAAATGGGGAGAGCGACCATTACTCATCGTTAAACTCAAGCCCGAGATGGCGGGTGCGGCGGACCAGGAAAGCCTGAAAGGGTTTATGAAAGAAGCCGCCGCCGAAGGAGTAATCCCCAAATATGCGGTCCCCGATACAATCCATGTGGTGGAAGAGTTGCCAAAGACCAGTGTTGGCAAACTCAACAAGCGTATGATGCGGACAGAATTTGGTCGTAACGAGTAAGCGATAGCATTCAGTCTTCATGGCATCCCTGTTGTGCCGGATGTCATGAAGATTGGGCTGTTCAGCTTTTTTTATCCACCGCCCTTGCAATCGCCAGTAAGCGATGTCAAGATGAATTTATTATTCAATAAACGCTCAGCTTGGTCTGTATGCCTTGAAATCCAAGGCTTCGTTAGATCTTTGGAACGCTCTCCACGTCACAGCAGGCAATCACTGCAACTGGTTGCGGGTAGACCTCCACTCAAAGAGTTCAAGCTGTACCCCTGCAAGCAGCACCTATCCGCCGCATTTTCAAAGAGCACAAGTACTCCTCTCTAAATTCATCTCTTTTTTCTTGCAATCATAAATGAGTGCATGGTATAGCCTGGATTGTCGACAATCGACCAGATCATTTTTAGTCTCCCAAAAAACTATGCCCATTCTCAAGCGAACATACAAAGATCAAGTAACTGAATATATTTATGACCTTGTTCTCGACGGGGATCTCTCACCTGGTGATCAAATAAAAGAGAGTTGGCTCGCCGCTGAAATGGGCATAAGCAGGGCACCGATCCGGGAAGCGCTTAAAGAACTCATAACCAACGGCATTATTGAATATCGTCCCCAGGTCGGCAACTTCATAACCCACCTTTCGCCCAAGGAAATTATCGACGCCTATACTACCCGCGGAATCCTTGAAGGCTACGCCATCATGATCACCAGGAAGCAGTTCTCTGAGGATGAGATAGAAGAGCTTGAAGGCATGACCAAACTCATGGAAAAATATGCTCTCAAGGATAATCGAAAAATGGTGGTTAACGTCGGCGACACCTTCCACAGCCTCCTTATCAGCAAAAATAAGAATATCCAGCTCATTGACTACACAGAGCGCTTGAGCCAGAAGCTCCATATCCTCTTCTATAAATTCTGGAGTAAGCTCTACACGCCTACAGAAATTGGCGAGCGCCACCTTCGCATCGTCACAAGCCTGAAATCTGGTGATCCCCACCGTATTGAAGAAACCATCCGGGATCATTATACCGAAACAGGTACCAAAATCGCGGAACTGCGCAAGCCTGAGATCCGCAAAAAATAACTGATATGCTAATAGATTGTCTACAGGAACACCATTAATTGTAACTGAACTACAAATTTGTCGACAATAGACAATCTTCAATCGACGCATGCTGCTGATGTTTTAAAACTGACAAATAACGATAGGAAAAACAGCCATGTTTCTACAAACGCTCCACTCATCCGGTTCAACAGTTAAAGCCCCTGGCTCGGACATTCTGTTCTCCAACTTCAACTACAATCCGGATACATATTACTTTCTCTATGTCGGTGACCTGAAGAATTATAGCCTCAACTATTTCGTTCGCGAGTGTCTTGAACGGCGGTTGAACAAAAAGAATATTCAGTTTATCGCTATCGTCCCGGACGTCTGCATTCAATATAACTACCTGAACATCATGGTGATAAACCCGGTGGCCAACGAAGATATGATCCAGAATCATAACTTCAGCGGCAATGGTAACCCGCCACGTAAAAGCTGCCGGTTAAAATCCTCAACGTTCATGGGTGCAGTCTCAAGTTCTCCTTCTGTCAAAGCGCTGATCGAAACCATTCTTCAGAACCAGAATCAGCTCTATGTCAACCTCTATGAAAGTCTGGTTGAAATGGATCTCGACTCTATTGAGGGTGTTTCAATTCTCGGGCCCGACAAACACATTGCCAAAATGTACAACAACAAAGTTGTCCAACGGCAAATGCTGCAGGATGTTGTCCCGCTGATCGAAGGTTTCAACTGTACAAGCCGGCAGGAATTACTTGAGACTACAGCCGCCCTTTGGCAGGAGTGGCCGGCAGGAATCTTTGTAAGCGCTGCCTACTCAGCCGGTGGTGCCAACTCTGCCATCACTTTTTGCCAGCAGGAGGTGATGGAAAAATTTACTGAAGAAGAGTGCGAATATGTGGTCACCCGCTATCTGCCCCACGATCTTGACCCCACCGTTCTCGCTGTTGTAGCCAATGAAGAAGATGTCTATATAGCAGGAATTGCAGATCAATCCATCATTGACGGTAACAGGTTTGTGGGTTCAAGCTTTCCCTCGGCAGCAACTGACGAGCAAAAACAGGAGCTACGGGAGCTTACTATCGCAGTGGGTAAAGTCCTGGGAAAGGCAGGATATCGTGGGATTTTCGGCTGCGATTACCTGATCGACAGAGAAGGCCAGATCCACTTTCTGGAAATTAACGCCAGAAAACAGGGCACGACTCTCGAATTCTGCTTCACCCTGGAGCAGTCGCTGCCGGAAGGCTCGCCAATGTTGCCGGAGCTTGAGTACTTTGCCGTCACCGAAAACCGCTTCCCGCCCACCACCCGCGAAATGAATGGCAACCACCGTGGAATCCACTGGGGCACCTATAACTACAAAATCACTTCAACCCAACACACCAAGGGCTACATCCCGCAAAACCCTTACGAACGGGAAACCTTCAAAAAAATTGCCCGCAAAGAACTGCTCAAGGATTTCGTAATACTCGAACATATCGGCACCAACTTTCTTGTGTCACCCGGAACCTTTTTAGCCAGGGTGGTCTCAGTCGCCCGTTGCCAGGAAGATGTCGCTGAAGGACTCTGCCAGGGAGTCGGCTTTATCCAGCAAACAATTCAGGACGCACAATAAGGAGCATAAACCACAATGAACGCACCAAGTACAACTGAAGCAGAGATCATGACAGAGTCCGTATCCGCATCATTTGACAGCTACACCAAAGAATTACTTGAGACCCTGAGCGGCAAGGCAGAAGGCACGGTTGAAGCGGCTGACAAAATTGAAATTGCAAATCTACTTGAAAACGCGCAAAGCCAGCAACTCACTGCGCCGATTGTCGATCTGTTCAACAGGCTGCTTGAATTGCAGGAGAAAACCGGAGCTTCCCCCGCAGACTTCGGCATACCCATTGACCAGTTGGAGCAACTCGCCAGAAAGCATGAGGAAATTGACGAGCACATGGTCTCCGTCGGCGGTCGCCTCACCCAGGCTCTGCCTATCGCCAGCACTGCCAACAGCAGGGTTGAAGAGTACCTTGCCAAAAAAGATACGGAAGCGCCAAGTGGTATCGAACTCTGGGAAACAATAGAGGAGAACAGGAAAAAGATTCAGTCCGAGCTCGGGATGAGCGATGACGACTGGAACTCGTTCAACGGCCAGATCCGTTACGCCATCGACTCTGTCGAAACCCTGGCCAAACTGATCGACTTGCCAGCAGATGTGCTTGAGTCCATTGCCAATGTCACTAAGACCTACCGCATGCGCCTCACCCCGTATTACACCAGCCTCATTATGCCGGGCGCCATCAACGACCCGATTATGCTGCAATCAGTACCCACAGGAGAGATGGTTCAAAATGCGGGAATTGAAATACCGCCCGTCGCGGCCGACCACTCCCCGGCCCGCCTGGTCGACCAGTTTTACCCGAGGGTAGTGACCATCAAGGCAACCAACATGTGCGCGATGTACTGCACCCACTGCCTGCGTCTTGCCCACATTGGTAAAAAAGACAAGGTCTACTCCAAAGAGGCATATGGCGAAGCTCTTGACTACATCCGAAAAAATGATCGTATCCGCGACGTGTTGATCACCGGTGGCGACGCCTTTTTACTGCCAAATTCGCTGCTTGAATGGCTGCTTGGCGAGCTCGACAGTATCGACCACATCAAGGCCAAGCGACTTGGCACTCGTATTCCGGTTACCGCACCAATGCGCGTCGATGATGGGCTGCTCGACATCCTGGAGGCCAGCAACGACAAGAAACCGATCAGGGTCGTTACCCAGATTAATACCCCACAGGAAATCACTCCGGTATCCCGAAATGTCTTCCGGCAGATTTCCAAGCGCACCTTCACCGTTCTCAACCAGGCGGTACTGCTGAAAGGAATCAACGATACCCGGGTCAAGATGTGGAAATTGTGCGAAACAGTGCAGGAAGCATATGTTCGCCCGTACTACCTTTTCAACTGCAGCTACCGAAACCCGCAATTCAAGCATTTCAGGGTACCTCTGGAAGTCGGCCGTGATCTTGTGGAATCGATGTACGGCAATATCTCGGGTGATGCCATACCACGTTATATCGCCACCGCCGGCGGCAAAATCCCATTGCATCGTTCCAACGTTGTCAGCGGTAGTGATGGCCAGTATGTGCTGAAGAAACCCTGGAGCGGAGAAGAGGTCAGCTACCCTGACGCTGATCCGGATGTCTATCAGCAGGATAATTTTGCCTTCAAGATGAAATAGCGATGCGTAGCCAGATTGCCGAGTTTTTAAAAAACAGTGAGCAGGACCTGTTCCGGTTGTTGCGGGAACTGGTCCTGCAGTCAAGTTACAGCCGGGATAAGGCTGGCGTTGATGTAGTTGGAGAAATCATCAGCCGGGAACTCTCAACTCTGCCGATGGATTTAAAACGCTACGAATCGAGCGAATACGGCAACAATCTGTTGTTTCGGAGCCCTGCCTGCTGCCCGGGTACCAAGCCTATTCTGCTGGTGGGTCACATGGATACCGTGTTTCCACCAGACAGCCATTTCAATTGGTTTAAGGAAGAAAACGGTAAAGTCTTCGGGCCCGGTGTGATCGACATGAAAGGCGGTCTGGTGGTCGCCATATTTGCCTTGAAGGCGCTTTACAAGATGGGGCTCTTGCCTTCTCTTCCCATTACGCTGCTCTGCAATTCCGATGAGGAAATCGGTTCCCCTTCCTCCCGCCAACTCATTGCCGATGAAGGGGCCAGGAGTTTGTTGGCCATGGTCTTTGAATGTGGCGGCCTTGGCGGTGAAATAGTGACCGGCCGCAAAGGCAAAACAGGTTATTCACTGAGCGTTCAAGGCAAAGCCGGCCATGCTGCTTTTGCTGGCAAGGACAAAGCCAGTGCCATCCTCGAACTCGCCCGTAAAACTATCGCCATGGAGCAATTAAACGACCCCGGGCGACAACTTGTGGTAAATGTAGGTGTGGTGGCTGGTGGCTTGGGGCCCAACACCATTGCAGAAAATGCCTCTGCCCAGATAGACACCCGATTTCTCACAGCAGCAGATGCCAGGCACTGCCATGCTGCACTCAACAGTATAACCAATGAGTGCACTACACCAGAAACACACGCAGAACTGACAGTCACTTCGAGGCGTGATCCGATGGAACAGAGTGCTGCCAACAAAATGCTCTACACTGCGATTTATAAAGAAGCTCAGCAGCTTGGTCTTCCCCTGAGAGAGGAATTGAGAAGTGGTGTCTCCGACGCCAATATCATAGCTGGAGTGAAAACCCCGGTGATCGACGGCCTTGGGCCAATCGGCGACCTCGATCACAGTGATCGTGAGTATATGTTGCGGGATAGCCTCCTTGAGCGGACTCTCCTCACGGCCTGTTCAATCATAACCCTTTGGGAGAACCATTCGGCCCAGCCCTCCTGATCTGTCTTTTACATATGCAGCCGCCGCCTGTAGCTATGAGGCCGGCTGCATATGTTTCCCCATCATGCTTGCCCCTCGGCCTGGTCAAGCAGTTACCTGATAATACACACTATTTATCCTTTCATTGACACAGCAGTTACCAAACTATAGATTGTATTCAGATACTTGATAACTTTTGGCTTCCCAGCCAACCAAGCCTCGTCAATCTTGTCCAACATCATTAGGTGGGCAGTATTTCAAATACATTCAGACGATGAACTCATTAAATCCAGAGCAGGATGCGCTCCTCATTGTTGATATCCAGAATGACTTTCTCCCCGGCGGCAGTCTGGCCATTACCGATGGAGATAGTATTATCCCGACAATAAACAGTTATATTAAGAAATTCGCCGATGCTGGTGCTGCTATATTTGCCAGCAGAGATTATCATCCGGCTGAACATATCTCCTTCAAGGACCAGGGTGGTCCCTGGCCACCTCATTGTGTGGTCGGAACATGGGGAGTGCAATTCCACCCGGATCTGCAGCTTAGTGATAACACCATCTATATAGAAAAAGGCACTAATATCGGCAAAGAAGCATACTCGGCAATGGATGAAACTCCCCTCGCCGGCAAATTGCAGCAAGCAGCTATCAAGCGGGTCTTTATCTGCGGCGTTGCCACCGATTACTGCGTGCTTGCCTCTGGCAAAGACCTGCTCGCAGCCGCATTTGAGGTGGTACTGCTCATGGACGCCATTAAAGCTGTCGACGTGAACCCGGGTGATGGTGACCGGGCTGTTGCCGAGCTGATCTCCTCTGGTGCGACCCAGCTAACTATCAATAACCTTTAACATACAACTGTCAGGCTGTAACAATATGCAAACTATCTCCCCGCTGCTCACCGACTTTTATCAGCTGACCATGATGCAGGCGTATTACGATCATGGTATGGAAGACGAGGCTGTGTTTGAGTTTTTCGTTCGCAAGCTCCCTTCCGAGCGTAAATTTTTCGTTGCCAGTGGCCTGGAACAGGTTGTTGAGTATCTGGAGACTGTTCATTTCAGCGAAGCTGATATCGATTTTTTGCGTCGTGATGGCCGCTTTAACGAGAATTTTCTCAATCGTATAAGGGATTTTGAGTTCAGCGGCTCCGTGGATGCAATGGCGGAGGGAACTCTGTTTTTTACCGATGAACCAATTCTTCGCATCACCGCCCCATTGCCGGTGGCACAACTTGTCGAAACCCGTATCATCAATATTCTGCAATTTCAGACCCTGATCGCCTCAAAAGCGATTCGCATGAAACAGATCATGCCGGAAAGTACGCTCATCGATTACGGGCTTCGCAGAGCCCACGGAGCTGAGGCCGGTCTTCTTGCGGCTCGAGCCAGTTATATCGCCGGCTTCACCGGCACAGCAACCGTCGCCGCCGGCATGACATTTTCCATCCCGGTATACGGCACAATGGCCCACTCGTTCATTCAGGCTCACCTTTCCGAGCGTAAAGCATTTTCTGATTTCGCGGTCAGCCATCCCGACAATACCGTGCTGCTTCTCGATACCTACGACACCATTCGGGGCGCACACAAAGCTGTAGATCTGGCCAGGGATCTCGCTAATAGAAATATCAAGATCAAGGGGGTGCGACTCGACAGTGGTGATATGATCAAACTCTCCAGGCAGGTACGAAAAATTCTCGATGATGGTGGCCTGCATGATGTCGCAATATTTGCCAGCGGTAACCTGGATGAATATGCGCTTCAACGCTTTAGGGACGAAGCCGCTGCAGTAGACGGCTTCGGCATTGGTACCAAAATGACCACCTCAGCGGATGTTCCATACCTGGATTGTGCCTATAAACTTGTCGAGTACGCGGGCCAGGGACGCAGAAAACTTGCCCAGAATAAATCTACCTGGGCTGGCAGAAAACAGGTCTTCCGCAACTATGGTGATGACGGTACCATGACTGGCGACACCATGTGCCTCGCCCATGAACTGCATTCTGGTGAAAAATTGATCAAACCTGTCATGCAGCAGGGAAAACGAGTATCTCAACTACCGACATTGGATGAAACCAGAACCTACGTGCTCAAACAACTCGGTACTGTTCCAGAAGGCCTGCAGCCAGACTCCGAAGAGGATTACTACTACCCTGTTCAACAGTCTGAGGAGCTTGTCTCATATTGTGACGAGGTTTCAAAAGTAATGACCAGGAATCACGATTAACCGCAGGGCGCAACAACCACCGGGCCTGTATCCCGATGATCATTATGCCTCTCTCACTGCTGGTCAGGCTCTATACTGCTTCGGGCCTGACCATGCCTGAACGTCTGAGATACTCATGCTTACCGTGATTGCCTGGTCTTCAATACCCGCAAAGAACCTTCAGGAGCGTTCGGCCTGTCTCGCCCGTAACACGGCAGGCATACTTTGCAGTCCCTCCTCAGTCATCGGCTCGTCTCCAAACAACATCATGCCTATGGAAAAGCCCAGCTCACGATAAGCTTCGAACTGTTGCTCATCAAAAAACTGATCATTTGTGGTCTGGTCCGGAAATGAGCTGTCTTTTCGTTTATATCCATAGATATCTTCACTGAGCTCTTTGACCAGAGTTGACTTCACATAGATAAAGCTTCCCTCTTCACCATTAATATATTTTATGGTGCCAATCGCATACGGCAGCTTCGAAATACCTGTCGCCTCAGCCGGTTGTAAAAGGTCTGTGCACAATGAAAGTTCGGCACCAAAATCAACCCGCACCAGTTCAATCAACTTCGCTAAATCACTAAAACTGAATGCAGGGTCACAACCAGCATCAGAAGCAACAATCAACCTGCAACGCCTGCGGATAAGTTCATATACCGCAAGGTTTTCGAAGTGGCCTCCGTCTGAGAGGTGTACCTGATGGCAATTCTCGTTAAGGCCGACTCCCAGCATCTCCCGAAAGATATAATAGTACCAGGCCGGCGCCCTCAAGGGTTTATAACATTTGTCCTTCACTTTTGGATTCCTGGCCCAGTAACCAAGCCTGACGTTGAACAGCGTCATCAAAAATGACAGGGGACGGGAACGGGTCGCATAGGTATTGGGGTCAACTGCAGCACCTGAAATGGCCATTGCCGTTGCCAGGTCCGTCTCACCTCCGGCATAACGCTCTGTTTCGAGCCAGTCAGTATTGTCCGAGCCGCAATAATATGGACTCAGAACAAAATTTTCCCCTCCTCTTCGCTTGAGCTTGGGGTTGCCTGAGCCAACTGTCTGAAGATTGGTATTGATGATATGATATGGCGTATCTGTTTCAGCCTGCTGAATAGTGCTGAGGTAGCAATAGTCCGCATCTCTCGCTGTTGCATTTATCCGCTGCGTACTCGCCTTACCAGTATCTCCACCATTGGGGCTGAAATCATACGGCATATATGCCTCTCTCAGCCGGTTTCTATAAAACCTGTGCATGGAAACATGGTTAATATCGGCAAAAATCGCCAGGAACAGTGATATCCCCATTCCTGCATAAATCAGGTAACTAGCTGCAGTCGAGCACGACAACTCTATAACTAACTGATACATATAGAGGAATATGCCGTAAACAATCAGACTCAAACCAATCCCCATCAGCAGGGACCGTACACCACGAGTTTCATTTTGCTCTGTCCTGCCAATTAGGCCCGCACCAAATGAAATCAGACCACTTAATGAAATTGAGGAAAGAGTCGCCTTCAACCAGTCAGACCCGACAAACTCCCTGATAGAGTTATGAGCAATGGGGATAGTGCCGACAATAAGAGCAATAACAGCGATCATCAACCCAATGCCCATCCAGACCCGAAACCAGCGTTGCACAACTTCGTGGCAGAATTTTCGGCATCTGGTTGACACCACATAGGCAAGGGTAATCACCAGATAAGCGATGAACGATACGAGGGACAGGCAAAATATCAGAAAAAACCCATCAGGTAATGCCAGCCCCTTGTTGAGGGAGATCACCACCCCTGTAAAAATTGGTGTGCAGCTGATCGAGTTTATGGTCAACCAATAGAACAGGGCCAGAAATACCGGAATCACAATTAGAAGATTGACGGCAACTCCTGTTATGCAGGCTGCTATCAACGCCCAGACGGTTAAGCCGTCCCCAGGCGTCAGATATTGCCCATGGCAGCGCAACCAGGCAAGCACCTTCCCCCCTGTGCCGCTATAATCTTTTCTGCTGTTACCAAATGGAAAGATGTCCCGCCCCACTATCTTCAGCCAGGTCAGACAGGAACCAATATAACCGCCCCCGGAAACCGTAGAAAGGTAATCGACATATTTCAAGAAACCCGACCTATTCATCGCCTGGAGCAGACCGAGATTAAAGGTCGCCGATCGTATGCCTCCACCTGAAAGCGCCACTCCGATGTACTCACCCTCCTTTTGTTCCCGATAAATTCCGGCCTTCTTCCGGCGCCGACTGAGCCAGGTTTTTTCTTTCACCGGTACATTTTCACTCCCCACCAACTCCTGCCACTTCGACATACTCCCCTCCCTCAAGCCATCATTATATTCAACATGCTGATATAACTTAATATTACTTAACAGCCTAACAGATTAAACATAATTTCGCAGGTCAATACTGGATATTCATTCGCAAAAATGCTGATTTACAGGAAAACTGTACCGACAACGGTGAAAGATCAGCTCTGGAATAGCTTTGTGAAAATAGCTCTTGTGCCTCAACATCTTTTTATGGCAATACAGATAGATAATTACTTCCAAATTGAGGCCAGATTCACACACAACCAGAGGTGGGAAATGAAAGTTTCTGAAACACTTTTAAAGAGATCTTCAACTCGCTGTTATCTGCCGAAACCAGTTGAACGTGAAAAGATAGAACGGCTGCTTGAACTGGCCAGGCACGCTCCATCAGGGGCCAACACCCAGCCATGGCAGGTAGCTGTTGTTACAGGTGAAAAAAAGCAGGAATTGCAGACACAACTGGAGAAGGCCTTCTGGCAGGGAAAACCTTCCCAAAAGGATTACAACTATTACCCTGAAGAATGGGTCCCTCCCTACAGCAGGCGACGCACCAATTGCGGCATGCAACTCTACTCAGCCCTGGAGATAGAGCGTCATGATATGCAAAGACGTAAAGAGCAATGGGCAGCTAACTACCGGGCTTTTGATGCCCCGGTGATGCTCTTGTTTTTTATGGATGCTGTCCTGGCCGCCGGATCATATCTTGATTACGGCATGTTTCTGCAATCACTCATGCTCGTGGCAGTTGAGGAAGGTCTTGCCACCTGCCCCCAGGCCGCACTCGCAGAACACCCGGACATCGTACGACAGTACCTTAACTATCCCGACAACATGATTCTGCTTTGCGGCATGGCTCTAGGCTATAAGGATGAAACGGCCCCGGTGAATTTATACCGCACGCCCAGGGAGGAGGTGGCAGATTTTGCGCGATTCTTTTAATACACTCACCATTACTGGTTTCACTGCTTTCCATACCGGACACATTTATCGAGTGACCAATGGCTCATTTTTTTTACTCTGACAAAATTTCTTGAACTCTTACATACTGCACACTAGAATGCAGCGCCGTAGGGCAAAATACTCATATTCTTCATAGCAACGACGGAAGACAAGGTGGTGACACAGTGACTCTATTTTGTAATTGCCTCCATGTCTGCCAATAGAAATCCAGTAATTCTATGAAGTATAATTTTTCAATTACTTTGTCTTGCCTAAGAGATGGACTCTAAGCGTCCCTGGACTTCAGGATGTCCCAAAATGAATTAACTGCCACCTGGCGAAAATCCGGCAATCAAATGATATCATTTATACTTCCAGTTTATAACGAAGAAGAATCCCTGCCAGAGCTCTATAGCCGCATCACAGAGGTAATGGCTGAAGTAGATAGAGAATATGAGATCCTTTTTATCAACGATGGCAGCACTGATTGCAGCCCCGATGTAATCAACGGGTTTCGCGACAATGACCCTAAAGTAAAAGTCATTAATCTGAGAAAGAATTTTGGCAAATCTTCCGCCCTGCAAGTGGGTTTCGAGAATGCCAAGGGGGAAATAATATTCACCCTTGATTCTGATCTCCAGGATGACCCGGCAGAAATCCCGAACTTTCTGAAAGAAATTGAAGCAGGCAACGATCTGGTCACCGGCTGGAAGGTCAACAGAAAAGACCCCAAAGAAAAGACCATCCCCTCAAAAGTCTTCAATTATTTTGTCTCGAAAATGAGCGGATTAAAGCTCAACGACTATAACTGTGGATTTAAATGTTACACCCGGCAGTTAACTCGTGAGTTACATCTTTATGGTGAACTTCACCGCTTTGTGCCCTTTCTTGCCCACAAAAAAGGGTTCAAGGTAAAGGAAATCCCGGTGCTGCATCATGAACGCAAATATGGCTCTTCCAAATTTGGCTTCGAGCGATACGCCCGGGGATTTTTTGACCTTCTCACCGTAGTGTTTCTCACCAATTATCTGCACCGGCCAATGCACCTTTTCGGCTGGGCCGGTTCTGCCTTCTTTTTCAGTGGCCTTGCTATTTTTTCTTACCTGTTTTTCGGTCGTTGGATTTTCGGTGAATCAATCGGAACCAGCCCACTTTTTACAATATCCATTTTTCTCACCGGAATCGGCACCCAGATATACATTGCCGGTCTCGTCGCGGAGCTGATTGTCCACAACAAGGAACGAAGAGACATAAACAGCTACTCAATTCGCGACGACAATCCATGAGAATTCTAAAGTTTTTTGGCACATCCGTCATTGCCACCGGTGTAGATTTTCTAATCTACGCCGGCCTGGTTCAGATTACGTCACCTGTTGTAGCGAACGTTTTCAGCGCCTCAGCTGGATTGATTACAAATTTTTTCCTGCAGAAAAGCTATGTCTTCAATCGCAGTAACAGCCTTAAGAGATCATTTATTCTATCCCTCGTCTTCTCTCTCTTAGGTCTTGGTCTCGGCACAGTATTTATTTTCCTCTTTACGACCTTTACACCGCTTGCACACCAGCCAGTTATCGCCAAGGTGATTACCACCGCGATCATATTTTTTTATAACTATTTCACCAAAAAGATCGCCTTCGGGCATAAAGATACAGAAACTTCCGGAGCCACATCATGCTAACCAGGGCCAGCAATCTCTTTGTTCATCGGTTTCCGTACGTTATCGCGACATACTTTATCCTGCAGATACTTGTCCGGCTTATTACCACCAACGGTGTGACGGTTGACGAGAGTGAGCAGGTCATGCTCACTCAATATTTTGCTCTCGGCTATAACGCGCAGCCTCCGCTCTATACCTGGCTGCAGATGATCTTCTTTGGAATATTTGGGGAAAACGTTTTTGCAATTGCCTTATTGAAAAACCTTACCCTGTTCTCCATTTACATTTTCACTTACGCCACCGCTCTTTTACTGACGGAAAATAGGGCAAAAGCTTCACTTTCCGCCGTAGGTCTACTCTTTCTGCCCCAATTGGTATGGGAAGCACAGATAGACCAGATTCATACTGTATTATTGACTGCTTCCACAGCGGCATTCTTCTATTTCTACTTTTATGCAGCAAAGAAACAAACCCTTGCAGGTTACCTGCTATTCGGGGTGAGTGGTGCTTGCGGCTTATTAGCTAAATACAATTTTGTAATTGTCGTATTGGCCCTGCTGGTGGCCACCCTTATGGTACCCGATTACCGGAGGAGGATTTTCAATAAAAAGTTGTGCCTCTCAATTGCGGTGGCAATAATCCTCAGCCTCCCCCACATAGTGTGGTTTCTCACCCATATGGATCTGGCAACCAGTGAGACCATTACCCGTATGAACGTAGACCAGGGAGGAAGCTACCTGGCAGACATTCTCCATGGTTCCGTTGAACTGGTTTTATCCTATCTCGCCTTTATCGCCGTTTTTCTTGTTTTCTACCTTGCTCTCTTTCGCAATCAATTCAAACTACACCCTTTAAACCCTGCAGCACGACTGCTTGCAATTTATATAGCGACCACCTTTCTCGCTATCTTTGCTATTGTCCTGATAAGTCAATCAACCAATATTAAAGAACGATGGCTGCAACCATTCCTGTTTATCCTGCCACTCCTGGCATTTATGCTTACCGATCTCCCCCAGGTTCGACCGCGCTCAATTCGTATCTACACCGGAACCGGTTCTGTGCTGTGCCTGATAGTCATGCTGATCATCCCCTTGCGTGTTGTACTCGTAGATTTTGACTCGAAACCACACAGGGAAAATTATCCGTTCAAGGCAATCAGTGAGAAACTTAACCACCAATCACCTGAGGGACAGCGATCACTTGTACTCACTGAAGACAAATTCATAGGCGGGAACTTACGACTTTTCATGGAAGATGCCACTGTTATCACCCCATCGATTCCACTACAAAAATATACCCCAGAGGAGACTGTGCTGGTGGTGTGGCAACGACGTAACCCCATCGAATTTTTCTCTGGTTCAGCCACTCCTGTAGATCTGGAACCTGATGAGATTATTGTGCCGTACAGGTTTTCCAAAAGGTTTGATGCCAAATTCTATGCCCAGGTCTATTCGTTGGATACAAGCCTTATTCAATGATCAGCCTTAAACCTGCTCGACTAAATAATGATAGAGATCGTCATACTGTTTGATGATCTTTGTCATGAGAAAAAGGGGTTTCTTCTCCGCCGCGATCCTGGCAAATTCGGCCTCATACTGCTGATAATTGTTATAGACATCCTCCAGTTTAGCCCCGAGTCGTTCCTGGGTAACAATAAACCGCTCCGGCAAAACTTCAGGAACTGCGCCGACCGGGGTGGAGATAAAAACTCTTCCGTAAAAAAGTGACTCAATCAGTACTTTGGGCCCTCCTTCACTGAAAGACGATACAACCACCACATGGGCATCATGTATCTGCTGATGGACATCATTACGAAAGCCCAGCAATTCAATCCGCCCCTCAGCACCGAGCTCGACAATCAAAGCCCTGAGCGAATCATATTCCTGACCTTCACCAATAATTTTCAGCACCAAGGGAAAAGATAGTGAGGAAACCTGCCTGATAAGTTCGGCAAAGCCCTTGATCTTGTCCAGCCTGCCTACAGCAACGACGGTAAATTTTTCAGGAAGACTACCGGATAGAATTTTTTCCTCTTCGATACCATTATAAATGGTCCACACTCTGCCTTTTTTCCCAAGATGTATCGAGCTTGCCGCCTTTTCCGAGACGGTGGTTACCCACTGCATTTTATTGAACACCCTGCCTTTTCGATCATTATGCTTTGTGGCAAGATGCTTTTTGCCAAGCAGCATGTTCACCCTGTAGACAAGTTCTGTCGCCTTGGCGGCATGGGTGTGGATAATGTCAGGATCAAGCCAACCGAGGAGTATATACAATTCAAATATGAGGAGTGGATTGTATCTGGTGGGATTCGATTTCAGGGTATAAACTTTGACCGACTCAGAAACCATCTGCCCGATCTTATTACCCCGTATGATAATAGCCGCGACATCGTGGTGCTGAGCCATTGCGTTTACCAACTCGACAAACGCTTTTTCTGCACCACCATAATGCTCTGAGGCAATGAACAGTGCTACTTTCAAATACTGTCACCCCTTCATCGGAATGAAGCTGGAACAGGTCGCTATGTTCAAGCAGGAGATATTCAGTTGATTCGAAAAAAAGGCCTATTAGTTGTCAGGCCTCGTTTATCTAAACAAACTACCTTTTCTTTTGCAAGATATTCGGCGTAACCGCCTGGCTGAAATCAGCTGACAGGCCCAAATCAAAAAAGCCGCACCCAAAAATCAGGTGCGGCTTTTCTTGTATCATATCGGCCTTAGCCCGGATTTCTCATGAGATGATGGGACAATTCTTCTCAAGAAATCAAGGGCAACCTTAAAGCTGATTAGTCTTATCAAGGGCGTAGACAATCCCCCTGTACGACAGGGTAATAACGACG
Organism: Desulfosediminicola ganghwensis; assembly: GCF_005116675.2. NCBI lineage: Bacteria > Pseudomonadati > Thermodesulfobacteriota > Desulfobulbia > Desulfobulbales > Desulfocapsaceae > Desulfosediminicola > Desulfosediminicola ganghwensis. Next base: position 401,713 of record NZ_CP050699.1, read on the forward strand.
ACCCAACCTATAAGCAATCCTGCTATCATGAGGATACCTCCTGAAATGTTCGTGTCTCAATACGCTTTTTTATCTGTAACATCAGACACTGTGAGCTGACGTGCATTCATCAGACGCCATACATACGCGATATAACCGAGAACAAAGGGAATTCCCATTGCCACATAGGTCATTGCTGTGAGCGTAAAATGGCTGGAAGACGCGTTATAAATGGACAGGCTTGACTGCAGATCGACCTTGGACGGATAAAACGGAGTACCGTTGAAAGCTGCAGTAAAGAATATCGCCAAACCGACCAGGACCGTACCGAGACCGCCAAACCAGATACCTTTTGTCGACTGGCTGAAAGCGGTTTTATAGACTCCGAAAACGACCAGTACCAAACCGACAAGCAGAAGACCGAGAACCACAGGCATTGCCAGCAGGTTACCGAGATATTTATTGGCCTCCATACTCACCTGGCCGATTTCATTCACCTGAAAGCCATCCATCAGCAGCAATCCACCCAGTACGTAGAGCAGAAAAGGCAGCGCACAGAGCAGACTGGTCAAACATGACTTGCGAACCCGTGCCTCAAACTCAGGCATTCCTCCAAAGTCGATGTTATTTACCAGATACATGGAACCGAGCACCCTGGCATTGAAGACCAGGAAAAGACCCATGGAGAGGTTGAAAAGAGAAAATGCCGCCTCAAGTCCTCTGTATGGAGTCGCCCAGCTCACCCGGTTAAAATCATCCAGGTAAAAATTGGAGCCGGTAAAAAACGTTCCGACTGCCGCACCAATCAACAGGATGCCCACAGAACCGTTTATAAACAGAAACAGTTCGTACGTTTTGGCACCAAAGATATTGCCGGGTTTTTTACGAAACTCGTAGCTTACCGCCTGAAAAATAAAGGTGAAGAGAATCAGTACCCACACCCAGTATGCGCCGCCGAAACTGGTGGCATAAAATTTCGGGAAAGCGGCAAAAAGTGCGCCACCAAAGAGCACCAGGGTGGTAAACGTCAGTTCCCATTTCATGCCCAGGGAGTTTATCACCAGGGACTTCTCTGTTTCGTCCTTTGCAATCTGCCACAGCAGTGACTGACCACCCTGGACAAAGGTGAGAAAGAGAAAAAGTGCGCCTACAACAGAGACCAGTATCCACCAGAGCTGCTGCAGGATTTCTAAATCAAGGCTACCAATCATGTTAAATGCCCTCCGGTCCTTTTTTGATCTGTTTCAGCATAATTGTAACCTCAGCAATCAACAGGGCAGTAAAGACAGTGAGAAACATAAAGAACGTTGTCTGTACATTACCTGCAGAGATATTGGTTGTAGCGACATGCACCGGCAACAGGTCCTGAATTGCCCAGGGCTGTCGGCCAACTTCCGCCACAATCCAACCAGACTGTGACGCGATCATAGCCAGGAAGAACATCGGCACACCAGCCAGTTGCAGCCAACGCTTGTCCTCTAAGGTTCCCTTCATGGAGAAATAGAGATTCAGTACAAAAATCAGACCAAAGAGAGTGCCTAGGAAGACCATAGTATGAAACGAGTAGAAGGTCAGTGGGACCGGCGGGACCACGTCTTCAGGCTTTTCCAGGTATCCGTAACCAAGGAAGTCCTGATTAGCGTTGAACTTTCCCAATGCCGCTTCGGCAGCCACATCATCCATCGCTTTTCTGGCATCCTTGTATGCCTTCAAATCAGTAATAGCAAGCTTGCCGCGCTCCATTTTCTCGGCGGTACTCATTATGCCATGTTCTTCATTGCCATAAACCAGATCGTTGATGCCAGGCACAAAAGAGTCAAACTCACGATTGGCAAGCAGGCTGAGAACGCCGGGGATCTTCATCTCAAAACTGAACGCCTCAAGATCATCACCTGGTTGTTTGTCCCTGTTTAAAAGACCTAAAGCGACAATGCCTGCATTCTGCTCACCATCCCAGAGGCCTTCGTAGGCCGCAAGCTTCATTGGCTGGGTAGAGGCATTGGTGTACGCGGACTCATCACCATTAAAGGCAACATAAACGGTCGAGATCAGACCAAATACTGAAGCTACAAGAATAGATTTTTTCGCCATTTCCACATGACGTTTTTTCAGCAGGTAAAATGACGAGATGGTTATCACAAACATCGACCCAACAATAAAACTTGAACTTGTTGTATGGGTAAACTTTGAAATAGCTACAGGGGAAAACAACACTTCCCAGAAGTTCTGCATCTCAAAACGGGCAGTATCCGGATTAAAAGCCATGCCGGTAGGAAACTGCATCCAACCGTTGGCAACCAGAATCCATAGCGCCGAGAGATTCGAACCAACTGCCACCATCCAGGTTGAAAAGAGGTGAAAGCGCTTTGAGACCCTGTCCCAACCAAAAAACATCACCGCAAAAAAGGTCGCTTCCAAAAAGAATGCAAAGATACCTTCAATGGCAAGCGGAGCGCCGAAGATATCACCGACCATCCAGGAATAATTGGACCAGTTGGTGCCAAACTCAAATTCGAGAATAATACCGGTCGCGACACCAATCGCAAAGTTAATGCCGAACAGGGTCATCCAGAATTTGGTTATGCTCTTCCACTCTTCCTTACCTGTGCGGACATAAAGAGTTTCAAAAAACGCGCAGAGAAACGATAACCCCAGCGTCAGCGGTACGAAGATCCAGTGATACATTGCAGTCAGCGCAAACTGGGCCCGAGCCCAATTCACCATGACGAGATCAATCTCCCCCATAAAAATTTCCTCCGTAATTATTGAACTTTTGCCGGGATAGTAATTCTATCAATTACGTAATCTGCCCGATCTTGATCTGTTGTAAAATTTGTTTTGAGATAGTTTGGGAAAAAGAACAGCTTGAGTACAGCAAACATCACCACCAGCTTGATGATTATAATTTTCCATAACGTCTTTCCAAGGGTCATGCCCATGAAACCATCTCTATAAAACCTGTAAACCCGCCCAGGATATTCCAGCACTTTTTCGACCTCCAGCTTCTCTAAATCAACTGCTTCCAGCCTATCTGTTTCTCTTTTGCTCAACAGGACAACACCTTCCGCATACTATTGGCGACTACTATATCGGGAATCAAAATCTTGTGCAATAATAATTATCATTAGCAGTTGCATTCTATTTTCTCTTGTCGGCAACTCCTCTACAAAACTCGTACTGGCACTGAACTTGCTTTAGTTTCTCTCACATGGGAAAAACTGTTTTTGAGGACGATATGCTACAAAAGTGTAATATCATAGACACAACATTACGAGAAGGTGAACAGACGCCTGGCGTCATGTTCTCTATCAACGAGAAAAAACGAATTTTATCCGAGCTCGCACAACTCGGTGTGGACGAAGCGGAGCTGGGGATAGCCTCTGAACTTACTCTATGCTTACCGGAGCTCATCAGTCACTGCCAAGATGAGTTACCCGGCTTGAGCTATTCTGTATGGAGTCGATGCAAGATAGAAGATATCAGGCTGGCCGCAGAAATAGGTGCTGATATAATCTCACTTTCCATACCCGCCTCCGATCTCCACCTGCAAGACAAACTGGGCAAAGACAGGACATGGGCGCTCGATACCATAACCAGCAGCATTGCACTGGCCAGGTCACTGGGGATGAGAGTTGCTGTGGGTTTTGAAGACGCCACCAGAGCAAACAGGATTTTTCTCACCCAGCTTGCTCAACAGGCTGAGAGCGCCGGCGCTTTCAGGATCAGGCTGGCCGACACCATCGGCAGTGCATCACCAACCACTGTACGAAGTCTTGTAGAAGAATTACGGGCAGCACTCTGCGCCATTGAGATCGGGGTACATACCCACAATGATTTCGGCATGGCAACAGCCAATGCCATCGCCGCGGCGGAAGCTGGTGCCGACTGGCTTGATGTTACAGTGTTAGGGCTGGGGGAACGATGCGGCTGTGCCCGGCTGGAAGAGGTGGCCGGATATCTGGAATTAACTGGTTGGCAAAACAGGTTTGACCTGGCCAGGCTACGACCGCTGGCAGAGTTTGTGGCTGAGCTGATGGCCCTCCAGATCGATCCCCACCGCCCGTTACTCGGCAAGGACATCTTTACCTGTGAAACGGGATTGCATCTCATGGGACTGCAAAAAAACCCAAAGACCTATGAACCATTCGCGCCGGAAAGGGTCGGTGGCAGCAGAAAACTCCTGTACGGTGCAAAAAGCGGGAGCCACGCCCTGGCACACGAGCTGGAGAATCGTGGCTACTCACACCTCGGTCCGGATGCGATTGCCGAACAACTCCAACAGGTGCGCGGCCTTGCCCAGAAGCTGGGCAGACCCCTCACCATGCAGGAGTTTGAATCCATGATCTCCTGAGAAAGAAGTACTCCTGGCTAATACTCTTCTAAACGGGCAAACTCTGCATTCTCAAGCCATGCTTCCGGCCGTGAAACAAACTCGATTATATTCTCGATAAGCTTATAGTGCCTGCGTTCTTCCCGTGCAAAGGTGAGCAGGTTTTTCTTCTCGACCGGGTCTGTACTTTCTTCAGCCTTTCGCTCGTAAAAGGTAAAAGACTCCTCTTCAGCTTTCAGCGCCTTCTGGTAGGCTGAAGGCTGAGTCAGCTCCTTGCCGATGCTGATTGTGCCCCGATCTTTCATCTCCTGAAAAATGTTTCTCGCCGACTCCAGAATATTGCTCTCTTCTTTTGAGACCTTTGCTTTTTCATGCATTTTTTTCAAGATCTCATAATGTTTCACTTCGTCGTCGGCCAAACCGGTAAAAATTTTTTTCAGACCTGGATCATCTGCTTTTGCAGCCAGTTCACGGTAATATGCCTCTCCATCCTTTTCCATCTGCATTGCAAATTCGAAGACATTCATGTGGCTCCCTCCGTCGCTTGTGCCGGTTTATCCGTAAATATTACCTGTGCTCGACATCCATTCAAAGTATAGCGCAATCAAAATACGTTCGTCTAACCCGAATATTTCGTCAACATGCACGGGCCTTGCTGACTATATTAAAAAGCAACACGTTGTTCACTCTTCGAACAGTTATGCCGAGCCCATAGCATTCGTTGCCAGACACACGCCGTCAATACGGCATAGAACTGTTACAGAGAAAGATTGCAGATCATTTTTGTCTTAAGTACATTATCTTATTCTCAAAGAAAGCGATTACATACAGCAGAGACGGCAGGGCTTCACGCCTTCACGCCTCGCCTTTCGGCTCAAGCTGCAGAAAACCTGTAATTGCTCTACATTCCCATGAAATACCTGGCGATTCGAAATTATGGAACAGCAAACATTCGACCTGACCCGACACATCCGCTCTATTCCCGACTGGCCTATAGAAGGCGTAATTTTCCGGGACATCAGCTCTCTTCTTGAGGACAAACTGGTTTTCCGCAAAACCATAGATCTCTTTGTTCACCGTTATTTCACAACCCAAATAGACGCTGTGGTTGGAATCGATGCCCGTGGCTTTATCATCGGTGCACCGCTCGCCTATGAACTTAATGCCGGCTTCATCCCGGTACGCAAGAAAGGCAAACTCCCTGGTAAAACCATTTCGGAAGCATATGAACTTGAATATGGTGAAGCGGAAATTGAAATTCAGCCTGACTGGCTGAACAAAGGCGACAAGGTACTGCTTATCGATGACCTGATCGCCACCGGCGGCACCATGCTCGCTGCCGCCAAACTGCTAAAAAAACTCGGTGTGGAAATCATTGAGGCTGGTGCCATTATCGACCTGCCTGATCTTGGCGGCAGTGCCAAACTCAGGGACGCAGGAGTAAAAGTACATACGTTCTGTGAATTTGAGGGGGAATAGGGCCTGAGAGGTTGGAAGTAACATTACACCTGAAGGCATCTGTTAAAAAAAAGCGGGCTGTGTGAACCTTCTGTTCGCACAGCCCGCTTTCAGGTTGAGCTGAAAACTGAGACTTACGCCTGCCTGATCTCCCAGGTGATATCCATGATCTTTTTATACATCATGGAGACCCCGCAATATTTCTCCTGGGAAAGCTCCACGGCCCGCTTGAGTTTATCCTCCGGCAGATTCTGGCCTTTGAACTCATAAATAATATGCATGGCAGAGTAGACTGACGGCACCTCATCTGTCAGTTCTGCCTCGACGGTTATCACCAGGTCTTCGAAATCCACTCGCATCTTCTTGAGTATTTCAACCACATCGACCCCGGTACATCCGGCAAGGGACACCATCATCAGTTTTTTAGGGCTGGCTGCAGTGTCACCACCACCAGCCTCTACGGGAGCGTCTGTTATAACACTATGGGGCCCGACTTTTGAGTCGAAGGCCATATTCTCTTTCCAATGGGTCTGAATAGTCGTTTTCATACAATCACATTAAACGGAATTCACCACTCAATTGCCAAATAGCACCTTCAGCCGGGCATGATCTCCCGATTGTGGGCGCTTTTTATGCAATCACCTCGGCACTACCTGATTTTTTTAACGGCGGGGGAAGCCATTCATGATCTCGCGAACGGCTTTGTTGATAATCATGCCTGCTTCCCGCTCATCCACTTTCCGGACTATGGTGTCGGTTGCCGAGCCGCGCCATATGAGGTTGCCGGATTCCCTGTCAACAATATCAATTACCAGGGTACCTTCCTTGTAACTTTTTTGGATCGAACCTTCTTCTACCGTTTCAGGCAAGGCCGCCGCAAGTGCACTGCCATAACCATAGGAGCGATAGAAATGACTGATATCCTGATGCTGAATCTTCTCATCCAACTTGCCGAACCAGGAAATCAGAAAATCCGCAGAATCCGGCTCAGCCCTGCTATAGCCCTTTACCACAAGTTCCCGTTCAACAGCCTGCCGGACGAACCGGTCGACCTCCGGCTTCGGTGTACGTACCCGGCCACCATCTTCCACGGAATCAATCCAGGCAAAGCTGGTCAAAGATGACAACTTTTCAGAAGAATTTGTCGAATGCTGTACCTCCATGGTCGAGCAGCCACCAAGCAGAAATACAATGGAGCATAGAACAAGTAATGTACGCATATATCCCCTCATAAAATAGTTACGGGACTTCACCCTGAAGCAAAACGAGGTCCCCCAAAACGATTATTCCAGGGCAACCCATACTGATAAGGTTTTATGCCCACCGCAATCGGGTTGCGGCTTCAACAGGCTTCATGTTGCATGACTGCCTGGAGCCTCTACTGAAAAAGCAGCAATAACATCCCAAAACAATTGCGACTGTTTTCATGATACCATCCGGAAAATTTCAATACAGGAAAATATGCAGATCATCCAATTATAACGGTCACCTGTGACAGGATTCCGCCCTGTTCAACCAGAGAATTCACCTGATTAAACAGGGTTTTCAGACATCCGAATCATTTTGCGGAATCGTTATCTTTTTCGCGGTCTATGCCGAGCGTACCGGAATAGACTGTGAAAACTCCATCCTCCCCTGAGATCAGGCCCGAGCCCGGTTTCATCTCATTGCTATCCTGATAGACGAATTCATTACCACCACAGGAGGAGATGAAAGCTAAACAGACAAACAGGGTGAATAGAGAAGCGATTCTGCATTTTGCTGTTTTCATCATTAGAATTTCAACCTCGCACCAGTAAATACAGTGTTAACGTTTTCATAATCTTCGGCATCTGTGTCGAGATCATACTGCCTGAACATCAGGTAAAATTCTGTTGACCATGCCGGCACATTCTGAACTGCCATGAGTGCCCAGGTAGATGCCTCGTCACCAGCTATAGTGCCATTAACATCCTCGTTATACCCATAATCGACCGCGAAGGCGGTCTTGCCAAAATCGAAGATATCGGTCTTGTAACCGAGCTTGCCATAATAGAAATCGGCATCGTCACCACCCCCATCAAAATCACGGGTCCCGTACGCCAGGGTCACGTTAAAACCAAAGTCAAACAGTATGGAGGCTGAACCAGCATATTGCTCATCATAGCTGGTGAGAAGATTACCTGTATCACCGGTATCACCGGATTTCAACCAACCGAATCCTGCTGCCACCTTGGTGCCGTCATAATCTCTTGAGTACCAGATACCGGCATCATAACCGTCGCCCGAAAAAGCGGAACCGCTCAGGTAAAGACCATGCCAATGGGGAGTATCGTAGCGAATCCTGTCCTGGCGGCCGCCATCAAAGTTGGCATAAACCGACTTCACACGGGGATCATTATCCTCATCTACAGAAGTACCGTCCGAGAAGTAGACACCGCCTGCGATGGCCTGGACATCCGAATAACCGACAACAGAAGTGCCGGAAAGATCAATCTCTGCAATACCATCAGTTGAAGTGGAGCTGCGGCCCAGATAGAGCTTTCCGTATTGTTTATTTTCCCAGTACAGATCTGCGTGGCGCAAGGTAAGATCTGTACTGGCATCGTAGGTGTCAAACTGGCTTACGTTGTTTGAGGCATTGGATTGGAATTCATACTCAATCTTGGCGCCAACCTTGTTTTCTTCCGGTAGAAAAACTTCGGCCTTTAAGCCCATGCGGGATGAAGAGTTATCGTTATCGACAAAATAGGTCTCACTGACATCATCATTGTCTGCCCACAGTATGGCCCGGTTTACCTGGCCATACAGCTCTACGTTGACATCGGCTTTGGTCGATTTGACCCAAACCGGGTTGTCGAGATCTTCACCGTACCTTTCTTTCAGTTTATTGATCTCCATGGCCTGATTGTCCAGCTGGGCCTGCTGGCGCTCAATAATCCTGCGCAGTTCATCAAGCTCACTCATCGGCGAATCACCATTGGCGTACCCGGTGGTCGCCATCCCCAGTACCAGTAATGCAGAGCTTACGTATCCAGTCCAGATTGCTTTTCGCATCCCTTTCTCCTCCTTGGCAAACGTTTATACCTCTATGACATTACTCTCCTGAAAGCTGCACACCCTGAATAGCCACCTCCGGCAACACATCCGGACAGGGTGACACCCGGATATACTTGATATCAGTATAAGGGAACATGTACATCACCCCTTCTACCTCCATAATCACCTGATTGCTTTGAAGCATTTTCTCCATGATGCTTTGCATATTTCTGCTATCGACAGATTGCCTTGGAAAACGAAACTTCATCTCACGACCATCTGTGAAATGTATGGTCAGCCAGCGTTTATCATCCATACAACCTTCCGGTTATTCGATACATTTCAAAACAACGGTCCAAGATAGAAAAATTGCACACAACTACTCATCTGCGTAGACGTGTTTGCGCAAAACGCGCTGTCTCTGCTTTCCGCATGACAGGCAATATCGATTTTACAGTTGAAGATGAGTGACCACAGCGCCGTTTCTCCTGAATTCACATGGTGCGAATCGTGCCGAATTTATGCACATTACACGTGGTCATCATTAAATGTATATAATGCCTGACAAAATGTTGCAAGCAAACAGGTTATTTTTCCTTGAGAATCAAATGGGCTGGTGAGGAGTGAGGCGGGAGATGGCTGGCGTACGGACGGTCTGTGTCGAGGCAATACACAAAAAGCTTAACATATTGATATTACATCTTAATGCAAATATACTCCAAGCTGACTCTGATTAAGTCTCACTCCTGATTCCTTTCTCCCGTACCCTCACATATCTTAAGCTGATGCGAGTTGTAATCAGAAAGCCAGGGCAGAATCAGACCTCAGGTAGTACATCGATATATTTCTCATAGATATGATCTAACCTTACCTTGTGGGAGGCATTTATGCAGAAGTACACCTGGAGAAATACGCTATAAACATCACAACCCGGAGGCAGGCGATTACACCACTCCGCGGTTTATTTACCGGAGTGCCTGCTCTTTTACCAGTTGCTTCAGGTTCATAGCCGCATTTTCAGCACCATTCAGGTTAATGGCAGTACGAAATTGAGTCAGTCCATTAGTAGCAACTCCGTCGGGAATAATCCCAGGGCGGCAGGCTTTTTTTGGGTTGGATAACTGGAAGATGCGCTTGAGAGTGTTTTGCAGGAGCGCTGTTGTCGCCCGGGATTCATCAAGGGCCTGCAACTTTTCCCCGACGCTGCCACTTAGTCGCTCCAGATGAATCTGCTGCTCCCTGTCCGCCATCTCCCGCATGATTACCAGCGCCGGAATGCCAAGAGAAAGTGCGTCCACAACAGAATTGTAGCCTCCGAAAATCACAGCTGCACGCGAGGCTTTTAACGAGTTCACATAAGCTGCTCCCGAAAAAGAAAAGACCTGGCAACGCGGGATGGAACTGAAAACAGAACGAGTCTGGGGATCGCAAAAAATATTCCAGGCACCGTACTCATCACCCAGTGTGTTTATGGCCTGAGCAAGTTGCCTGGCGAAATGTCCGGTATTTTCACCCAGCCACGGAATAGATACCGTCGCAGCCAGCCCTGAAGCCCTGGCGTCCGCCGCCGTGTTTGCCGACACTTCCCGAAGCCGTGCCACATACCCGCATTCATTGGGAACGACTTTGTAAAAATTTTCAAGCAACCGCAGATGATCCTGACCGAGCACTCCACTATCCCCATACCACAAAAGGTTTTGATAATAGACCTCAAATGTGGCTCGGGCCGTTTCTGAACCTGCCTGGGCCACGCCGCCCACAACTCCACGCACACCGAGTACCCAGCGGGTTTTGCCACCGATCTTAACGGAACTATGCTGCATCGCCGGCAGCAGCTCTCTGTGCTTGCCTTGAGGAGTATGGTCTGCCAGGACCACCCTTGGACGATACAACTCCACAACCTGCAATAGCTGTCTCGACCTCAGCGTACCCAGCTCGCTATCCTCAAATCCGCTTGATCCGGCAATCCCCCGCGATACTCCATCCACGACTTCCGTGGCGTATGAGGGGAGCTTCAACCAATCGAGATGACGGTCACCTATCAGATCCTGGGTCAGTGATGCTCCTGTCACCAGCAGCACCTTCAGTTCAGGATACAAGCGCCGGATGGCCATACCAATTGCCGCACTTCTGCTGACATGGCCAAGTCCGCGGCCATCATGGGCGTAAATAAGAATATCGAGTCGGGGAGCTTCTGTTTGCATCTATCTCACAGGCAGAATTGAACTTCTGCCAACAAATCAGGTTTAAATAGGAATCCTGGCGATTTTCGCTCCATCATACACTACAGGCACGATCTGTAAACATGATCATGCCAGGAATTATCATGCAATTTCCAGTAATATCTGGTTTTCTGTCTCCTGCTGGTACATTTTCCATCTTACCGCTTCCCCTCTGCAGACTGACTATGAATATTGCGTACTATATGCCGTTCAAGCCCCTGGGACATCCCAATCCATCCGGTGACCTTGTTGCGGGAACGGAGCTTTACAACTATCTCACAAAGGCAGGCCACAACTGTCAACTTGCCAGTCGGCTGAGGTGCCGCTGGATTTATCTGCGCCCGTTTGCTTTTATGAGACTGCTTGCCGAGCAGAAGAGGGTCTCGCAATCCTTAAGCACAGCCCCTGTTGATCTCTGGCTGAGCTATCACAGTTATTATAAGGCTCCGGATTTACTTGGCCCGTACTGCGCGAAAAAGCTGGGCATACCATATGTGATATTTCAGGGAATTTACTCTACCAAACGGCGTCGCAAGCTTAAAACATTGCCCGGCTTCTATCTCAACCGGCGAACCCTATCTGCTGCCGACCTGATCTTTACCAACAAGAAACGCGATCACCGTAACCTACTGCGCCTGCTTCCCCCTGACCGGGTCTCGTATATCGCCCCAGGCCTGCACACCAGGGACTTCACCTTCAGCAATGAGGCCAGAAGCCGACTTCGCAGCCAATATGAACTCGCAGATAAAGTTGTTGTCATGAGCGCTGCCATGTTCCGCCCCGGAGTAAAAACTGATGGACTCACCACAGTCATCAGATCCTGTGCCAAGCTGGTCAAAGAGGGCGCTGACATCCAGCTTCTCATTGCCGGAGACGGCAACAGCAGGGCTCAACTCAAAAAAACCGGCAAACAGCTACTCGGCAAGAACATAACTTTTTTAGGGAAAATTCCACGAAATGAGCTTTATCAGTACTATAGCGCAGCAGATATCTTTGCCTTTCCCGGTGTCGAAGAATCTCTGGGTATGGTGTATCTCGAAGCCCAGTCATGCGGGTTGCCGGTAGTGGCTTATGAAGACTGGGGCGGTGGCGAGGTTATACGAAACAGTGAGACAGGGCTACTTTCAAGCGTATCGGAACCAGATCTTTTCACCCAAAACCTTAAACATCTTGTTGCCGATCAGGAATTGCGTCGGGCCCTTGGCAGCAATGCCGCTTCCCACGCACGAACCCATCACGAACTTGATCAGAATTACGATTTTCTCTGCAAACGTCTTGAAGATATCCGGACCCGGTGATTTTTTCCCAAAAGTCTTAACTCCTCCTTCAGAACCAACTGGAGACAATGCTTCAGCTGCCCTAAAAAAAGTATCGTTGCTTCTTATATTATCAATTTCAGGACATTTCTAGTATGCTCTCAAACCAGTGCCACGGCAGGGATGTCTATGAGACTTTTTACAGAAAGACCATAAGGGGCTGTTTTCTTATACTAATCACCTAATATACATTAGATACACATGCTGCAATTCAGGCTTCGTTTCTTTGCCATTTCATTACTCTTTGTCATATGTTCGCTACTGAATCCTTTAGCAACCATGGCGCAAAAAGAGAAAAAAACCGTTCTCTACCTGAACTCCTACCACGATGGTTACCAGTGGTCTGATAACGTCCTTGAGGGTATTCGCAATGTTCTGACTGAAAGTGAATACATGATCGATTTGCAGATCGAATATATGGACGTCAAAAAGTACAATTACGATATTATCAAGACCACGCTGTACACCCTGTATAAGGAGAAATTCAAGTACGAAATCTTTGATGTTGTTCTCGTTTCCGACAACGATGCTCTCAGCTTTGTCCACGAATATCGCGATGAACTTTTTCCCGATGTTCCCATCGTTTTCTGTGGAGTCAACGGTATAGAAACAGTTGACTTGGCCATGGGAAATATTACCGGGGTCATCGAAAATTTCGACCTGGCCGGTACCCTGGATATCGCCCGCGAACTCCACCCTCACAAAAAAAGAATGATCGTTTTTGGCGATGACTCTATCACTGGTCACGCGATCGCCAAGCAGGTCGAGAATAAAATGCTGCTTTCCGATCCCGATCTGCACGTCGAATTCTGGTTTTCACTTTCTGTCGAAGAAACAGTAAAAAGAGTCGAAAATCTCCCTGATGACACATTCCTCTTTTTCACCCCCTGGTATCAGACCGTCAATGGCAGATTTTTCACCACCGAAGAAGTAATGGAGGAAATCTATGCTCATTCCAAGGTGCCGCTTTATACCAGTTGGGATTTCCTGCTAGGTCACGGTGTAGTGGGTGGCAGCATGCTTTCCGGGGCCAAACATGGTAGCACGGCAGCGCAGATAGCTCTGCAGGTACTGCACGGCCAGGAAGCTGAAACCATACCCATTATGATCGAGGAGGCGGGCTCTTATATGTTCGACTACAACGTCATGACCCGCCTCGATATAGATCAATCGCTGCTACCTGAGGGCGCTACCATCATCAACAGTCCCAAAATTTTCTACGAGCTGTCGAAAGAGCTGTTCTGGACTATCATGATCTCCTTTTTTCTGCTCTTTACTGCACTCCTGTTCCTGCTCATAGCCATGTCTGAGCGACGCAAAATGGAGCGTCAGGCGCTGGAACAACTTTCATTTCTTGAGACGCTTATGGATTCAATCCCCCAGCTGGTTTCATGGAAGGATCTGCAGGGAAAATACCTCGGTGCAAACAGGACTTTCATTGAATTTTTCGGTATTGACAGTATTGAATCCATGCGCGACAAGACCGCCAAGGATGTGGTGTCGGACAAGGACTACGGGAACTGGTCCACCCAGGCTGATGCGGCCGTTATCAAAGAGCGCAGACCATTCCGCAAGATGCGCAGGCACCTTATTGATCATTCCGGCACTTCAGGCTGGCTTGAGGTAAACAAGGTACCGCTGCTTGATCAGGCCGGAAAAATTGTCGGCATTCTATCCACTGCTGAAAATATTACCAAAGAACAGAACCTGGAAAAACAGCTCATCCAGTCCCAGAAAATGGAGGCGATCGGCACCCTGGCTGGTGGCATTGCCCACGATTTCAACAACATTCTGACCTCAATAATCAATTCCACCGAGCTCGCCATGGGCGACGTTGAGCCAGGCTCCCAGACCGAAAAGGATCTACAGAGAGTGTTGCGGGCTGCCCGTCGGGGAAGCCGGGTGGTCAAGCAGATTCTCTCGTTCAGCAGACCGTCCAGTGAAGGTTTTCAGCCAACGGACATCGCCCAGATCATCCATGAGGTGCTCGGCCTCCTTGACGCCTCCCTGCCTGCAAACATCGCGGTCAACCTGGAGATTGATTCTGAGAAAATGATGGTCAACAGTGACCCGACCCAGATTCACCAGGTCATCCTCAATCTCTGTACCAACGCCTTCCATGCGTTACGGGAAGTCGGCGGTACGCTCGGGATTGGTCTGTCAACCGTCTGCCTCGACATTGAACAGGCTGTAACCATGAACATTACGGATGGCGAATATGTGAAAATGACAATCTCCGATTCGGGTCACGGCATAGACTCCGAAATTATTGACAATATCTTCGACCCTTTTTTCTCAACCAAAGACATTACCGAAGGGACCGGTCTGGGCCTCGCTGTTGTCCATGGTATCATCAAGGGCCATAAGGGAGCCATAAAGGTGCACAGCGCCCCTGGTGAGGGCACTTGTTTTGAGATATACCTGCCCAAGAGCCAAGACAACGATTTCCCGGCAGATGCTGACACCATCACGATCGATCAGGGCAATCTCACCATCCTCTTTGTGGAAGATGATGAAGACCAGCTCAACAGTGTCCCGCGGATTCTCCGTGAGATGGGGCACACTGTCATTGCTATTCAGGACCCAATTATCGCCATTGAACAGGCACAGCTTCAAAAAGATGCAATAGATGTTATTATCTCCGATTACGACATGCCGGCCATGAACGGAACGCAGTTGGCTAAAACTCTGGAAGACTTCCCGATAATTCTGGTCTCCGGCAGGGAAGATGCGATAATTGCGGCAAAAAAACAGCCTAATATTATTAAAACAATTATCAAGCCTTACGATAAACAGGACCTGAAAGTTGCACTGGGCGCCAAGTATGACAAGGAGTAAGCGATGAACCAAATGCTGATACTCGATGATGACATAGAAGCTTGCGAGACCATAGAGAGCCTGATCACCAGGCAATCCCACAGCTGTGACATGGCCCACAGCCTGAAAGTCGGCTTGAATCTCCTGAAAACCAAGAGCTATGATGTCGTCTTTTTAGATGTCCATCTTCCAGACGGCAACGGCCTCGACATCCTGCCGGAGATAATGGCCCTGCCCAACCCTCCCGAGGTGATAATCCTCACGGGCAAAGGTGACCCTGACGGTGCAGAACTCGCCATCAAGGGTGGAGTCTGGGACTATATCCTGAAGCCTTCCAGTGTGCGCGAGATTACCCTGACCCTCAACCGGGCCTTGAAATACAGGCAGGAAAAGAATGCCCGCAGCGAGCAACAACAGCTCGATCTCAGCCTGGTGGTTGGCGTCAGCCCAGGCATCAAGACCTGCGTGCAGCTCACTTCCAAGGCCGCGCGCTCAGACTCCAATGTCCTCATCACCGGTGAAACAGGTACGGGTAAAGAACTTTTTGCCCGTACTATTCACCAGAACAGCAGGCGCTCAAACCAGAATTTTGTGGTTATCGACTGCGCTTCCCTTACCGAATCGCTGGTTGAATCAACGCTTTTCGGCCACCGCAAAGGCGCCTTCACCGGTGCCCAGAGTGATCAGCCCGGGCTGGTTAAACTTGCTGATGGCGGTACCCTGTTCCTTGATGAAGTTGGAGAAATGCCCCTGTCCCTGCAGAAAGTTTTTCTGCGGGTATTGCAAGAACGGCACTTCAGGCCCGTTGGTGCGCCGCAGGAGGACACCTCCAACTTCCGGCTTATTGCAGCAACAAACAGGGATCTCGACATGATGGTGGAACAGGGGAAGTTCAGGAGCGATCTGCTCTTTAGAATCAACACCATGCACATCCGCCTGCCGCCTCTGAGAAAACGTACCGAGGATATCAAGCCGCTCATTCTCTCCCGGATGAACACGCTCGAAAAGGAATATGGTCTGACTCCCAAGAGGCTTGGTGATGATTTCCTCAACACCCTGCTGAACTACAACTGGCCAGGCAATGTACGTGAGCTTTTCAACATCCTGGAACGAGCCATGGTCAACGCTGATGAGGAGAACACTCTCTATGGCGTCCACCTCTCCAGGGAACTGCGTATACAGGTTGCCAAAGCCCAGATCAAGCAGATGACCGGCTCTGAAGTCACCAGCGATGAAGCCTACTCTGCCAACGACGGTGTCCGAAAAATTGGACAAGAGATATTCAAAGATATTTTTGACCGGCCACTACCCCCTCTAAAAGAGTTCAAAGGCATGACTGAAAAGATCTACCTGAGCGAAATGATTCGCCAGTGTAACGGTGAAATTACTCCAATTTTAAAGAAATCTGAGCTTTCCCGCTCTCACTTCTACTCCCTTCTGAAAAAGTACGGCCTCTCACTGTAGAATCACTCTCCGATCTGCTGAGCTGAACACTACTGATCGTTTTTGGTCTGCTGAACGACATCCTGTCCGATAAATCAGACAGAATGTTATTGATCAGACCACCCGCCAGCCAGCCTGTTCTTCTGGTTATTATTTAATTTTCTCACTTTGTTTCGGCATGTTACCCCAACAATAATTTGAGACATACCCAAACCTCACTGTTTTTTGCTATCATGATCGTAACAGTTACCGGGTGGAACAGGCCATGATTCACCTGCCGAGCTTCAGCCCAATCCGGCTAAGCCCTTGCATTACCGTGCCGTGGCCACAATAACGTTTTCATGGTACACTTCCTGCAAAGAATACAGGCTAGTGAAAAACCTGGTTTATAGGTTGTGTTCAGAGGTGCTTTCGCTTCGGCTTTTCCCCCTGGCCACCCAGGGAAATAACCCCCCGGACCATGACTGCCAGGCAATACCGATACGACAAGAATTTTCGTTCACTCATGGTGAAGTGATTCCTGGTCTAACTACCACCACTGGACATACCAGAGTTGGTAAAAGTTAAACACGAACAATGGAGTAGGTTCATGCCCACAAACGTTCAACTCTCCCGCTTCATGGAAGCCGCCCGCAGGGTAGGTGCTGAAGTAACACAACTGGAAGGCCTTCAGAATGTTGCCGACTATGTTGCAGCAAACTCCACCGGCAAAGCCCTCGTTCCTGATACTGCCCTCGCGGCAAAGTACAGCCTTGGCAGTCTGTTAAAAGAGACTGGCGTCGATGTCCATGAAGGTAGTTTCCGCAATGCAGGCAATTTCCCGGGTGCAGGTGTTACCTTCAGTAATTTTGCCATGGCGGATACCGGTACCGTGGTTCTGGAAAGCACGATGGAGGATATTCGTCTTGCAACCACGCTGCCTGAAAAACACTTTGTCATAGTCGATCCGGAGACCGTGCTGGAGGACAACCTCGCAGCTGTCGCACCCATGACCCAGATGCACAAGGGCAACGAGCCCAGATTTATGGCCTATGTCACTGGTCCCAGCCGTACTGCCGATATTGAGCGCGTGCTGACCATTGGTTGCCACGGTCCAAGAGAACTTCACATTCTGGTGGTTGAAGGAATTTCCAGCGACCTCATGGAAATCTAAGAGATATAACTTTCGATTGTAACAGGGAGAGCTGACATGGCCACCAATCCATCATATAAAAAGAGCGTCGACGACGCGATCAACAACCCGAAACTGAGCAAAGCCCTTCATCTCTTTGGAGACGCCTACCTTATCGCTCGCGAGAATGCCTACCGGGGCCTCGATTTCGATAGTATGCGCAAGGAGCTGGCTGAGATTAAAGATGACGTACGTGTACGTCGTAAAGAGCTGCTCGAAGAATTTATCAAGAATGCAGAAGCTGCTGGCTCCAAAGTATTTATCGCCAAGGATGTAAAAGAGGCCAACGATTACGTGGTCAACCTGGCGAAGAAGAAAGGTGCCAAGCTTGTCGCCAAATCCAAGTCGATGGTCAGTGAGGAATCTCATCTGAACAAAGCCCTCGAAGCCGCAGGTATCCGTGCCTCCGAGACCGATCTCGGTGAGTGGATCGTGCAACTTGCCGGGCAGCGCCCCAGCCATATGGTTATGCCCGCTATCCATCTGTTCAAGGAAGATGTGGCACAGCTTTTTGGTAAGGAGGTCGGCCAGAAGCTGGACCCTGAAATCAAAACCCTGGTAGATGTCGCCCGTAAGCGTCTGCGCCAGGAGTACTTCGATGCCGACATCGGCCTCACCGGAGCCAATTTCCTGGTGGCCAACACCGGTGGAATCGGCCTGGTAACCAACGAGGGCAACGCCCGTCTTTGCGCTACCATGCCGGACACCCACGTCGTTTTTGCCGGTATCCACAAGCTGGTCCGCAATATGGAAGACGCCATCAAGGCCACCCGCCTGCTGCCCCGTAATGCCACCGGCCAGCTGCTGACTTCCTACGTTACCTGGATCCGCGGCACCGTACCAAGCGACGACAAGACCAAAGAGCAGCATATCGTTCTGATCGACGGTGGTCGTGAGAAGCTCTACGAGTCAAAAGCATGTCAGGACGCCCTGCGCTGTATTCAGTGTGGTGCCTGCGCCAACGTCTGCCCTGTCTACCAGACCGTGGGCGGCCATGTGTTCGGCTCCATTTACATCTCAGCCATCGGCATCATCCTCACCGCATTCTACGAAGGTCTGGATAAAGCCAAGGAAATCACCCGAGCCTGTATCGGTTGTCGCTCCTGTACCGCCGTTTGTCCGTCAAATATCGACCTTGAAGAGATCATCCTCCACCTGCGTAACGAGGTGACCAGTGAGTACGGCATGGGATTGATCAAGAACGTGGCTTTCAAGGCAGTAATGAAAAACCGTGGTCTGTTCCACTCCATGGTTCGTGCCGCCTCCAAACTGCAACGCCCGGTCACCCAAAAGGGTCGTGACAACTCCGAGAAGCGGGTAATCCGCCATCTTCCGATGCATTTCATGGATCGTGATTTCACCGAATGGCGTGACCTACCTTCCGTGGCCGAAACCTCTTTCCGTGATATGTTCAAGGATATCAAGCAGGATGTCACCAACCCTAAATACAAGGTTGGGTTCTTCGTCGGTTGCGGCGCGGACTTTGTCTATCCTGAAGTGGGGACCAGCCTGATCAAGGTGTTAAACGCCCTGGATGTGGAAGTTGTCTTCCCCCAACAACAGAACTGTTGCGGTATCCCGGCGCTCTACTCCGGTGACACCGGTACCGGTGTCGAGCTGGCAAAACAAAACGTTGAGGCTTTTTCCGAACATAACCTGGATTACGTTCTCTCCATCTGCCCGACCTGTACCATGGGTGTCAAGCGCGACTTCTGCGAGCGTCTGGCCGATGATCCTGCATGGTCAGCCAAGGCGGAAGCACTTGCGGCCAAAACCTTGGATGCATCAGCTTTTCTTGAAAACGTGCTTGGTGCCTCTGAAAAGCTCGGCGAAATGAGCCAGCTTGGCGAGATCACCTACCATGACTCCTGCCACTTGAAGCGCGGTAACAACGTGTACAAAGAACCACGTGCCCTGCTCTCCGCTTCCGGTTTTGAGATCAAGGAGATGAAGAACAGCGATCGTTGTTGCGGTTTCGGCGGCACCTACTCGTTCCTGAGTCACCCGCAGATCTCCAAACAGATCACCAAGGACAAGATCGAGGCAATCAAGGATGCCAACGTCAAGACCGTTGCCATGGATTGCCCGGGCTGTATGATCATGCTCAAAGGTGCCATGGGTAAGGCCAACCCCAATATCCGCTGTGTGCACACCGTGGAGTTGATGGCCGAGGCTCTCGCCAAAAAGTAACACTCGTAAAAAAGTACCCGGCGGGATCCATTCCTGCCGGGTACATTCATATTGTGACAATCATTCGAAAAAAATGTCAGGAGGCAACCAGATGAGCGACAGACTGCCCAAAGTAGATAATCTCTGCACCAACCCGGAGAATCATAAAGCACACATGTGCGAGCTGAAGTATGCAGAAAGGCACGACGAAATCGACCGACTCAGTAAAGACCCTAAATTTGTCTGCGGCAACTGCGGCACCATGGCCAACGAGCTGGGAGCCCTCTGCGCACCCGGCCCCATCGAAGGTTCTGAAGAAAAATAGCAAAACCGCGTATGAGATGCATATCGGCACTGTCGCCGATATGCTAACACGTCCCTACCCTTTCTCCTTTCCTGTTGAACTGCCTGGTAATCCGGCTGAAAAAGCTCCCGCCAGAGCTACGCAAAAAGCTGCGGCCAGAAAAGCAGGCTGAAAGCTTCCCCACTTCTCCGCAAGACCTCCCGCCAGGGCTGGTCCGGCAATCTGCCCGATTCCAAAAATAAAGGTAACAAAACCAAACGCAGCTGCCGCCCCCTCTGCACCCACATAATCCCCCACCAGCGCCGCCATTATAGACGGCACGCTCCAGGCCACAATGGCATAACACACCAGTGATGCATAAATCGCTACGGGGGGCAATGAAAATCCAACTAACAGATAGGCACAAGCCTGCAGGCCGAACACCACCATTAAGGCTGATTTCCTACCATATCTATCTGAAAAATATCCAAATAACGGTCCTGAACCCAGGCTGAACAAACCGGCTAAGGCCCAGAGCTGGCCAGCTCCGTACTCACTATAGCCGCGCTCTTCAACCAGAAAAGTCACCATGAAAGTGACGTAAATAACGTAGGTGAAGCCAAAGAGGAAATAGAGCAGTCCGCAATGGAGAATAGCCTTTTTTCTATGCAGTGGCTGCCCGGAGGCCGCCCTCTCAACTCGGTAGTTCTGGTGCTTTCTCGAATTTTTGGCAGAATCCAGCCAGGTGCTTCGTTTTTCAGCCGGACTGTTACGTATCAGCAAAAGGGCAACTACAGCGATAACCACCACGACCCATCCCAGCACCAGCCAACTCGATCGCCAACCGAAGGCCATCTCGTTGAGCAGTGGAACCAGCTGACCTGAAAAGACCAGCCCCAGACCGTTGCCCATTACACAAATTCCCGCTGCCCGGCCTCGCATCCCGGGTTCAAACCAGGTTGATATCAAGGCCATTATCGGCACATTAGCCAGTGCTGTACCCACCCCGGTACAGCAATAGAGCAGCACAATGCCAATGTAGGAGTCAAGGCAGCTTATTAACGCCATGGACAAGCCTACCAGCAACAGCGCCAGGAATATAAGTACCCGCGCGCCCAACAGACGGTTCAACCTGCCACAAACCAGTACAGCCGCCAGATAACCGCAGAAGTTCAGGGTAGACACCACCCCCATCTGGGAATAGCTCATCCCCACCCCTTCGGCCATAGCGGGCAACATCATTCCCAAAGAAAACCGTCCAAGCCCGAGTGCCGCAAATAACCCAAGCACTCCGGCCAACACAATCACCCAGCGATAAAAGCCACTGTTGTCATAATTGTCCAGCAAAGTATGCATCCCCACCCTCTCTTTTTCAGCCCCGGATCTCCGCCTCAGATAAACCATTAAAACGTAGTTGTTTCAATATATTATAATCACAAGCATAGACTTCCTTTGGTGTTTTACGCTCATAGAGGGTAAAGTGACCGCCAGCAAAAGCCCTGCTGATGGCAGACTTCATCGATTCGGCAAACAACGTAAAGATTGCCACTGGCAAAAAAATAATCTGGTCTGACGGCTCATCCCTTTATGCCGGTTCACTCAGCACGACCTGCGACTTTAACGAAGAAACGGTTACGAATATCATATGATCAGCAACCTTACACTTTTTGCAGGGGAGATCTCCGCTCTCACAGCCGCCCTGCTCTGGGCCGTTGCCAGTATCTACTATGCTGATATCGGCCAGCGGATTGGTGCCCTGAATCTCAACCTACTGAAAGGAATTGCCGCAATTTTACTGATGTCACTGACACTGTTGGCGGGAAGCTTGTTCGAGATTTCCAGCATCAGCTTCGAAACCGTCCGGGCCATCTCCACAAAAGGCTGGCTGCTACTGTTTGTCAGCGGGCTGATAGGTATTGCCATCGGCGATACAGCCTACTTCGCCTGCCTGAAGCGTGTCGGCCCGCAAAAGGGCCTGATGCTCGAATCGACCTCTCCCCTCATTGCCGCAGTGCTGGCTCTGCTGCTCTATGCCGAATATCTCTCACTGCTTTCCTGGAGTGGTATCACTGTTACCACCCTTGGAGTAGTCCTGGTAGTCAGGTACTCCATCGGGTCCAGTCAATACCACACCAGCCTGACTGGCGTTCTCTTCGGTCTATTGGCCGCGACCGGCCAGGCTGGGGGAATTGTTCTGTCTCGAATGGCTCTGGATGGGCAGAATATCGAGCCATTGGCAGGAGGACTCATCCGGCTAAGCGCGGGTGTGCTATTCCTGACATGCTGGTTCTGGTTACTAAAATCGATAGGAGCAGGGAGAAATACAAGCGGCAACACCATGTCTTTATGTCAGGCGATCCATGCACTACGCGATAGAGGGGTGTTCATTAATCTTGTTATAGCTGTATTTATTGGAACGTACCTGGCGATCTGGCTCCAGCAGCTGGCGGTAAAATTCACCAACGCCGGCAGCGCCCAGGCCCTGCTTGGAACCTGTCCGCTTTTTGGCATCCTGATCGCGGTGAAGCAGGGATACTGCCAGCCCAAAGCTGTATGGTTCGGGCTGGCGCTTGGGATCTTCGGTATTTTATTGCTGTTTCAGTAATTTTCAGCGCACTGCAAGCGATAGCGACACCATTGCTGCTGAACTACTTCGTATGAACCGTTGCCTCGCCGAGAGCCTGCAGAAATCTTTGCCACGACTTTCTGTCGGCATCCTCGTTATACCTTTCTGAGCCAAAAACGGTAAAGGCGTGGGGAGCTCCGGAATAGCTGGTCATCTCATGTGAAACCCCTGCCTTCTCGAGTTCTTCAGCGAGATCGGCAAAGTCCTGCATGGTTATGGCACTATCGGCGGTACCATGAAAGATCAGAATTTCACCTTTTGCCTGGCTGTAATCCTGACCATCAGGGGTACTTAATCCACCGTGGAAGCTGACAAAGAGCTTCATGTCAGCGCCTGAACGGACAAGTTCAAGCACCGCCGCACCACCGAAACAGTAGCCCATGGCCACTCCGTTATGAACCATTGCCCCAAGAGACCCTGCAGTCTCTATCGCCCCGTTCATTAAAGAACGCATTTTTTGCCGGTCCTTGTACAGCTCACCTGTATGCTGGCGTTTATCGCTTACCTCAGTGGGCCGTACCCCGCCCCGAAGAGATCCGCAGCAAACACCGTGTACCCCTCATCAGCCAGCATTTCAGCCCGTTTGATCTCATACTCTGTAAGTCCATCCCAATCATGAACAAGCAGGATAAAGGGGCTGTTTTCGCCAGCGCTGACGAAATATCCCTCATAGGGCTTACCATCCACCGTGTATTCAATTGTCCGGCCCTGCCCGAATACTGACGCCGGAAATACCAACAGCAACAGGAAAATCAATGTTTTCATCTTATTCTCCTTTAAGACGATTTACTTGTATACATCCAGAGCATTACATTTCTTGAGAAATCGTGCTGAACACGTTACCGCTAGTGCAAATATGAATTACCCTTTCGATAACCAATCGCAGGGAGAGAAAGGAGTACCCTAAAAGGCTCCTTCCGCTATCCTTCCGGCAAGGGCTGCCTCCCCCCTGCACCATGCAGTATATGAAAAACCTGATTCTTAAAAAAAAATAATATTGAACCTCTACAAATCAACGTTCACCGATGCCTGAAACTGGGAAATAATATCGCAAAGACAATGCACATTGCTTAATTATGCTTTAGATTGTCTCACCGCGTTGAGGAGATCATGTTTTTTGCAGGAAAAGAGTCCTGAGTTAGAGTATGCTCATCCTTTTGTATGAATCTACAATTGTTATTTTTATTATGTTGATCATCCCCACCCGGAGCAGTGATAAAAATGCTGCCATCTCAAAAATTACCCACTAATTTATCGATAATTCAAGAGAACCACTATGCTTCAGATAGATAATTATGTGTATGCCGAAAGCCTGCAAGAGGCCTATGATATTCTGCAAACACAATCCGGCGCCACCATCCTGGGCGGCTGTGGCTACCTGCGACTTGGCGGCCGGAAGATTGCCACGGCAATCGACTTGAGCCGACTGGATCTTGACTACGTCCGCGAAACCGGCCAGGACATTGAAATAGGCGCCATGACCAGCCTGAGGACTCTGGAGACTGCTGCTCTCATCCAACAGCTCTCGAGCGGGGTACTTTCAAAAAGTGTCGCCAACATAGTCGGTATCCAGTTGAGAAATGGTGTCACCATAGGCGGCACTGTGGCCGGTCGGTACCCTTTCTCAGATCCAATCACGGCCCTGATGGCACTCGAAGCGGTGCTGGTCTTTCATAACCATGGCCGGATCAGTCTGAAAGATTTTCTGGCGGGTAAAGGAGTAAAAGATATTCTGGTCAAAGTGGTCATCCCGAAAAGCGACAGTCTGGGAGCATATCAGTCTGTTCGCCGCTCGCATACCGATTACGCCATCTTAAACACCGCCGTTACCCGGAAAAACGACCATTTCAAGATTATTGTCGGTTGCCGTCCCGGACGTTCAGCCTCTGCCGTCAAGGCAGAGAATTACCTGAATGAGCACGGCCTTACCGGTGAAAGTGCTCTGGAGGCCGGCCGACTCGCCGCCGATGAGCTGAAGTTTGGAGACAATCCGCGCGGCAGCGGTGACTACAGAAAAGCGATTTGCTCGGTACTGGTACAACGTGCCCTGATGGAGGTTATGAATGCAGCTTGAAACAACAATCAATGGCAGACCGGTACCCCTGACTTTTGCTGCAGGTGAATTTTTATCCGAAACCTTGAGGCGTTACGGATATCTGAGCGTGAAAGAAGGGTGCGACACAGGTTCATGCGGCCTCTGTACCGTCTGGCTTGATGGCTCACCTGTTCTCTCCTGTTCCATTCTCACAGCCCGATGCGGTGGCAAAGAAATTACCACCATAGAGGCCCTTCAGACTGAGGCCGAAGAGTTTGGTCGCTTTATGGTTGCCGAAGGTGCAGAGCAGTGCGGCTTCTGTGCCCCGGGATTTACCCTGACCGTGCTGGCCATGAAACGGGAACTGGTTGACCCCGACGAAAAAGAAATCAGCCATTATCTTGCCGGAAACCTCTGTCGTTGTTCCGGTTACCAGGGCCAGATGCGGGCAATCAAAAAATATATGGGGGTGAAGTAATGAAGTATGTAGGAAAAGGAATCCCCAAAATTGACGGCCTGGCACTGGTAAAGGGCAAGCCTGCGTATACCAGTGACCTTGATATCAACGACAATGCGCTGATCGTCAAGATCCTGCGCAGTCCCCATGCCAAGGCGAGAATTATCGGCATCGACGCCAGCACGGCATTGGCCATGACCGGTGTCGAGTGTGTCCTGACCCACGAAGATGTTCCGAAAACCCGTTTCACCCTTGCCGGTCAGTCATTTCCCGAGCCCTCCCCCTACGACCGCAGGATTCTTGATGACCGGGTACGTTATGTCGGCGACGAAGTTGCCATCGTTGCAGCTGTGGACGAAGCCACTGCCATGGAGGCACTTGCCACGATCAAGGTTGATTATCAGGTTGAAACTCCGGCGCTCGACCTGAACGAAGCCATCGACAGCGAACACCTGGTGCACGACTATGAGGTGCACACCAACTTCCCCATCGGCCATGACGCCACACGCAACATTGCCGCCAGCCATTACAGCGAGCAGGGCGATGTAGAAGCTGAACTTGCCGCGAGTGATGTGGTGGTTGAAGAGATATACAATACCCAGGCCCAGGCCCATGCCATGATGGAGACCTACCGTGCCACCACCTCGCTTGATGTCAACGGTCGTCTGCAGGTCATGAGCTCCACCCAGATTCCCTACCACGTGCGTCGGCATCTCTCCCGGATACTCGATATCCCAAAGAGCAGGATCAAGATCCTCAAGCCCCGCCTGGGTGGTGGCTTTGGCGGCAAGCAGACCGCCTCTGTCGAGCTCTTTCCGGCTATCGTCACCATGAAGACGGGCAAGCCGGCCAAAATCGTCTACACCCGCCCGGAAACGTTTGCCTGCGCCACCAGCCGACACGCCATGCAGCTCAAGGTTCGTCTCGGTGCTGACCGCGACGGTACCATCCGTGCAGTGGACATCTATTGCCTCTCCGACACCGGTGCCTACGGCGAACACGCCCCCACTGTATTCTGGGTTGTTGGTCAGAAAACCCTGCCCCTTTACGGCAAGGCAAAATCGTGCCGTTACCACGGCCATGCTGTTTACACCAACAAATCACCTGCTGGCGCACTGCGCGGGTATGGCGCAACCCAGGGCACTTTTGCGCTGGAGTCTGCCATAAACCAACTGGCCGCCGAGCTGGATATAGACCCGGCCGAGTTACGACTGAAAAACCTGTTGAATGAAGGCGAGTCCCACCCGGAGCTTTGCGGTTCCTCCCCGGAAAAGAACGCTACCCTGGCCAGTAGCAGCCTGCACCGCTGTATAAAGAGAGGTCGTGAACTGATAGGCTGGCCAAAAAACTACTCGGCTGTAAAAATCAGCGAGAATAAAGTCCGCGGCTATGGCATGTCGGTCACCATGCAGGGCTCCGGAATTTCCGGAATCGACACCGCCTCGGCACTTATCAAGCTGAATGAAGACGGTTTCTTCACCCTCTCCCACTCCGCCTCGGACATGGGCCAGGGTTCCGATACTGTCCTCAACCAGATCGCCGCCGAAATTCTGGAAGTAGAAATGGAGCAGGTGGTCGTCACCAGCTTTGACCTGGACACCAGCCCGTATGACCCTGGTGCCTATGCCTCAAGCGGCGCCTACGTCACCGGCCATGCCACCCTGCTTGCCGCACATGACCTGGTCCGCCAGATGTGCGAGTCAGCTGCTAAAGCACTGAATGTTACTATAGATAGCGTTGAATATGCCGGAGGGGTGCTCACCAGCGATAACAAGAGCATGACCATTTCCGAGCTGGCCGCCCACCTCTGCTCCCAGGGTGGCATGGACATCCTGGTCGGTAAAGGCACCTTCGGCAGCGAGACCTCTCCACCACCTTTTATAGCAGGTTTTGCCGAAGTTGAGGTTGACCTTGAGACCGGCAAGTCGATGGTCACCGATTACGTGGCTGTGGTTGACTGCGGCAAGGTGCTCAATGAGAATCTCGCGCGCATCCAGGTGGAAGGCGGCGTCGTGATGGGTATCGGCATGGGTCTATATGAAGATGTTCGCTTCAGCTCCAAAGGTAGACTGGCGACGGCGTCCTTTATGGAGTACCGAATTCCATCACGTGAAGATTTTGGCCGCATCCGTGTCGAATTCGAAGAGAGCCATGAGCCAACCGGCCCTTACGGCGCCAAGTCCATCGGTGAAGTGGTCTGCAATACTCCGCCACCGGCCATTGCCCATGCAATTGCCAACGCCACCGGCCAGTGGCATAGAAAACTGCCCATCCTGGCAGAAGATGTACTGCTGGCATACATCAGGAAAAGAGAAACAGAGCATGAGTGAACACCAGTCATTTCTGAGCAGCCTGAAGATCCGCCGGGGCGAAGTGATCAGCCTGGTCGGTGCCGGAGGTAAAACCTCGCTGATGTACAGGCTCGCCGAAGAGGGGAGAGCTATCGACTGGCGGGTGCTGGTAACAACCAGCACCCGCATTCTCACCCCAAGACCAGAGCAGTATGATCTGCTCGACCTCAGCGGCGGAATCCTGGCTGATAAAGATTCGCTCCCGCCCGGCATTTATGTTACCGGAGTTCCTGATAGCGATCCCGCAAAAATGCGGGGTGTTGCCATGGAGTTGCTCTACTATCACCTGAATCGTTTTGACCTGGTACTGATAGAGGCTGACGGCTCTGCCGGTAAACCCCTCAAGGGATGGCAAGCTACCGAACCGGTTGTTCCGCACTTTACCAGCAGCACAGTCGGAGTGCTCGACATCCAGACCATCGGCAGAACCATAGACGACTCACTGGTGCACAGGCCTGGCCTGTTTTCCCTGCTGACCGGCGGCTCCGAGGGTGACATGGTCAGCCTTGGTCATCTCCTGCGAGTCATCACCCAGAGTGAGGGATTGTTTAAAGATTCTGTTGGAGCGGAAAAGCTGTTTATCAACAAAGTCGAAAGCAGGGCAGATCAACAGCAGACCGATCTCCTTACAACTCAGATCGAAAACGTGCAGGTCACGGCAGGCAGTGTTCAGCAGGGAACGATCTATGGCTCGTAGCATTGACGCGGTTATACTTGCTGCCGGTCTCTCCAAAAGGATGGGGTGTGATAAACTGTTGCTGCCGGTTGCCGGTTCAACACTCTTTGGTATTTTTCTATCCCGGTTCCCCTTCTCGCTCTTTGCCAAAACAGTAGTTATTGTGGCAAACGATGAGGTCGCAGGAATCTGCCGGAACTTTCCCGTTGGCATCTGCCATAACGACACACCCGAAAAGGGGCAGGCCCATTCCATCCACCTTGGCCTTGCCAACACGACACCGGGAAACCCTATCCTGTTCAGTGTGGCTGACCAGCCGCTGATACGTCATGAAACGATATCGCGGCTCGTTGAAATATCTTTAGAAAATCCTGGCTCAATTATTCAGCCCAGAGTTGATTCCCTCCCCGGTAATCCCGTTATTTTCCCGGCCGATTTGCGAGATGAGCTGGCCGGGCTGGCAGGAGACTCAGGCGGCAGGGAAATCATCCGGCACCATAACCGGCGGGTCACCTGGCTCGATCTCGACTCTGCAGACCAGTTTTTTGATATCGATACTCCCGAAGAGTATCAAGAGTTCCTGAGACAATGGCCCAATCACCACTGATCATTGTCCGGGGCGGTGGCGATATTGCCACAGGGACCATCTGCCGTCTGCATAACTGCGGTTTCAGGTTATTGGTGCTGGAGGTTGCCAACCCGACAGCAATCCGCCGTACTGTCTCCATAAGCGAAACCCTGCAGCTTGGCAGCCATAACGTCGAAGGGGTGAAGGCAGAGCGGATTGAGCGAGTGGCAGATTGCGAGCGTATTTGGCAAAATAGCCGGGTACCGGTCATAGTTGACCCGAACGCTGACTGCCTCGGTACACTTGCCACCCAGCCTTCCTGTATCGTTGATGCCATCCTGGCAAAAAAAAACCTCGGTACCACCATCGACATGGCGCCGATAACCATCGGGATCGGCCCGGGTTTCACCGCTGGCCTAGATGTCCACGCAGTGATAGAGACCAACCGCGGGCATGACCTGGGCAGAATTATATACACGGGTAGCGCCACGGCCAACACCAGCATTCCGGCTGAAGTTGGCGGCTTTTCCAAAGAGCGGGTGCTGTATGCCACCCAAGCCGGTACGTTCAGGCTGATGAGAGATATCGGCAGCGTCGTTTACCAGGATGAACTGCTGGCAAAAATAGGCAACTCCCCAGTTATCGCCCCATTCACAGGGCTGGTCCGGGGCATTCTTCGCGATGGAACCACCGTACACAAGGGGTTGAAAATTGCCGACATCGACCCACGCCTGGACGAGTTGAAGAACTGCTGGACTATCTCCGACAAAGCCCGTAGCATAGGCGGTAGTGTGCTCGAAGCCTTTCTTGCGCTACAAGTTCGCAACACCAGTCTCTAAGTTACAGGAACAATAACCCACTCCGGCAACCTTAACGCCACAGCACTTCCACAACATCATGGAACACCAAGTCATTCAGACACTTACCACCTGTATTGAAAACAATATTCCCGTGGCGCTGGTCACAGTAATCGCCAACACCGGTTCCTCACCCGGCAAGCCCGGTGCTATCATGACAGTGCAGCCCAATGGTGAGACCTGCGGCACCATAGGTGGCGGCAACCTGGAACATCAGGTTATAGCCAAAGCACTCGGCTGTCTTGAAAATGGTGAAAGCACTGAGATGCACTATTCCCTAAGCCCCGGCGGCGACCTTGGTATGCGTTGTGGTGGAGAACTCAGACTTTTCATACGGGTTTTCGGCAACCTGCCGCAGCTGGTCATCGTCGGCGCCGGCCATATAGGTCTGGAATTGTATCAACTCGCCCTTCAGCAGCATTTTGAGGTAGTGGTTATAGACGACAGACCCGATCTTCTCAATAGCGAGAGATTCAGCAGGGCCGAAAAAATAGTTACCGACGATATCCCCCAGGCAATCAGCGCACTCACCATCACCCCCAACACTTTCATCACCATCGCCACCCGCTCCCACGAACTGGATAAGCAGGCTCTGGCCGCGGCTGCGAAAACCGACGCCCCTTACATAGGCATGATCGGCAGTCGCCAGAAAGTACGACACACTTTCAACTATCTGCTTGAGCAGGGAATTGCCAAACAAAAAATAGCGAAACTCTACGCCCCGATGGGCCTTGATATCGCCTCCATCCTGCCCAGGGAGATCGCCCTCAGTATCATGAGTGAAATTCTGCTGGTGAAAAATAAAGGGTCACTTCAGCATATGCGACAGGTAAAAGATGCTGCCGCCACACTTGCCGAACTTGAATAGTTCGTTCTCTTCTCCACCAAAAAAAATGGCCGATGCGGTAAAAACCGCATCGGCCATTTTCTATTCATACACCTCTTTCCAGTTAGTCAGTGTATTAGATTATCTCAGGCGAATAGCCACAATGCCCCAGAAACACTGATTAATCACGAAGCCTCTCAGGCAACACCATATTCAGAAAAATTGCCAATACAGCAGCCGGCAAAATACCTGAGGTCAACAGGATTTTTGCTGTAGCCGGTACATGCTGCAGCGCATCCGGAACAGCCTGCAAGCCAATACCGATTGAAAGGGAAATCGCCAGAATCAGCATATTGCGCCTATCCCAGGTCACCTCACTCAGCATCGTCACACCGGCGGAGACAACCATGCCAAACATAACAATAACACCGCCGCCAAGAACAGCGATAGGCATGGCCGAAATGAGTGCACCAACTTTTGGCACCAGACCCGCCAGGACGAGAAACAGGGCACCAAAGGTCACTACGTGTCGACTCATAACACCGGTCATGGTGATGAGACCGACATTCTGGCTAAAAGAAGTATTGGGCAAACCGCCAAAAATTCCGCCAAGCACTGTTCCGATACCATCTGCCATTGTTCCGCCTGAGATCTCTTTATCGGTTGCCTCACGCCCGGCACCACCCTTGGTAATTCCTGAGATATCACCAACAGTTTCAATGGCCGAAACAAAAGACATCAGACACATACCGATAATCGCTGCGGCATGAAACTCTACCCCGAACTTAAACGGAGAAGGCATCTCGAACCAGGGTGCATGACCAACTTTGCCAAAATCGACCATACCCATCGGGATTGCAACCA
This sequence comes from Desulfosediminicola ganghwensis, assembly GCF_005116675.2. Lineage (NCBI taxonomy): Bacteria > Pseudomonadati > Thermodesulfobacteriota > Desulfobulbia > Desulfobulbales > Desulfocapsaceae > Desulfosediminicola > Desulfosediminicola ganghwensis. The sequence continues at coordinate 433,179 of NZ_CP050699.1, forward strand.
GGTAACCAATTACCAGGGCAATGAGAACGGCGGCACTTGAAACAACGCCCCGGGTAAAAAACTTCAAACCCATGGTGACCACGATAACGATCAGGGCGAGAGACCAGTGGGCCAAGCTGCCGAACTCAGGCGTACCCATCAAAGGTACACCGCCTGCGGCATATTTAATACCGACAGGGAGCAGGGTAAGGCCAATGGTAAGTACCACCACTCCGGTAACAAGAGGTGGCAGGAAGTTACGGATTTTGCCAATCACGGTACCCAATAGAAAGTGAAAAAGACCACCAACAATAACGCCACCGAAAAGTGCCGGCATACCTGCAGACTGAACCAGAGGAATCATGATCGGAATAAAGGCAAAACTGGTTCCCTGAACAATCGGCAGTCTTGCACCAATGGGACCAATACCTATGGTCTGCAACAGGGTGGCAATACCGGCAAAGACCATGACAATCTGAATCATATAGACCATCTCGCTTGAGCCAAAAGCGAACCCGGCTGCAAGAGCAATGATAATCGCAGGGGTAACATTGCTGGCAAACATGGCCAGCACGTGTTGAATACCCAAAGGGATAGACTGGTGTAACGGTGGCAGATAATTAGGATCTCGTAACTGTTTCGAACGCTCGCTTCCCATCAGGAATCCTCTTCGTGTTGATTGCTTGATATGGTCTGAAAATTGGCCGAGTTACTACAAAGTGAGAATTGGGCCAAAAAACCCGCATTTTTAACAGATTCGGGAACCTGCTGTCAACCCCTCTTTACATTTTTGTATAAGTTTTCGATTTTACAGAGCCAAATAAAAGCCCGCAAATTGACGAGATAGGGAGAGCTGCCCGATGCAGACGTCCATATCCCGGGCAGTCAGCCGGAATTTCACGGAAAATTGCAATATAAGCAAAGGGAGGGAGCGATTAATTCCGAAGACGACTTAGAGGGATGGCGTGAATACGCCGTAAATCTTTGTTGAGTTGGAAATACCTATTGTTGATGGTTCCATCGAGGACAAGCCATCTGTTATCGGTAAACATCCCGGTGGTGGCCTGAATGGAGCCATAGACCTCGACACCTATTGCCCGAATATCGATTGTTTTTTCGTCTCAATACTCCTCTGCACTGAACAGGGAGACAATATCCACATCACCGTGGGTTCATACTGTCTACTTATCGCCGCTTTTTTTCCGGCCACATCTCCACCCGACATCAAACGAAGTGCTTTATATTTAAAATGTTACGAAAACAATATATTAAGCCAAACACACTCCTTCTTATCCATAAAAAACAGGTTGCTTTATGCCTCTGTGTTCTTCCCGCCACGTCCTCATTGTCGATTATTCACCAGAGAACAGCAATAGCCCTTGAGCGCTGACATTATTGCGGTTTTAATAGAACATTCAACCACTCATCATTACGCCGTCTCATTCACTGAAGTCTTCGAAAAATCTAACTATCGAGGAACATATGAAAGCAGGAATAGTTGGCCTCCCCCAAACCGGCAAGAAAACACTCTTCCAGGTTCTCACCGGCAGCGAAATCCGGGACCAGACCGGTGCCGCCAAACCCATCCCCGGCACAGCAGACATCACAGACAGCCGTTTTGACACCCTTGTCTCCATGTATAACCCCAAAAAAGAAACAAAAGCCCGGCTGGATCTGGTGCTGCTGCCCAAAATCGAGCAGGAGACCATAGCCAGAGGCGATATCTTTCGAGAGATAAATGATGTGGATGCGATCTGCCATATCGTGCGCGCCTTTGAAGATGAGTCAATTTACCATGAGGCCGGCTCGGTTGATCCCATCCGGGATGTGGAAATGGTCAACTCGGAGCTGCTGATGCACGATCAGATTTTTATCGAAAAGCGCATCGAGCGCCTTGAGACGACTATCAAAAAGATAAAAGACGATAAAAGCGTTAAAGAGCTGGAACTGCTGCAGCGGATGCAGGCCCACCTGGAGGGAGAACAACCGTTACGCCTGATGGAATTTACCGAAGACGAAGACCTGATGATTCGCAGCTACCCGCTTATCACCAGAAAAGAATTGATCCTCGCCTTTAATGTCGCTGAAGACCAGCTCGACGATACGACCCTGCTCGAGCAGGTTCAATCAATCTGTGAAACACAGAAAATTGAGGCGATGCTGGTCTCGGCCCAGGTTGAGGCTGAGATCAGCCAACTCGACAGTGAAGAGGAGAAGCAGGAATTCAGGCAGGATCTCGGTATCGAACGTCCGGCGTTGGAGATCCTGACCTCCCTCTGCCTCAAAGCTTTGGGCAGGATTTCCTTTTTTACCGTGGGCCCTGATGAAGTTCACCAGTGGCTGGTGCGGGTCAACTCACCCGCCCCGGTTGCTGCGGGGGCTATCCATTCCGATCTGCAACGTGGCTTTATACGGGCGGAGGTCATAAAATATGACGAGCTGATCGAGCACGGCAGCGAAGCCGAGCTGAAGAAGGTCGGAAAGTTTTACCTGCAGGGCAAGGATTATATTGTGGTCGACGGTGACATCCTCAATATTCGTTTCAAGGTCTAGTACGAATTTCTCTCGGAAATTATCTCGGTTTTACAATTGGATCAACGACCCTGAAGTACTGCAAAATACTCCCCGGCTACCCCGAAGGGTAGGATCATAAAAGATAAAAAGGGGGTATCGATAAGCCGATACCCCCTTTCACTTCCCACACGTCCCGATCACTGCCAATTACAGATTACGCAGTGCCTCGATTCGTTTATCGATTGGCGGGTGGCTTCGGAAGAATTCAGCCATACCACCTTTTCTCGGCCGAATACCGAACGCAGCGACCTGCTCTGGCAACTGTGATGGTTCATGATGCGCCTGCAACCGCTGCAGCGCGCCGATCATCTTGTCCTTGCTGGTCAGATATGCTGCACCGCGGTCGGCGGTAAATTCCCGTTTTCGTGAAAACCACATGACGATCATCGAGGCAAAAAGTCCAAACACGATCTCCAACACGATGACGACTGCTATATAACCGAAAAAGCCGAGGCCGCCCCCTTCCTCGTCACCCAGGAAATTACTGATAACATTCGCTGCGATGCGGGACAGGAAGATAACAAATGTATTCAATACCCCCTGAATTAGAGTGAGGGTTACCATATCACCGCACGCGACGTGGGTCATCTCGTGGGCCAGTACCGCCTCGACCTCATCGCGTGACATATTCGCCAGCAGACCAGTGGATACGGCAACCAGTGCATCGTTTTTCTTCATGCCTGTGGCAAAGGCGTTCATGGCTGGCGAATTGTAAATCGCCACCTCCGGCATACCGATCTCTGCTTCCTTTGCCATGCGGGCTACGGTATCGTACAACCATTTCTCAGTCGGATTAGCCGGTTGTTCGATGACATGGGCTCCGGTTGATTTCTTGGCGATCCATTTCGACATGGCAAGGGAGATAAATGACCCACCCATACCAAACAACGCCGCCATAACCAGCAGACCGGATGTAGATCTGGAGTCAATCCCCAGAACACTCATTACTACCCCCAGCAATACCAGTATTGCCAGGTTGGTTGCGAGAAACAGACCTATTCGTAGCACGCTTCGCCTCCTTTGGAAAATTTGGACGTTCTGAAACATTTCATTTTAATATTCAATTTCAGAACATTACCTGTCATAATTATATTCGGAATTTGCACAGAATAATAACCATCCTGTTATACGGTACAAGGAGTTAATTATAATTTAATGCCAAAGAATGTTTGTTTGTTTTTTCGTTCATTCATTGTAGCCGCCCCTTAACTTTTTTCAATTATGCCAACAGACAGTGAAAGGACAAATTGCACTTTCCCATGGAAGATGGATAGCCTCCCGTAAACTTGACTGTTCCGCTGACAAGGCCTGGCTCCTGATTACAGATACCACTCTCTGGTCGACGTGGGGGCCTTCGGTGACCTCTGTTGCCTGTCGGGATACCTTCATCACTGCTGACAGCCATGGCCAGGTCGTTACAGCTCTGGGACTTCGCCTGCCTTTTGCTATCACTCGTTACGATAAAGGAAAGTTCTGGAGCTGGCGGGTCGGCAAATTCAAAGCAACCGGCCACAGGGTTATTCCCCTGACTGATTACACCTGCAGGCTGGAGTTTGATATGCCCTGGTGGGCCGCTGCCTATATCCCAGTCTGTCTTGTCGCCCTGGACAGAATCGTCAGCCTCTCCGAGTGATTTTCTTCAGGCCGTTTGACCAAGAGTTTTCAACATCAGCTCAGGATCAGGATGATCACCCGCCTCCTTGCTTATATAGTGATAGATAACCTCGCCACCAGTGTTAACAATAGCGGCACCACCCAGCTGCAAGGCACTCCCCTGCAGTGAACCTGGAGAAAAACCAGCTTTAAGAGCAGAAAACGCACGGGAAAGAGGCTTCAACCCAAATACCTTGCTCACGCCACTCTGAAACTGGAAGAGCCGAAACGATTCCCTGTCCGGATCTGTGTAGAGCTCTCCTGTGTATCCTGTGGCTCTGCGTAACGCCGGGAAATGTGCGCTATCACCTGAACCGATTACTGCCAACCGCACCTTAAGTGTATCAAATTCCGCTTTTCTTTTTTCAAGTTCAGCGACCTGCTGACGACAAAAGACTCAGCCAAAATGGCGCACGAAAACCAAAACCGCCGTCCTCTCCTCCCAGAGGCTGTTCAGCTTTATTGGCTCCCCCTGCCCGGTATACAGCCGAATTGAATCTGTCTTTTCAGTGGAGAGGTTCTGGACATTCATGATTTCGCCTCCGGGAAGAGTATTGTTGGAGATTTCAGACCGTAATGGCGCAAGTCATTATCAGATCATACCACGTATATAATAATCATATAATTTTCAGGAGAAAGTGCATGTTCTGCTGCAACCCGAATGCTTGACGCCAACTGTATACTCTACTGCAATAGTGTCATATTATAACATTTTTGAGCTCTTCCCCCCGTGAACGTCTTCCGTAGCATCCGCTCCCTGCTTTTCAACCACCGGCCCTTCCTTGCAGAATTACCAAGGAATTGCTGACAAAATTGCCCTGGTTCTCTACCTGGCACGGCTGTTGCTTAATGTGAATCATAATCAGGTAAACAATTATTCCAGTCAGAACCAGTGAGGACGATATGGCAAAAGCACAAGTAGAAGAGTTGTTAATCGCAGGAGGAACGGATTCGAATTTGCGCATGAAGTATGATGCACTGAAAACGATGGATGATTTCCTGGCCGCCGCCGAGAGCGATGGTTACGAGTTCAGCGCCGATGAGCTGGAAGAAGTGCTGAGGGAGTCGGGTGACTCATTCGAATCCTTTGGAAATCCACCAAAGAGAATGATCTGGTGGTTTTAGCCCCCATTATTTCAACATGTACTCTGTTAGAACAGGCCACGAGAATTTACTGCGGAGAATTTCGTCCCAGTCCTGCCCGGGCTAATGGGAAATCGAAACCAGAAGTAAAAAAGCAGACAAAAACGGGGTTACCGGCAGTTCCGGCAACCCCGTTTTTGCTAAGACGATTTCAGCGCAAATATGACACCGCAGTCAAAGTTATGCTGCCGCCAGTTGTCTGAGCTGATTATACTCCGCCGGGTTAAGCTTAAGCCCTTGCTGCCGCGCCTCATCACGTAATCCAAGCCTTCTCTCACCGGGAAGCCTGGTATTGTCCTGGCCCAGGATCTCTGCAAACAGCGCTTCAATACGTGAATAAAACGCCTCGCCGGATAGTGGGCCGGGAAAAATTGCCATCAGCAATTGCCCCACGTTGGGCGGTTTGCCATCCGCCTCAAAGAATGAACTGGCCTCGTAGCCAAAATTGGATCCAGTCACCGCTGCCGCCAGAATCTCAACCATCAAAACCAGGGCTGCGCCCTTGGCATCTCCCATCGGCAACATGGTGCCGCCCAGTGCCCTGGCCGAATCGGTGGTCGGGTTGCCCTCCGAATCCAGCGCCCAGCCCTCCGGGATATCCCTGTTCTCTTTGCTCGCTACCATGATCTTGCCACGCGCCACCTTGCTTAACGCCAGATCAATCACCATCGGCTCACGATCTTTTCCCGGCACACCAAAAGCAATCGGGTTGGTTCCGAACAGGGCCTGACTGCCGCCCCAGGGGGCTATCGCCTTAGGCGTGTTCGCAAAGAGCAGACCCACGAGCCCTTCCCTGGCCAACTTCTCAACATGATATCCCGCAGCACCGCAGTGATGGGAGTTGGTTATTGCGGCCACAGCAACACCCATTTCAGGTGCAAGCGCTGTCAGCTCCGAAACAGCCAATTCCATGGCCGGGTAAGCAAAACCATTACCCGCATCCACCCGAACCGCTGCGCCGCGGACCCTGGTTGCCACCGGCTCCGCATTTCCATCTACTTTGCCGCTGGCAGCCTGACCGCAATAGGATACAAGGCGCGACAAGCCGTGGCCGCGCAGGCCATCCATCTCTGCTGCGATAAGTGCATCAGCTACTGCTTCTGCATTTATCCGGCTACTGTTATGGTGAACCAGTGCCTGAATTACAAGCTGCCTGATATCAGCTACCGGATACATCTTCTCGTCCATATTTCTTCCTGCCCTCTGTAGCGATCAATCCTCAATGTCGTAATCGCCTTTGCCGCAAATTGAACAACGCAGCACCTGGTCATGCTTTTCGAAGATATGCTCCCACTTCTTCTCTTCAATCATCTCACGCTCTTCTTCGTCACAATGGATGCAAATCCAGCGATCGCCTTTTTCTGTTTCATATAGATGCATTTCTTTCCTCTAATTTTTTATTATCAATATCTAGCACGATGATACGTGTACATCGCACCGAATTTTCAACCTTCGCCCCGGGCATCCTATTGTATTTTTTCGCCGATAGCTATAATTCACTCCCCGATTCGACTCAAACTGAGCAGGTACAATGTCACCGCCCCTCCCAGACTCACCAGCATTGCTCTCAGCCACCAGTGCGGAACCAGCAGGCAACTGATGGTGAGTCCCGCCCATAAAGTAATCAGCGCCCGTCGCAAAATCCTGCCTGAGATGCTCTTATCACGCAGGAAATTTCTGATGGTCTCACCAAATTGCGGATGCCTCAACAGCCAGCGCCGCAATTTCGGGGAGGAGCGAAAACTGAGGATTGTGGCCAGAATAAAAAAAGGCACAGTTGGCAGGACAGGCAGAAACACGCCAAGTACACCGAGCCCGATACAGGTATACGCTGCAGCAGCCGTGAGGTATCTGATAATGGGTCGGGAGATCTTTGTCATAACTGAAGACAGGGACACATGCCAACGCCGGGGCAATTGCAACCGGCCGGGTGAAATTTCAACAGCAGGCTGCCAGGAACAGGTTTATTCAAGGCGGATATTGCCTGAAACAGAATACAGATACATGAAAGCGTCGGCTTTTGCCAGCAAATAGGCCGGTAGCAATTGTTTATGCGCCAGTTGCCCGTCTCATAAACATCTCATGGGCAGAGCGTTTCTCCTCCCCTTTTGCCGGGACCCTCCTGCGATAACTGCCATCAGGATGCATATCCCAGGCGCTGCAGTTATCTTTCTTGAGTATATTCAGGATCTCATCGAGTTGTACCTTGAGGATACTATCTACAACGGGCACTATGGTTTCCATCCGTCTATTGAGGTTGCGACGCATCCAATCGGCTGAGCCGATGAAAAACTCAGGGTCTCCTCCATTTTCAAAACGATAAATGCGGGAGTGCTCCAGAAACCTGCCAATTGTTGAATAGACCCTGATATTATCCGATAACCCGGGAACTCCCGCACGCAAACAGCAAAGTCCCCGAATATTCAATTCAATCGGCACGCCGGCCGAACTCGCCATATACAACTCGCGAATCATATCGCAATCCTGCAATTGATTCATTTTCGCGAAAATACCGCAAGAGCGCCCACCCCTGGCATGGGCGACCTCCCTGTGGATCAGTTCCACGAAGCGCTCTCTCAGATTGTGTGGAGCCACCATCAACATATCATAACCATGAGATGATACCCCACCGGTAAGTTCATTGAATAGAGCGGCCACGTTTTCCCCGAGCAACCGATTACAGCTGAGAATACCAAGGTCTTCGTAAACTTTTGCGGTTTGCACATTGTAATTGCCAGTGGAGACATGGACATAACGACGAATACCGCTCTGCTCCTCACGAATTACCATGGCCAGCTTCACATGGGTCTTCAAACGTTCCATTCCATACACAACGTGAACTCCAGCCCTCTCCAGCTTCTTGCCCCAGGCGATATTCGGCGCTTCGTCAAAACGCGCGGTGATTTCCACCAACACTACAACCTGTTTCCCCCTGCCGGCGGCCTCCATCAGCGCCTGCATGATCGGCGAATCCTTGCTGGTCCGATAAATTGTCAGTTTAATGGCCAGAACCTTCGGGTCTGAGGCAGCGTAACGGATAAAGCGGAGGACTGAGGTGTCAAAACATTGGTATGGAAGGTGGACAAGGATATCGCCAGCCCGGATCTCCTGAAAAAAGGTCTCCGGATCATCCATGGCGGGATCAGCCAGGCGGGGGTGGGGAGTCGGGGTAAAAGGCGGGTCACGCAGGTCAGACCGCCCCTCCACATTGAACTTCATCAGGTCTGCTGTCGCCAGCAGTCCCTTGATTGCTATAATATCGTCAGGGTCCATCTGCAACTGACTCGCCAGCCATAATTGTAGATTTTCAGGCATATCTTCGCTTACCTGCAGAAGAGTAACACCGGCGAACTTTCTGTAGGTCAGTTCGGCGGTGACCATACCGATGATACAGCCTGGCTGCAATTCCTGCTCATGCTCATCCACATCAAGCCGCTCCCAGGGATTATCCTTTGCCGCCCGTATCACCCTGAAAAAATAGGTCTTCAGCTTTTTCCAGTCCGGGAAAAAACGGCAGACGTTGGCAGCGACAACCTGCTCAAGCGGTACAGCCACCTGGCTGCTGGCTCCAGCTGCCGGCAGTTTCACCCAGCGCGGCCGGTTGGCAGGTATCTTCAGGCGGACGAATTTGCCCCGTCCGCTTTTTTTGCCCTCACCGGTGACGGCTACATTCAAGCCCAGGTTGCTGATGAATGGGAATGGGTGACTGGCATCAACCGCCAGCGGGGTCAGGATGGGTTCGACCGCATCACGATAAAACCTGTCCGCATATCTCCTCTGTTCGACATCCAGATTCTCATAGTCGAGTAGCGCAATTCCCGCCTGGTTCATGGCTGGTCGCAGATGCGACTCCACCAGCCTGCCGACCTTATCGCTCTGCTGGCGCAACTCCTCCCGGCAGGCAATGATCTCTTCGCCGGGAGTACGCCCGCCATCGAGCACTTTGTTTGGTTTTCGTCTTTTTATGTTTCTCAGGCCACCCAGTCGTTTCATGGCAAATTCATCATGCAGCATCCCCATGATTCCTGCAAACTTCACTTTTTCAAGCAAGGGTAGGTCCGGGCTGGCCGTCAGCTCCAGCACTCGCAGGGCGAAGTTGAGCCAGCTCAGCTCCCTGCTGATGAAATATTTTGAATCCTTGACTGGAAGGGCTGCTCTGTTTTCTGTCATAACAGTTGCTCAAAGTTGTGGATTCTTGACCTGTTACCGTAGATGCCACCGTTGACACACATAATTTATTCAATCAAGACCTATACTTAAAACAATTTACGCTCTCTTTATCAGAAGAAGTGAAAAGCTGTAACAGTGACAATTACACATTTTCCCTACCCAGCCATCGAAAGTGCAGAGAACCATGGTTGCAGCTCTGGACACACTCTCCACAGTTCCAGCAATACGCTCCCGATGCTTCACCGAGACTGGGCCGAATGCCCATGGGGCAACTATAATCACAGATTTTACAGGCGGTGCAGCTCTCTTGCTCCCGAACAACCCTCAGGCGGCGACGAGTACCTATCAGCGCCAGTAGAGCTCCGAGCGGGCAAAAGCTGCGGCAATAACAGCGACGGGTAAAAAGCTCCAATGCCAGAACAATCAACAGGATCCCCCCTTCCAGTGCCAGCTTATGAAAAAAGACCAGCATCATCAGTTCGCGGCCGATAAGGCCGGGCGGAGAGAGAAATACAAAGAGCGGTGCCCCAAGAATGAGGCTGACCAGAATCTCCACAATCAGGGTGAACCAGAGCACTTTTTTGGCAACAACCAGTCGATTGTACAAAAAGCGTTGTTTAATGATTTTTCTGCGACCCAGCTCAATCAGCTCCAGAAAGAAGCTCACCGGGCAAAGCCATGAACAGAAGACCCGGCCAAGGCAGAGAGCGATCAATACCGGGATCAGCATACCTATCAGTGATGGCAGATAGATGCCCCTGGTAATAAGCAGCGATTCAAGCCCCTCCAGCGGTGATACAAACCAGAGATCACCGACTCCCAGGGACTGGTACCAACCCTGAATGAAATTGATATGGAAATGAAAATTCAGCAGCGGGTTCATTGCTATAAGTAAAAAGGCCAGCGTCAGAACCAGCAGCCTGAGCCTTCCCCACCTGAAACCTGCCCGTCTTTCCCCATGGTGGTGTTGCTTGATTTCAGTAGAAGACTCAACATCGCTCACCGGCTGCATCATCTACTCCCCCTCGGCCCCGGCATAGATGGGTTCGACATTGATCGCCTTGAACCCGTTGCCATCCGTCACCGGGCAGGCATGGGTGCAGAGGCCACATCCCGTACAATGGTTTTCGTCGACCACCGGGCGCAGTTGATCCAGCCGGATCGCTTTTTCCACATAAGGGCACTTGTCGTAACAGGTTCTGCAGAGACTCACCCCCGCATAGGTATAGCAGGTGAAGGTGTTAATCACCGCAAGCCCCATCCGGGTCTCCTGCTGGCGTATCGGCAGCAGGCTACCGGTGGGGCAGACCACAACGCATTTCATACAGAGATAACAGGGAATTTTTTCCGCCTCGACAAGTGGTGTGCCCGCATGGATCCCATGCCGGATATCAAGCATGATGATTGATCGATATGGACACACCTCAACGCACCGGCCACAGCGAATGCACCTGGCAGGAAATTGTTTCTCCGAGACAGCACCCGGCGGCCGCAACCGATTTGTCTGTACCGGGCTTGCAACCAGCCCGGCAGTGGCTGGCGATGTTGCGACAGCCTCTGTTGCGGCAGCGATAAGCCCCGAAACTATCAGACGAAAAAAATCACGCCGGGTCACGAGCCTTCATCAGAAGCCAGTTTAAAACCGAAGGGCCTGGCCAGACTCTCACCCTGTGCCAACTGCGCCGCCTCGTCTTCGGCGTTTAAATAGGTCATTCCCACGTTAAGAACATCCTCATTCCCGGTTATCAGCGCAATCACCTTTTCCATCTCTTCAGAAGTTGTGGTGTCGAGAACCGCCACTACATTGCCTGCCCTGTCGTGTCCGAAAATATCTACACTTTCAAGCTGCTGCAGTCTCTTCATTACTCTCCAGGTTCTCTCAGGAATACTGGAAATAACAACTCCGCTGATCGGCATAGCTTACCTCCGGCAAAAATTTTATGTATTCACCATGGCCTTGCCGCCTGAACTCCCGGTGGTCAATGCCTTTTGCTTCTCTATAGCTGCCACAGTCTCGGCCAGGTAACTCACGCGATATACGGCTTGAGCGGTTTCGGTCCCGAGACCCGTTTTACCTGTACTGCACAGATCTTGAACTCGGGTTCAAATGAACCTGGGTCATAGGCATCTTTAGTGACTTTGTTGATCATTCGATCCTGGTGCTGATCATGCCAATAGACGAAGACCATACCTTCAAGCGGGCCTTCATACACCTTGGCGGGCAACACATTTACCCCACGGCGTGATTTCACTTCCACCATATCACCGGGCTTGATACCAAGGCGGGCGGCGTCTTTCGGATTCACCTCGACGAAGGCATACGGGTTGGCCCTCAGCAGCTCAGGTACCCGGCCTGTCATTGACATGGTGTGCCAATGGTCAACGATACGCCCTGTGGAAAGATAGAAGGGATAGTCAGCATCCGGTGTTTCGGCCGGGTCTTCCTGCTCCCGCAGCCAGATCCAGAGCTTTCTATCTTTGTGCGCTTCCCCGTAGAACTGATACGGCTTGTCATCCTTTGCTTCCGTATCCGCCATCGGGTCACGCCCGCGCACAAATTTTTTCACCGTGCCGCCGGTACTGGCCCACGCTTCATCGGGTGCAGGCCACTGCACACCATCTGCCATTTTCGCAAGTACATCATACGTTGCTCCCCGCAGATCATTATCCCTGTGCGCCGTGAGCTTCTGGCTGTATTCATCCCAGATTGCCTTGGGCAGTTCGTAACCTTCTTCAAGGCCGTCAAAGCCTTCATAGCATTTCGCAATAACAGGATCGTCGAGCAGCTTGGCCAGCCTCTTGGCCCATTCCAGGACAATCCACACTTCCGGCTTAGCCCCGGCTGGTGAGTCTATGGCTTTTCTGGTCAACTGCGAACGCCGTTCGGTGCACCCGTAGACACCTGTTTTTTCGAAATGAAACGAAGTCGGCAGCAACAGGTTAGCCTTCTGGGTTGTCAGGGTTGGGAAGATATCAGTACAGACGATAAAAACATCCTCCCTGTCCATTCCCTTGTTATAGAGATTGCAGTTCGGCAAACTCTGTACCGGGCTGGTGCAGTTAATCCAGAGGGCTTTGATTTTTCCTTCGTTTACTGCCGAAAACATCGCCATGGTGTGCAGACCAGGTTTGGGTGGAATGCGCCCTTCCGGTACGCCCCAGAGTTTTTCCACCTCGTTACGGAGTTTGTCATTGCCGACACCGCGGTGCCCCGGCAGGATATGACACAATCCCCCACCCTCGCGCACACCGCCACAGGCGTTCGGTTGGCCGGTCAGGGAGAGACTGTCCGCCCCGTCCGTGCAGAGTTGTCCGGTCAGAATGTGGAGGTTATGAACCAGATTATTCGCCCACACTCCACGCTTACGCTGGTTGAGCCCCATGGTCCAGAGGCTGAGGGTGCCTTTGGAAGTGGCAAACCATCGCGCTGCCTGACGAAGCTCATCCTGGGTAAAGGCCTTGCCACACATCTCTACCACCTTGTCCGGGGTATATTGGGCTACCTGGCTGGCATATTCCTCAAAAGAGGCGTCCTCACCCTTACCTTTCTTGAAGCTGGTGTAATTGTCGAGAAACTCCTGGTCATACAACTTCTCTGCAATGATTACATTGGCCATGCCGTTTAACAGCGCCAGATCCGTGCCCGGATCAAACTGCAGATGCATATCTGCGATTCGTGAGGTCTGGGACAGCCTCGGATCGACGTTGATAATCTTGACCAGATCAGGATTATCCATCTTGCGCCGCATGATGCGCCTGAACAGCACCGGGTGCGCCTCCGCCGTGTTGGAACCGATAATAAAAAAGCAGTGCGCCTTCTCTATGTCGGAATAGCCACCAATCGGCTCATCCGCCCCGAATGAGGTCATATAGCCGCCAACGGCACTGGCCATGCAGAGCCGTGGATTCCCTTCCACATTGTTTGATTGCAGCCCGGCACGCATCACTTTCTGGAAGAAATAGGTCTCCTCTGTCAGGGCCTGGCCGGAGCCATAGTAGGCGACAGCCTCACCGCCTCCGGCCTTGTGGGCTTCGGCAAATTTCCCCGCAGCGATATCGAGGGCTTCATCCCAGCTGATCTCTTTGAATTTGTCGGTCTTCTTTTTTCGATACATTGGCTTTGTCAACCGATCAGGATGACGCATGCAGCGCCAGAAGTACATGCCCTTCATGCAGACATAGCCGAAGTTGGTACGTGAGTCCGTGATCCCCCGAACGCCAATCGGGTTACCATCTCTGACTCCCAGATCAACCCGGCAACCAACTCCGCAGAGCCTGCAACTGCCCGGGTGCCAGGTAACACCCTCGTCCGCCCTCACGCTATTCATGCTGTCGATTGGCAAACTCATTCCCACATAGGATGCAGCCGATAACGCTGCAGCCTTCTTGATGAAATCTCGTCTTGTCTGTGCCATCTGTTCGATCTCCAGGCTATCGGCCTCCAGCAAAGGCAGGTGTTGCCAGCCGGACCGTTTTCAACAGTTATCAGCTACTCCTGAACCTTGAAGGTATGGGGAATATGACACTCATAACATGGTGTGTCCGGCTCCTTTTCCAGCATATCCGCATGGCAGGTCGCACAGTTGTCTCGTTGCGGGCTCACCACAAAACTCTCGAAAGTGCCGTGGCAGAGATAACACTTGATCATCGCCACACCATGGACCGATTCATACCACTCTGCATACACACTGGGCGTTGCCTCACTATGGCAGTCAGCACAGTCGACATACTGTTCCTGCTCGCTCAATTCCGGATGTTGTTCCTGCTCGTGGCCAGCACCGAAAACAGCGAATGGCTGCGCCAAAAGAAACAGGCTCAAAAACAACAAGGCCGCCGAAAAGATAGCGATTCTCACCATGTCTTTTTTCACCATGACCTCCTCATTAAATTCAGCAAATTGACACCATCATGTTTGCACGACAACTGGCATCCGTTACGGCACATGATTCATTATATGCGCGGCGTTTTCTTTAATCCAGAAATGAGTTAGGGTCGGGGCGGAGCAGATAGAAGATAGGCTTTGAAAGGCAGTAAATACTTTGAATCAGATGGAATTGTCGCTAAAGCATAGAAGACAACAGACACTGTCGGCAAAAAAAGCTGCCGACAGTGCCTGAAGAGGTTGCAATTGTGACCTGTAGTGAACGATCAGCGATAGAGTTTAAACAGGGCCTGGGTTCCGTTATCCGCGCCACCCTCTTCAGCCAACTTCTGGTACAGCTGGCGGGCCAGTTTCAAGCCAGGCAGGTCGAGACCCATGGCATCTGCAGATTCAATGGCAATGGTCATGTCCTTGATGAAGTGCTTGACAAAAAAGCCCGGGGCATAGTCGCCATCGATAATTCGCGGGGCAAGGTTGGAAAGAGACCAGCTGCCGGCAGCACCCGTCTCGATACTCTTGAGCACATTTTTCGGATCAAGTCCTGATTTTTCCGCATAGGCAAGGGACTCGCAGATACCCATCATTCCGGCAGCGATGGCGATCTGGTTGCACATTTTAGTGTGCTGACCGCTGCCCGCTTTGCCTTGATAAACGATATTTTTGCCCATCAGCTCAAACAATGCCAGGACCGCTGCAAAAGCTGCCTCTTCACCTCCCACCATAATGGAGAGCCGTGCTTCGCGGGCACCGATATCTCCGCCGGAAACAGGAGCATCCAGGGAGTGAAGATTCTTTTTCTCAGCCTCAGCAAAAATGCGTGCCGCCAGATCTGGTCTGGAAGTGGTCATATCGACCACATAGCCGCCTTCTTTCATGTTGGCAAGAATTCCGCTCTCACCCAGATACACCTCTTCTACATCGGGCGGAAAACCGACAATGGTAAAAATCACCTGGCATTTTGCCGCAAGTGATGCCACTGAATCTTCCCAGACTGCACCTTCAGCCACCAAGTCTTCAGCTTTCGCCTTGGTGCGGGTATATATATGGGTGGTACAACCACCGTTCATTAAATGACGAGCCATGCTTTTGCCCATCACTCCGATGCCGATAAAACCTACGGTTGTCTGCTGTGGTTCCAATACCATGATGTCTCCTGATGGTTCCTGTCGATTGAGCTATTCAACCTGTTTCATAACGCTGTGACGCCGATATTTCTGCTGACTGCTCCTTGAGTCGTGCCACTTCCTTTCGGGCGGAATTTCGTCTCCAAGGACCTGGTAATACCAGCGAATTCAAAAAATAACAAACATTGCGGTACCCGGCAATAGCTGTCGTGCCGACTTCCAGGCATAATCAGATAGGCGGGTACTGGGACAAAATAGAGCTAACCATTTTGTTGACGAATTCTGTCGTCTTTTCGGGAGTGGGGTTGCTGCTGACGATCTCCGAGCCGGTACCACGCCAGATCAGGGCTCCGGTCCGGGCGTCATAAAAGTCGATTACCAGGATACCAACATCGTACTGGCGTATCATTCCACCCGTACCAAAAGCAACACCGCTGTAGCGGTAACTCCTGCCATAACCATAACCGACACTGGTAGAATACGGCTCGGACTGAATGCGTGTTTCAATCCGGTAATTATAGGTGACAAGAAAATCAGGAGCACCAGGGAAAAGCCCACGACCAGCAAGCCCGGCATTTATTGCCTGCTGAAAGCGCTCATGCAGCAAGGGGTTCTGAACCCGCATGTCTTCACTGGTAGAAGCTGCAGGCTGCTGCCAATGATAGCTGCGATATTGAGAAAAATTTGTACCAGGTTTGTAATCCTGATTGACCCGCACAGTGGAGCAACCTCCCAAGAGCAGAGCAAAGGCCGCTAAGCAGCAGACAAGCATGTTCTTCATATTCCCCTCCACACTATCTGGAAAATCTTTTGGGCAAAGCCTTTTAGCACTTTCAACACCGACACCGAACTTCTGCACATTTCCGCCTGCCACGTATCAACATTTTGCTTAAAAGAACCGGTCTTTCACTAGATGATAATTCTTTCTACAACTGGCCGCAATTGTCCGTGAAATCACGATACCATCTGACTCCGGGCAGATTCGCCGTTCCGCTACTATTCAGGGGAGACAACCACCCGCATCAGCCGCGAATTGGTATCACATAGAGCAATATTGCAAAATAGTGAAAGATGGTACCTGCCAGCACAAAAAGATGCCAGATAGCATGATTGAATGGGATTGACTGCTTGATATAGAACGGTACGCCAAGGGTATAGCAGAGCCCTCCGATCAACAACAGCCACAAGCCCCCGGCATCTACCGCAGAAAGCATCGGTTTAACGGCAATAACCACTGCCCAGCCCATGGCTATATAGAGAGCTATGGTGATCCAGCGCAGTCTTTTGGTTAAAAAAATCTCCAGAATGATGCCACAAACCGCAAGCCCCCAGATTGTGCCGAAGAGCGACCATCCCCAGGGCCCACGTAAACTGACCAGGGTAAAAGGGGTATATGTTCCCGCAATCAGGAGGAAGATTGCAGAATGATCAAGAATTCTGAAAATTTCCTTGGCGCTCCTCGATTGAACCGAGTGATAAAGCGTTGAGGCAGTATAGAGCAGGATCATGGTCCCACCGAATACGCTGCAGGCAACAATATGCCATACGGTGCCATGGAGGCTGGCAAAAGCTGTCATTACCGCGAGACCGGCAATGGCCAGAAGGGCACCAATACCATGGATGACAGAGTTAGCGATCTCTTCCGGCATACTGTAACGCGGTAAAATCGCCGTTTTGGTTTTCATAATATATCCAGAAATATATAGGTTATCAGCAGCATACGAATTATTGCCGCCAGAATACTTCGTTTCGATCAGTCCATAGTACGCTTTAATTCTGAACGCGCCAATAATTTCCGTACAACAATCTGCGTTTCAGGCCAATGCCGGACCCCTCTGCCTATTTCCGGAACAGACCCTCTAGCCAACGAAACGACCTACCAACCTGATATATATCATATATCTATAGAAATGAGAGAACAATGCAGTTCAGACACTGCAACATTCATTTTCCATCATTACCGATATTTCCACACTGTTCAACAACACCTTTTTTATGTTATTGTATTGACATTATCTGCAGTTGTTTGCGCAATGATAACCCGCTCTTTTTTACCTGGGATAGTACATGACACAATCCAAACCTCTCTGGGTTCCGGATCGCGAAAGAACTGAAAACAGTCTGCTCAAAGCCTTCATGCGATTTGTCGGCCAACAGCTCGGTGCACCAATTGAAGACTACTCAAGGCTCTATGACTGGTCAATTTCCGACTCGCCGGCATTCTGGTCGGCCTTGTGGGACTTTTGCGGTGTGATTGGTGACAAGGGTGTAAAAATTCTCGACCGTGGTAACGAGATTGAGCGGGCATGCTGGTTCAGTGATGCAAAACTTAACTTTGCTGAAAACCTGTTGAAAAGACGAGACGATGAGCCTGCCCTTATCTTTTACGCAGAAGACAAGGTGCACTACAACCTCAGTTTCAATGAGCTGTATAACCAGACTGCCGCTATGGCCGCCTGGCTGAAATCAATCGGTATTGAACCTGGCGACAGGGTCGCCGCATATCTGCCGAACATGCCGGAGACGGTGGTCGCCATGCTGGCGGCAACCAGTATCGGAGCAATCTGGAGCTCAACTTCGCCCGATTTCGGCTTCGAGAGCGTAGTGGACCGCTTTGGCCAGATAGAACCCAAGGTGCTTTTTCGGGTTGATGGATATTTTTACAACGGCAAAACCATTGATCTGGGTGAGCGCGGGGAACGTATCATCCAGGCCTTACCTTCGATAGCGCATGATGTGCTGGTGCCGCTGCTGAAGAGGTCTTCTGAATCATCGCGCCCATGTCCTGCATCCACCGAGAAGTGGGGAGAGCTCCTTGAACGATTTGCGGGCAGTGAGTTGCAGTTCGAACGTCGGCCCTTCAACATCCCGTTGTGCATTCTCTACTCTTCCGGAACCACCGGAAAACCGAAATGCATAACCCATAAGGCCGGCGGTGTATTGCTGCAGCATTTGAAGGAGCATCAGCTTCATTGCGATATACAGCCAGGTGACCGTGTTTTTTACTTTACGACCTGTGGCTGGATGATGTGGAACTGGCTGGTAAGCGCACTTGGTTCCGAGGCTTCGCTCGTTCTCTATGATGGTTCTCCATTCTCACCGGATAACGAGATACTTTGGCGATTGGCCGAAAAAGAGAGCATTACTCTTTTTGGAACGTCTGCCAAGTATATAGATACCATGAAAAAGTTGGAGATGGTGCCGGTGGAGCGCGTTCACCTCCCCTCCCTGCGAACGCTTTGCTCCACCGGCTCCGTCCTCACTCCGGAAAGTTTTGACTATGTATATGAGTCAATAAAAAGAGATATTTGCCTTTCTTCAATATCAGGGGGCACCGACATCATTTCCTGCTTTGTGCTCGGCAATCCGATCTTGCCTGTATATCGTGGAGAATGTCAATGCCGCGGCCTTGGTATGGCCGTTCAGGTATACAATGCAGAAGGAGAAGCTGTGGTGAACGAAAAGGGCGAGCTGGTTTGTACCCGAACATTTCCCTCTCAGCCCGTATACTTCTGGAATGACCGTAACGGCAACAAATATCACAATGCATATTTCGCCAGGTTTCAAAATGTATGGTATCACGGAGACTATGTCAAACTGACTCCCAACGGCGGTGTGATCATATACGGCCGCTCCGATGCCACACTGAACCCTGGCGGCGTGCGTATCGGCACCGCAGAAATTTACAGATATGTAGAAGACTTGGATGAAGTTGCCGAGTCAATAGTTGTGGCCCAGGACTGGCAGAACGACCAGCGCATAATCCTCTTCGTGGTACTGCGGAACGGTACTGAACTCACTGACAAATTGACCGAAAAAATAAAAACAACCCTGCGGGAAAAATGCAGCCCCCGTCACGTGCCTGCCAAAGTGGTGCAAATTGATGAGATCCCAAGAACAAAATCTGGTAAAATAGTTGAACTCGCTGTTCGGGAGATTATTCATAACCGGGATGTGAAGAACATCGGCTCACTGGCCAACCCTGAAGCCCTGGAAGCATTCAGGGATATTCCTGAACTCAGGTAATTCATCCAGGAGTTTTTATGCTGAGAATTGCCGTAGAACTAATCGATATAACCCAGCTTGGTGTGGACGCGATTGTCAATGCTGCCAATAACAGCCTGATGGGCGGTGGCGGAGTTGACGGAGCCATCCATAAGGCAGCAGGTCCCGATTTGCTTGCTGAATGCATTGAAATCGGAGGCTGCGAAACAGGTTCGGCGGTCATCACCGGCGGTTATAATCTGCCGGCAAAATTCATTATTCATACAGTCGGCCCGATCTGGCGGGGTGGTCATCAAAAAGAAGAGAAACTACTCGCCTCCTGTTATCGCTCCTGTATGGAACTGGCAATCGCCAACTCCATTCACTCCATCGCCTTTCCAGCTATAAGTTGCGGAGTCTATGGTTTTCCCATCCGGCGTGCCTGTGAGATCGCCTTCAGGGAAGTCAGCACAATGCTCGACTCCCACGGTTCCATCCGCAGGGTAATTTTTGCCTGTTTCGATAACACTGTCTATCATGAGTTGAGTAAACAACTCGCTAAACTGGAAGCACGGGGACATTAATACAGCTGTATCGAATAACCAGCGTGCACTAAAACCCTGGCTCCCCGGAGATCTCCTTACTCACAACTCATCCCCGGCACTCAGCTCCCGGGAATTGCCTGCAGACCTGCAGTCGCATAACATTATAGGGTTATATTCTTCAGGTTCCGTATCTATTTCTGGGCCATTGCCCCTTTTCTATGGCAAATTACTACAACCCTCTTAAAATAACAGTCCATACTCCAAGCCGGAATGCCTGAAATACTAAGCGCTCATGGCATCCCGCCCGCAGTTTTCTCCATTATGGCCGACTCGATCCTGGCCATATCCGGAGCCGACCATCCATGAGGTTGTTTTTGTTATGATTTCAAGTCCGACACCTAATGTTTCAGCCTGCCCGCAATGCGATATCCTGCTCCAGCACCATGAAACGCCGGACCACCACGCCTCAGTCTGCCCGCGCTGTGGGTTTGTGATGAGAAATAACCGGCCGGGAACGGTGGATAAGGTTCTGGCGCTCAGCATTACCGGCCTGCTGGTCTACCTGCCCGCTATTCTGCTGCCGCTGATCACCCTTGAAAAGCTTGGTATGAGTGACAAGGCCAATGTGGTTGACACTGTACTCCAGTTCTTTGCCAACAAATATTATTTCGTCTCCTTCATGACGCTCGTCTCCACAATAGTTTTCCCACTGATGCTACTGCTGCTCACCTTTATCATCAGCCTGCAGTTAAAACGCAATCATCCCTCGAAGATGCTGGCCAGGCTGTTTCGTGCGTATTGTCATCTCGAGGAATGGGCCATGGTTGAGGTTTTCCTGCTGGCCATCCTTATTTCGATCTTTAAAATGATTCACACGGCAAATATTGTGTTTAATGCCGGACTGTTCTGCTTCATTGCCCTGGTATTCGTCACCTTTGGAATTTGCGTCGTACTGGATAAGGTTCGCTACTGGGAATTGCTGGACCCGACAGAAACAGCCCCAGCCACATTACTCGTTAAAGAAAATCAGCGGCTTGATAAGCAGCCGGAACTTACAGCAGCTCAGGCCGGTTTCGCCCTCTGCCTTACCTGCCATAAGCTCCTGCCAACAACGAATAGGTCTACAGAATTCTCCGGCCAGTGCAGTCGTTGCGGCGAGAAAGTTCATCTTCGCAAACCCGGTGCCATGTCACGTACCCTTGCCCTGGTGATTACCTCGACTCTGCTCTTGCTCCCGGCCAATCTGTTGCCGATTATGCAGGTTGATTTTCTCGGCGTGCCCGATCGATCCACCATTCTGGATGGCATCCTCTATTTTCTTAAGACCGGCTCCTACCTGATCGGTATCATTATCATGGTTGCCTCCATATTCGTGCCGCTTTTCAAGGTGGTTGGCCTCTCCATACTGCTCTGTTCCGCCCATTTCGGCATGCCCTATTTTCTTCGACAGAAATCGAAAATGTTTCGCATAATCTCCTTTATAGGTAGGTGGTCCATGCTTGATATTTTCGTGATAGCGCTGTTGATTTCCTTGGTGGACTTTGGTTTTTTCACCTCTATTCACGTTGCCCCGGCCTCAACATTCTTCTGTATGGCTGTAGCCACAACCATGCTCGCCGCCATCACTTTCGACCCACGGATTCTCTGGGACAAATGCAGCCCGGGCTCCGCGACGAACAACTCCAATACACTGAACCAATGACCGATACCAGTCAAAATCCGGATAATGAACTATCCCCGCATCCCCAGATTGCCCAGCCAGAAATCAGGGGCAACAAGGGCATTTCCGTTCTCTGGACCTTGCCGTTGCTGGCACTCGTAATCTGCGGCTGGCTGCTCTATCAGGCTATTACCAACGCAGGGATTGAGGTTACTGTCTATTTTGACGACGCGACGGGAATCACTTCAGGAAAAACCCAGGTCATGAACAAAGGCATCCCTGTCGGCCTGGTTAAAAACCTGCAACCCGACATCAGGAAGAACAAGGTGAAGGCCACCATTGTCATGGACAAGTCCATGGCCGAAAGTTTAGTGGAGGACACCCTGTTCTGGATAGTCAGCCCAGAACTTTCGGCAGCAAGCATCAGGGGGCTGGATACTATCGTATCGGGGGCTTATATAGCCATAAGGCAAGGTGTCTCGGACCGGGAGCAACGTGTCTATAACGGCCTGGATTCCGCTCCGCCGGTAGGCCCGGAAGCCCCGGGGCTCCATCTCACACTGAAAGCAGACGAACTCGGTTCTATCCAGAAATCCACTGGAATTTATTATAAGAACATTGAAATAGGCAAGGTTCAGGGCTATGAGCTCGCCTACGATAAGACCATCCTGATTCATGTTTACATCACTCCCGAATACAGTGATCTGATACATACCGAGAGCCGCTTCTGCAATGCCAGCGGATTCTCTGTTTCCGGCGAACTGCCAAATATAAAAGTTCAGATGGAATCCCTTTCCGCTCTGCTGCGCGGCGGCATTCTGGTGCACACCCCCAAGGAGCTGAGCACAAGCCCCGCCGCAACAAATGGCTCCGAGTTCAAGTTATACAAAAACTTTGAGGATGCGGACTATGGTATACCAATGACGATGCAGCTTGCTTCCGGCAGCGGTATTGTCGAAGGCTCCACCAAAATTGTCTACCGTGGCATTGATGCGGGGTTTGTTAAAGATATTCTTATCAATAACGATGAAAACAAATCCGTGACCGCAAATATTCTACTGGACCCCAGAGCGGAATTTATTCTCCGCGAGAACACAACCTTCTGGATCGTTAACCCATCCATCAGTGCCAGCGGCGTCAAAAATTTCAGAAACTTTCTTACCGGGTCACACATCACCTTTAAACCCGGTGATGGTGATTTCAAGAATCACTTCACCATTCTCCCCGAACCACCGCCCCAGACACCACTCAGACCCGGCAGCCATGTACAGCTCAAATCATCCAACGGTGTAAATCTCAGCAATGGTACCGCAGTCTACTACAAGGAAATCAAGGTTGGCGAGGTTGTTTCCGTGTCTCTCGAACCCGACTCCGATGAAGTTCTGCTCACCCTTTTCCTCTATGAACCTTACGGAAAACTCGTCTTCGACTCCAGTATCTTCTGGTTGCAAAGTGGTGTCGACATAGAGGCCGGAATCAATGGTCTCAAGGTTGATACAGGCCCGCTGACCCGGATATTGAGCGGCGGGGTTGTCTTCACCACGCCCGACAGAGATGGAACAGAATTAAACGAAACCGAATTGCAGGATAAAGTTTTCAGGCTTTATGGGAATTACGATAGTGCCGTCGCAGCCACTCCAGCCTTACAGCCGGCGGGCGTGCAGTTTCAGCTTATTACCGACGACGCGTCCAGCCTCAGTCCCGGCACCCCGGTACTGAACAAGAGTCTGAAAATAGGGCATATCACCGGCTTCAGCTTTACCCGGGATCAAGAATCCGTACTCATCGACTGTTTTGTGCAGGACCAGTACCGCCATCTCATTCACGACAGCACCAGATTTTATAAGACAGGCTCTGTTGAGATGAGTGGTGGCCTCGGCGGGCTTGATCTGAAATTCGGCTCTCTTGAGTCAATATTCAAGGGTGGTATTAACACCATCACCACCCCTGGCAATGAAGCCGACAGTACCGCCGGCAAATTGCAGCAGCCCCTGCCCCTTTATGCTGATTTCGACTCCGCCCTGCACGCCGGAGACAGGACCATAACCGTCAGATTTGAAGAAGGTATCAGTATAGAAGAAGGGTCCCAGGTACGCTATAAGGGTGTTCCTGTCGGCCAGGTCACCAGGATACGTTTTGGTGAAGATCTGCAATCGGTGGATGTCGAGTTCAGGATTGAGCCCGGGGTCGCCCCACTTTTCAAGACTACCACCCGGATCTGGCAGGTTACCCCGGAGATTTCACTCGCCGGTATCAAGAACATCGAGACAGCCATCACTGGCGCGTACCTGACATTTCTTCCCGGTGCCGGTAAGCCTACACGGAGGTTCACCGGCCTCTCCCAGCCACCGCAGCCCGGTTATCTGGAAGACGATAGCCTGCAACTCATCCTCGAGGCATCACATCTCGGTTCACTCTCCATGGGGTCCCCGCTCTACTATCGCGATCTGAAGGTTGGCGAAGTAACCGGCTTTGAGCTCTCACCCTCTTTTCGTATTGTCTATGTTTTCATTCGCATCGAGCCAAGATACGCTGCCATCGTCCGGGAAAACAGCAAGTTCTGGAATGTGAGTGGCGCCAGGGTGACAGGCGGTATTTTCTCCGGCATTACCGTCTCAACCGGCTCAGTTGAAGCTATCGTCCGCGGTGGCATTAATATCGCGACACCGATAAATGAGCCCGCGCAAAAAGCCGTGGAGAAAGGACACAAATTTTTGCTCCATGATGAAGCGGATCCTGAATGGCTGGACTGGACGTCAAAAATGAATAGCCGACAATAGCTTTAAAGCCTTAGCCAACAACACCCCGGTGGTCGAGACAAAGTCCATTGTTTTCGGCCGCGGGTTTTCAGGAATTGTGGGCTGTCATCCCCCTAATCTTTCGAAAAAGCGGTTCATCATCAATCCCCTTGGAAACACCCCGCTATTCTGATACGATTTTAACATAAACCGTTGTGCTCTCGTGCCCGATATTCCTGAAAACTCTTCCACACATGCCGGAGGGGCTTATGCGTATCACCAAAATATTCGTTCCGCTCGACCTTGATCAGAATTCTCAAAACATAGTAGATTACGCGCTGTTTGTCGCCCGAACCTTCGATGCCGAGGTAGTTTTTTTCCATGCCGTTGAATTTACCACCAGCGGAGAAATGGCTCTCGGCAACCTGGCCTATGATGACATCAACACCACACGGCTTGAAGCCGTTAGAGAGCAACTCGCTAAAATAACCAGAAATGCTCATGATAAATGCAAAAAATGTTCGTATCATGCCCTCATAGGGGATGTAGTCGATGAAATCCTCGATTATGCCCAAAAAGAGCAGGCCGATATTATCATCATGGGAACCCGCAGTAAACGCGGTATTAAAAAGGTCCTGCTCGGCAGCGTAGCTGAACGTGTACTGAAAAAAGCCCACTGCCCGGTCATGGTGGTAAAACCCTAGAAGTGATCCCCGGGGTTAACCTGAATACCTTCTGATCCCTTGCCTTTCTTGCTAAAGACTGGGGATCAGTCCTTGCAATGGCAGATAACTGCTGCTCATCTTATCTTTCAACTCCACACCGGTCTTACCCAGAGCCAAACCCGATTCAACCAGATAGGTTATTTTTCGCACTCCCTCTGCTATACTCATCCCCCCTGTACGAATATTGGAGATGCAATTCCGGGCTTCATCGGTTATTCCAGGCTTTGGTTCATAGGTTATATAGGCCCCCAGGGAGTTCGATGAACTCAGCCCGGGCCGCTCACCCACCAATAGAATCATCATTTTACAGCCAAGCAGGTGGCCGATCTCATCACCAATTGCCACCCTACCATTGGTCACCAGGCAGACGGGTGCAACCCTCAGCTCTGTTTTGGCAACACACTCTAAAAAACCACTCACGCCCTCATACGCATTTTCATGGATTGCCGGACCCGATAAGCCGTCGCAAACCGTGATGCCTATATCAAAATTTCTCTGGCCATGATGCTGCAGCGCTATTGACGATGTCTCGCTCAGCAGTCTGCCCTTATCCGGACGAACCAGATATTCCATTCTGTCGACAACAGAACTTTCCAGCTGAATTGTAGAGTATCCCTGCAGCTCGAGTTGGTTGGCAAGTGAAACCATGTCGGCCGGGACCAAAACGGCATCCCTGGCTCTGGCATGGGCCAGCTTGAACTCAAGGCTCTCCTTTACCGGCAGACTGGTGCCGCAGCGCCCAAGAGCAATGCGGGCGTCGGTAAAAGTGCGCAGCTTCGACCATGGATCGGAGGTTATGATCGGCTTTCCCGTGCTGTCATTGTTCATTTGCCCTCCTCCCGTGACATGGCCAGCAGCCTGTTGCTTACGTCAACGGGCTGCAGCACTCCTGCGCTGTTATGTATCTCCATACTCTCCAGCCATGCCTGAAACTCCGGAGCAGGTTTCAAGCCAAGAAGCTTACGTATATATGCCGCATCATGAAAAGAGGTGGACTGGTAATTGAGCATAATGTCGTCAGCCCCCGGGACTCCCATAATGAAGTTGCAGCCGGCATTGCCAAGCAAGGTCAACAGCACATCCATATCATCCTGATCTGCTTCGGCATGATTCGTGTAGCAGATATCGACTCCCATCGGCACGCCCAGCAGTTTACCGCAGAAATGGTCTTCTAAACCAGCTCGTTGAATCTGCTTGCCGTTATAGAGATATTCCGGCCCGATAAAACCAACCACCGAATTCACCAACAGTGGATTGTAGACTCTTGCCACCGCATAGGCACGGGCCTCAAGGGTCTGCTGGTCCACCCCATGGTGGGCGTTTGCCGATAGCGCGCTGCCCTGACCCGTTTCAAAGTACATCACGTTATTGCCGACAGTTCCCCTGCCGAGGGCGAGGGTTGCTTCATTGGCCTCCTGCAGCATCGCCAGATTCACCCCGAAGCTCCTGTTCGCCTGCTCGGTACCGGCAATTGACTGAAAACATAAATCAACCGGTGCTCCCGCCTTTATCGCCTCCATGGTGGTGGTGACATGGGTCAGCACACAACTCTGGGTGGGAATGGAGTATGTGTCGATCAGCGAATCGAGCATCTGCATCAGCCGAACGATGTTCTCCACATTATCTGTGGCCGGGTTGATGCCGATCACGGCATCGCCGCAACCATAACAGAGGCCATCAAGGGTGGACGCGGCAATGCCCTGCAAATCGTCTGTGGGATGATTTGGCTGGAGACGAACAGAAAACGTGCCCGCCTTGCCGATGGTATTTCTAAAGCTGGTAACCACCCTGCATTTTGCTGCCACTAAAACCAGATCCTGCATACGCATCAGTTTAGAGACCGCCGCAGCCATCTCGGGCGTGATACCCGGTGCCAGTTCCGCCAACGACTCGATGTCCGCTTCATCGCCAAGCAGCCAATCCCTGAATTCCCCGACCGTAAAACCACTGATTGGCGCAAATGCCTCGCTGTCATGGCTGTCAATGATCAGCCTTGTTACCTCATCCTTCTCATAGGGGATAACAGCTTCAGACAAAAAACGTCGAAGAGGAACCTCAGCCAGAGCCATCTGCGCCCTGACCCGCTCCTCCTCACTTTTGGCGGCAACACCAGCCAACTCATCACCCGATCTCCGGGGTGTCGCTTTGGCAAGCAATTCCTTCAGGCTCATTTCCCTGAAATTTCTACCTGTTGACATATCGTGTTCTCTCGTTTCTACCGGGAACTAGTACAAGATAGCGGGCTCCGACTGCGGTGGAGCCCGCCTGCTGATTCTTTAGCGTGCATAATACGTTTGCGGGAGCCAAAGTGCAATATCCGGAAATATCATGATAATACCGAGACCGATACACATCAGTATAACAAAAGGCACGATTGAGGAGTAGATGTCCACCAGCGTTACCTCTTTCGGTGCCATCGCTTTCATCAAAAAGAGGTTGTAACCGAAAGGCGGCGTCATATATGCGATCTGACAAGTAATGGTGTAGAGCACACCGTACCAGATCGGGTTGAAGCCGAGCGCCTTTATCAGTGGAATATAGAGCGGTGCCACGATCACCAGCATCGCCGTATCATCTAAGAACATGCCCATGATAATATACGAGACCTGCATCATGATCAGAATCTGCCAGGGACTGAGCCCCCAGGTATCGAGGAAAAGGCTCTCGATAGCGTGCACCGCCCCAAGCCCGTCGAAAACGGCACCAAAGCAGAGTGCTGCCAGAATGATCCACATGAACATGCAGCTCACGGCAAGGGTCTTGTGGAGAGTATCATCCATCACTTTCCGGGTGAGACGTTTCTTGAGGATGGCAGCCACAGTAGCCGCTGCCGCGCCCACTGCCGAACTCTCGACCAGGCTGGTGACACCCATGATGAAGAGGCCGGTGACCGAAAAGATGATCGCCAGCGGCAGGATTCCTGCGCCCAGCAACCTGATCTTTTCTCCTCGGGGCATCTCACGCTCTTCCGCCGGCAGGCTCGGTCCCAACTCCGGCTGCATCTTACAGCGAACCACAATATAGATGATAAACATGGACGCCAGAAGCAGGCCGGGAAAGACACCCGCCATCCAGAGCTGACTCACCGGTTGCCTGGCAATCATCCCGTAAAGGACCAGAACAATGCTTGGCGGTACCATTATGCCCAGCGAGCTTCCCGCCTGGATAACACCGGTGACCATGCGCTTGTCGTAACCGCGCTTCAGCATCTCCGGCAGGGCGATACTGGTGCCGATAGCCATACCTGCCACTGACAGACCGTTCATAGCGGAGATAGCCACCATCAGGAATATGGTGCCAATAGCCAGACCACCGTTGAGTGAGCCCATCCAGACATGGAACATTTTATAGAGATCACCTGCAATTCCCGACTCCGAGAGCATATAGCCCATGAAGATAAAGAGCGGCAAAGTGATTAACGGATACCAGTTCAATAACACAATGCTGGCGTTAAAGGGCATCTCGTAACCGCCCTGGCCCCACAGAACCATGGAGGCCGCAGCTGCGACAAAACCAACGGCGCCAAAAACCCGCTGACCCGTGAGCAGCATCAGCATCAGAGTCGAAAACATAAGGAGTGCGATCATTTCATAACTCATGACAATTTCACCCCTCGCACTTTGGCCAAATCCTTAAAAAAGGTGGCGATTGACTGCAACAGCATCAGAACAATACCGATAACCATGATGATTTTGATAGGTGCCACAGGCGGAGCCCAGGCAGAATAATTGCGCTGCCCATACTCAAGTGAATAGGCGGTACTGGAGATTCCTCCGGCCAGCAAAACAACGAGGTAGAAAATCAGGCAGAACACTGTCACAAGATCCATCGTTGCCCGTTTTTTCGGGGCCCAGCTGCCATAAAGGACATCCATTCTCACATGGGCGCCCATGTAGAGCGAAAACCCGCCGCCCAGCATATAGTACGCGGCCATTGTGAACTGGGTCATCTCAACCGCCCAGGTATAGGGAACATTGAAGACCGTCCGTGAGATCGAGGCAAAGAGCAGAATGCCCATCATCATGAACACCAGGTACATGGCGAATGTACCGACTCGTTTATTCAGTGCGTCCACATAGCGCACATAACTATGGATAATCTTAGGCACAACAGATCCTTATTTCGCAAATTCAAGAGATTGGCAGAAAACAACAACCGAATGCAGCAACACTGCCACCCATATCAACTCGAGCAAATATGAGCGGCAGTGTTACCAGCGGGGAATTTTACAGATCAGGAGTAACGGTACGGACGACCAGCTTTCTCCATCGTTGCCGCATACTTCTTGAGAATCTCGACAACTTTTGCACTACGTGGAGATTTGGCAGCAATCTCGTCCCAATATTTGAGGGCTTCCTGCTCAACAGTCGCCCATTCGGAATCCGGGATGGAGGTCAACTGCAGCTTGCCACCTGTCGCACGGTAATGTGCCTCGCCCCACCAGTACCAGTGCAGGCGATAGTAGTGTGAACTGTCGATGGACATCTTGAACAGAGCCTTCAGGTGTTCAGGCAGGGCATCCCACTTCTCGGAGTTGGCGAAGTATGATCCCGCCCAGGCTCCGGAGATATTGTTGGTGAGGTAATAATTCGTAACATCGGCCCAGCCTACGGTGTAATCTTCGGTAATACCGGACCAGGCAATACCATCAAGCTCGCCCGTCTGAATCGCCACCTCAATATCCTCCCATGGCAGAGTTACAGGTACTACTCCGAAACGTTTGAGGAATTTACCACCGGTAGGGAACGTAAAGATGCGCTTGCCTTTCAGGTCGGCCAGCTTGTTGATAGGATCCACTGTGGCAAAGTTACATGGGTCCCAGGCGCCAGCACTCAGCCACTGCACACCCTTTACCTCTTTATACGCCTCCTCCCAGATCTCATTCAAACCATAGTGGTTGAACAGTACCGGTACATCGAGGGAGTAACGGGACGCAAAAGGGAAATAGGCACCAAACATTGAAACATCTACCGGCGCCGCAATGGAGTCATCGTCACTCTGAACCGCATCAATGGTACCGCGCTGCATGGCACGGAACAATTCGCCTGTGGGCACCAGCTGATCGGCGTAATAGAGCTCGATATACATCTCGTTTTTGGCGATCTTGTTGAAGGCATCAATCTGAGGCTTGATCACATACTCGGCCAAAGCAGGGCCGGCATAAGTTTGCAGGCGCCATTTGATAGGGGTTTTCTTTGCTGCATGGACAAAAGGTGCCTTGCTGATGGTTGTTGCTGCAACCGCCGCTGCGGCTCCTAATCCTGCCTTTTTCAGAAATTCTCGACGTTCCATTTTCTCCTCTCCTTGTACTGCATGTGCTTGGTATTGTGGCTCAAACAGGTGACACGAGTCACCCATGGCCACTGTTCTACTGTTCACAACCGTAACTATTGTTAGGATTCATTAAATAATCCCAATACGTTGTCAGCATCATCTGAGATACATAAGGCAAGCACTGTGCCACAAATAGCACTATCTCGGATTTTCACTGTATATCGGCGACATACCCTCAAACATCGCTGAACAATAGTGTAAAAGGAGAATGACCAATCATTTCGCTATTGTTGCTATTCAACAATAGCGTCGGTACTTTTTACAAATTTGTGAAGTGTTGAATAGGGCCGAATATCCAAAGGATTGGAGCATAAACAGGTTCAACCCGAATCACCGTTGGCTGATGAGTTCGGGCTGATATCCTTTATATTCAGAAGGGAAGGGGACTCGTTTAGACAGCTTGCGCTTGCTTGAATCGCACAAGTGAGGCGAGCAGGTCGCAGGTCGGGGTCGGTACATTATGTTTTGCACCCATGGCACTTACATAGCCTGCCAACCCATCAACCTCAGTTGGTTTACCATTCTCCAGATCCTGGAGCATTGATGGGCGATGGTGATATGTTGCAGGGATAAGTTTGGCGTAAAAGATCTCGCGGTATTCATCTGCGCTTTGCCACGGAGTCGTTCCCCCTGTGGCGGTGATTATGGCAAAGGTTTCTGTAATTACCTCATCAATTATTGCCCTGGTTTCCTCCCGTTCAACCAGGGCACCATAGTGCACGCCGAGAATCGCTCCCAATGGATTGAGGCTGCAGTTGTATAACAATTTGGCATATAGCGACTGGTGGATATCCGGCACAGCCAGACATTCATGGCCTGCAGAACTGATCGCCTCGGCAAGTAAACTGGCACTTGCCGGAATTTCTCCTCCACTGCTGCTGCCCACATGAATAGCATCCGCCGAGACTGTGATTTTCACCAAACCAGGCTCAACGATCTCAAAACCGGTGATCACCCTGCTGCCCAGGACCCGCTCTGAGCCAAAACGCTCAACCAGCTGTTCGATATTGCCACAGCCGTTCTGCATGGAGACGAGAGTTTTGATTTGGCCGTCGATTAAGCCGAGATCATGCACCGCCTGCCGGGTATCGTAGGTCTTGGTGGTGATGAGCGCATAATCATAACTCTTCCGGGCCTGGCTGACATCTGGCAATAGGCCGAGGCTCGTAACCGGCCCGTAATCACCAAAAATGCCGGTAACTTTAAGACCGTTCTCCTTAAGGATCGGAATAAAACGCTCTCGTAAAATCAGGTCCACCTCGTGGCCTTCTGCAGCCAGCATACAACCCAGCGCCTGGCCTAAGGCACCGGCCCCGTATATAAGAATCTTCACATATCCTCCCAGATGAAAGCACAACAAATGATAGTGACTCTAACCGGAATTTCTCATCAGTTCAGGCAGAGTCAAATTGATTAAACGATATCGTTGCAAGACGAATACCACGCTCACAACACATGCGGAGGTAACTATAGAGAACAAATAGAGATCACGCAAGCCAAGCAGATGAATGACAAGGTGGCGAACGGGTCAGGCTACCGTGCGCGGTTGCCAACAAAAGCATCATAGAGAGTGGTCACGGTTGCCTCATACTCCGACTCCGCAACTCCGATGATGATATTCATCTCTGACGCACCCTGGTTAATAACCCTGATGTTGATGCCGGCACTACCCAGTGCCGAAAAGACCTTGCCGGCAATTCCGACAGTGCGCACCATGCCCTCACCAACGACTGCCACCAGCGCCAGGTTCTTTTCGATGTAGAGTGAATCAGGCTCAAGTTGTCTGTGAATCTGCTCCAGCAGCACATCATCAAGGCCACGAAGCTGTTGTTCCTCAACAATGACACTGACCGAGTCAATCGATGCCGGGAATTGCTCGAAACTTACCCCATGCTCATTGAGAATACCGAGCAGGCGGTAGACAAAGCCTGTCTCCCGATTCATCAACGACTTCTCCAGGCATATCATCGAAAATCCTTTTTTGCCGGCTATACCGGCAACTTCAGTGGACTTCAACTCCGACTCACTGAGTTTGGGTACTATCATTGTTCCTGGATCTTCCGGCCTGTTGGTGTTTCTGATACGGATAGGAATCCCCGCTTCGCGTACCGGCAGAATAGCCTCATCATGAAAAACCGAGGCCCCCATATAGGCCATTTCCCTGATCTCGCGAAAGGTAATCTCGGTGATGGGCTGCGGATTGTCAATTATGCGAGGATCAGCCATCAGGATTCCCGAGGTATCGGTCCAGTTTTCGTAGAGCACTGCACCGGCGGCTCTGGCTGCTATTGCCCCAGTAATATCAGAGCCGCCACGGGAAAAGGTTTTCACCTCACCATCACGGTCACGGCCATAGAAACCTGGAATAACGTAAATCTGCTCCTGGTCATTCAGCCGCTCGCCCAATAACCTGTAACTCTCCCTGGCAATAGTGGTATTGGCCCGAACAATGATTGCATTGGCGGGATCAACAAATTCCGCCCCGAGGTAATCAGCGATGAGACGGGCGGAAAAATATTCGCCCCGGGAAACAGTGTAGTCGCGACTACAACCTCGAAGCAGATCTTCCTGGAACTCCTCCAACTCAGTCAGGACACCATTTTCAATACCAAGTTCTCTGCTGATTTCTGTAAAACGATTGCGAATGAGCTGAAATGGCTCCGTGGGGTCTGTGTCCATTGCTACCATCTCATGACAAAGGTAGAGCAAGTCTGTAAGTTTACTCTCACCAGCATGGCGCTTGCCGGGGGCGGAGACAACGACAATCCTACGCCTGTGATCAGCTTCAACAATTGCCTTTACCTTTCTGATCTGCTCTGCATCGGCAACGCTAGACCCACCGAACTTAACTACAATTCTTTCCATTCGATCACTCCGGATATTATCAACAGACACAATCGGCCAGGGGAATTCGCACACTGCAATCGATATCGTTTTCAGTGCAGTATTGCACATTCAACTGGGCCAGGCGACCGTTGTAAGAATCCATAAACATCAACTCGTCATGGGATAACGGATAATCGTCGGGGAA
The DNA here is from genome assembly GCF_005116675.2 of Desulfosediminicola ganghwensis. Taxonomy (NCBI): domain Bacteria; kingdom Pseudomonadati; phylum Thermodesulfobacteriota; class Desulfobulbia; order Desulfobulbales; family Desulfocapsaceae; genus Desulfosediminicola; species Desulfosediminicola ganghwensis. Next base: position 466,721 of record NZ_CP050699.1, read on the forward strand.
ATTCACCGGGCATGCCGATACTTCAATTGCGCCAGCCTCTTCATCAATATAGGCCAGGGGCAGCCCTTGCGTTCTACAAATAACAGGGCGCACTTCGTATACACTGCAAAGTCCATCCTTCAGCAGACTGCAACTTTCTCCATTATTTTCAGCAGTGACGTTCTTCGCTACTGCTGCCTCTGCAACAATGGCAGCTTCAAGCGGCAGTACACTAAACTGGATACAACAGCCATCACATCCCGGCCCACACTTAAGCTGCTTCTGCAATTGTGTGGCTGAAATTTCTGATATTCTCTCATCCAATTCCATTATCAGTTGGATATAGGCATGGCTAATTGCCGGTGATAATCGTTTGAGTCTTTTTCCAATCATACAACACACCTTATTTATCTATCATGTTCATATTCCAACAATCCAGCAACCTGCACCGCCAATTACCAGCACCCACCTAACAACAAAAAGCCCTTGAAAATAATAGCTATTTCCGTATTATCCAAACAGAGGTACACGATCATTTAACCAGCTACCATGCCGCTTAGTTGTATCCGGGCTGATTAGCTTATAGCAAATATGCTCTACTTTGCATCTTAATTCATTCCAGAGGGACCACGAGCATGAAAACTTATCTCCGCCATCCGGCAACAATTACAGCCTTGGTCTTTTTCGGCCTCATCGTTCTCTTTTTGTTGTTTCTCCCACTCGGCAGCAAAATCTACCTCACGCATTGGCTGACAAAAAATGGCGCAGACAAGGCCACCATTGAAAAATTGAATTTCAATCCTTTCAACGGAACACTGACCCTCAATGGAGTCCTCGTCCAGACCGGAGATACGGAACCAATACGCCACGACACCCTCATTGTGGATCTTGGCCTTGGCTCACTGTTTAAGAAAAATGTACTCATTGAGCGCATAACCTACCGTGATCTCTATTTTGAAATGGAACAATATGATGATGGTTCATGGCGTTACGGCTCATACACACTCAAAAGCGACCCTGCAATCAGGAACCAGAGTGCCCAGGAAACTATCGAACAAGCCTCAGCCAATGCTACGCCCTGGGCTCTTGCTGCCGATATGGCTGTATTGGAAAATTGTACCATCCATTTCAAAACCCCTGCACTGGATTTCACAATCAGCGTTGACCAGGCCCTGCTCGATAATTTTTCCACCCGTGGCGGTCAGCCGGACGGTACGCTATCCCTCACCGGCTCGGTGAATGGCAGCCCTGTAACTCTTGATCTCAGCAGCCTGCGAATTTCCCCGGAGTTGTTTTTTGAGGGGAAGATACAAATAGATGAATTTGGTCTTGATAACCTGCAAACGTTACTTCAGGACGTATTCCCCACGTTTGCAGGCAAAGCGGGTATCAACGGGCAAGCGACATTTAGCCTCAATCGCGAAGGCGAAATGGTTGTTGATTACGACGGAGTTATCGCAGGTACGGGTATCGAGATGCGCTCTGAACCGTATTCAAATGCTGTCCCAGAGGTTAACTGGCAAGGTAAGGTCAAATATACTCAAGGGGCAGCCAACCCCATTCTCATAAAAACCGATGGAACACTTACAGCCAATGACATCAGCCTGGAAGTTCCCGCTGCAAGCCTGACCCTCAGCGATGGAAGCCTGAAGAAAACCGGGACAGCAACCATTTCCATAAGCGATGGGGTTGCGGTTGATACTGATGGCGAGCTCAACGTCTCCACTATTCAAATGGCCATTGGCGACATGTCTTTCAATGAGGAGAGTATCGACTGGCAGGGTGTTGTACACTATTCTTCCGGTTCTGAAATACCAATGACTGTTCAAACGGATGGTGTTCTTGAAGGTTCGCAAATAGGTATTCAAATACCGGCTGCACAGCTTGCTATTCCAGCAGTAGACCTCAAACTCACCGGTAAGGCAAAAGTAACGATAGACGATCTTGTAGCTGTCGACCACGAAGGTACGCTCGGGACCAATATCGCCTCCATGGAGTTTGCTCAACTTGCAGCCAAGGAACATCAACTGAATTGGACTGGAAAACTCCATTGGGATTCAGAAAGCGTTGGAAATCTCGCAATCGCAGGAGACGCTGACAGCAATCTCGCCTCCCTTAATACCGGTGGCAGCACTCCAATTTCTATTGGATTTGAAAATATTAATTTCGTTGGATTGCAAGGTGAAGGAATATCGAATTTCAAGGCAAACCAGGTTGTCGCGGACAGCCTGAACGCATCAATTTCCGGCAAAATGCCACTCAACCTTGTGGTAGAAAACACTAAAATTGACGGCCTGCAGCTGAGTGATCTAAAGGATATCACGGCTAAAACAATTTCTTTAACACAGTTCAGTGCCGCTTCAGAAAAAGCCGGCAATAACCTTGCGACGTTTGAATCCCTTAAGCTTGATACTGTTTCAGCATCCACTGCACCTTCTTTTGATACAGAAACAGTTGCTCTGCAAAACATTTCATACCTGCCGGCGACCGGCAAAAGCGGGCATGACTTTTTAAAACTGGCGTCCCTGATGGCCAACAGTATCCACTACGATGCCGAAAACCTCAACGGAACCACTATAAAGCTATCCGACCTTCTGGTAGATATGAGACGCGAGAAGGATGGTGCCATGTACTTCAGTAAACGCATGGCAGATATGCAGTCAGGTACCCCTCCCAGCACAGAAGAGACAAAATCGGAAGATAAACAGCAACCCACTCCTGAATCACCTGCCATTCATATAAAATTTGACAGTATAGAGGTGGGTGGCAACTCATCACTCGCTTTTAAGGATCAATCCCTCACCAAACCATATAGTACAGAGCTCAAACTCAGCGAACTCAAGATTTCAGAGGTCGATTCTGCCAGAAAAGACAAACAACTCGATCTCAACTTAAAAGGCACTTTTGAAAAAGTTGCGCCCTTTAGCATATCAGGCACTGCAACACCTTTCACCCGTGAGAAAAACTCCGATCTCGAAATATCATTAAAGAATTACCCTCTGAAGAGCTTATCTCCATACACCATCGAATCCGTGGGAACTGCTTTGGCCAGCGGCAGTTTGAAAGTAAAGAGCGATTTAAAACTGAAAGGGAATACCCTTGAGTTACAAAACGACCTCCACTTAGAGCAGATCAAAACATCAACAGTCGACCCGGCATTAGCCGCCCAGCTCGACAAAAAACTGCCAGTACCGCTAGACGCAGCCCTTGGCATGTTGAGTGACAGTAAAGGCAACATTGACCTGCAGATACCTGTAGAAGGCAAGCTCGACGACCTCGATATTGGGATAGGCGACGTTGTTGTAACCGCCTTAAGTAAGTCTATTGTCTCTGCAGCCTCCAGCTATTTTCTCTATGCGCTGGGTCCATACGGGGCACTTGCTTATGTGGGCATGAAGGTTGGAGAGGGATTGCTGGATATACAACTGCCGACAGTTCCCTTCACCGCTGGCAGCGCAGATATTATTCCTGAGCAGATTGATTATCTCGATCGTATAGCTACGATACTCAAAGAAAAACCAAATATGGATTTATATATCAAGCCGCATGTGAGTCCTTGGGAGGTATATACAAAAAGGGAAATGAAGAAGTATGAAGGAGGTCAGGCAATTATCGACGATGAAATCCAACAACGCCTTGATGCTTTGGCTGCCGCGAGGGTGAATGCCATCAAAGACTATCTCGTGAAAACTCATGCCGTCTCTACTGACAGGCTACTATCTGACACTACTTCGGTTGAGCTCAAGAAAGACGGGAAAATAGAGGTAGGGTTGGAAATCAGGTGATTATTGGGAAGAAACAACAGACTTCTATCTGGCTTCAAGTAATTAGTACATCAGACTTGCAGCCTTTCCAGTGTTTTTTACAAAAGTGGTGCCGCTTTTAGAACGTAAGCGGTAATTAAACCCAACTCCCAGTACCAGTTATTCCTAAATCATCAGCTTTCAAGTTCATCGGCAGTAGCTTCAATAGATCTGAACGAGATTTTGCAAACGACAATTTCTCAAACAGGTATCTCAGATAATTATACGGTTCCAAATTGTCGTTTGGCAGTTTCAACCAGACTATCGAGCGCAGCGCTTGCTTTCGCACCTCCCTGTGTGCCAGCAAACAGCCAGTTTTTTCTACCGATCACAAATGAGCGTATTGCATTTTCAGCCGCGTTATTGTCAGGGGTCATTTCAGGTAAATCGAGATAGACAAGTAAACGTTTCCATTGATTGGGGGTGTAATTCACACCAGCTCCAAGCAGGTTCTTCGGTGCCACTTTGATCTTGCAACAATAAAGTGGAACCCTAGTTAAGCCGTTTTGTCCCTATCCCACCACTCCTGCTCAAAAAGAGCTGGTGCTTTGTAACCGTTCGTCGAGTGCTTCCTCTGACGATTAAAATAGACCTCTATATAGTTGAACAGTGAATGCTCGGCTTCCAATTTGTCGCGAAATTTCACGTGATGAGTCAGCTGTGTCTTCAAAGAGGCAAAGAAGGATTCAGCGACTGCATTATCCCAACAATTTCCCTTGCGACTCATGCTTTGAATATATCCATTCTGTGTTAGTACAGCCCTGAAACTGGAACTTGCATACTGAATGCCACATCACTATGGATCATCAAACCTGGTGCAGGCCTGCGCCTCATTATTGCTTTTTTAAGTGCATATATTGCAGATTTACTCTCCAGGGAATCGCTCAGATCCCAGCCAACAATCGCGCGAGAGAATAGATCAATAAACACTGTGAGATAATGCCATTTTGCACCGACCTTGATGTAGGTGATATCGCTCACCCAGGCGGTGTTTGGAGCTGAAACTGAGAATTTACGATCGAGCAGATTCGACGCTACAGGTTGCTTATGTTTTGAATCGGTTGTTACTACGAATTTCTTTGTTGTTTTGCACCTCAACCCCATTTCTTTCATTAATCGCGCAACGCGAGGCCGACTAACGCTGGAAAATTCACGCTCATCTCGCAAGTCAGCGGTAACAAGCGGGCTGCCGACCATGCCTTTATGAGCGCTAAAGATTTCCTTCACGCGCTCTTTAATCCGTATATTTTCTCGTTTTCGCGTGGAGATAGGGGCTTTCTCCCAACGATAGAAACCACTCGGGGTAACTTCTAAAGCCTGGCACATCTTCTTCACCGGAAATGCTGAGCGGTTCTTTTCAATGAATCTATATTTCATTTCGGTGCTCTGCTGAAGATGGCCACAGCTTTTTTTAGGATATCTCGTTCCATCTCGGCATCCTTGAGCTTTTTCTCAAGGTCCCTGATTTTCTTTTCCTGCTCAGTCAGAGCCTCACGACCGTTCCCAGGGAAAGCTAGTTCTTCTTTGGCTCGAAACTCACGCCTCCACTTGTAGAGAAGGTCTTTAGAGATACCGAGACTGTCGGCTACATCTTGCACTGACCTGCCGGGATCATCGGTCAGCTGAACTGCATTGCGCTTGAAATCTGGATCGTATCTTCTTCTTTGAACACTCATATCTTCCTCCTGCCAATCTCTTTAATATTGGCTTATCTGAGTGTCCACTCTTTTATAGCAGGATCACTTGGTCTGTCTTTTTGCTAAGCCAAAAGAAGAACTCGTCCAGAGCAGGCTTGGCCTTTTTGCGACGCAAGGACAGCGACTCCTCACTAGAAAGCTTATATTTTTCCGACTCTTTCTCCACAGCATAAAGCCGTCGAATATAGTTCAAAGCTACGTCTGTACTGCCGGCCTTTTTGTGCATCGACAAATTTACGGCGAACATGTGCCCAACAACCAGCATGGGCAATATCCGGTTGTGCATCAAGAAAATTATATGCTGCGTAACCATCTGATTGCACAGCTCCCTGGCACCCTTCAAGCAGTTCTTTAGCAATCCTTGCTGAACGGCTTGGAGCGTAGTGATAGAGGAGTCCTAGGTGGTGTGGATCACCACCACGACATATCCACATATACGATTTACTTGTTGGCGCCCGTCCCGGTTTAGCCAAGACCTGGAGCGAAGTTTCATCGATATTGATTAACGGACCGGAATGAACCTCCAGCACAGTAGTTCGAGAAGCAGCGTGCAGGCATTTGCAGCTTTAATAGCCCGGTTGGCCATGGTTGCCCTGGATATTTCAGCTCCCAAGCAGGCAAATTGCCGTTCCTGCCGATAACAAGGCAGTGCATCGCAGAATTTTGCATTAAGTATATGGGCGAGTAAGTCTGCAGTGGCGATACCTTTGCTGATAATCTGCCTTGGTGGTGGGGCGATTTTCACAACCGTTCCTTCAGCCTCCAGCCCTTCAAAGGTCGGGTACTATTTCGACCCGTGGCAGGTTGGCCGACAATGGCTTGCTTCCTCTTTTGGCTCGAGTATGTTCAGGAACTTCTACAACCGATTTTACCTCAGGTTCAGGAATGTCAAATAGTGATAACTGCATCACGCCTGCTACTACTGCACCTTTTTCACTTTTCTTGCAAAACAGTCTGGCATAGAGCAGGCGGATCTACTCTCTCAATAACTCTGCTTCCCTCTCGTAACGACGTTGGGTTACAACGAGAAGGCGTTTGAGATCTGATGGATCATCAGGAAGGGTTGCTGTTTTAAACTCATCCCTGCAATACACCACACAAAAATTGTGACAACAGCTATTTCAAGGAATATTTCTATAAATATTAAACTACTGAATTGTACCTAAGCTGCTTGTGTAGTTTTTGCAAATCACGGCCATCCAAGAGCCACTGCAATGCCGTCTCATGAATTTCGATCACCTCTTCTTCGGATTCAAGCCAGCGAAACATATCTGCCTCCAACCGCTTCTGCCAGATGCATAAACCGTTTTGATACCAGTAAAGAATCTTGACCATATCCATTCTACGGTCGCATAAATCGAAAAGACTCGCTGAGAAAAGATCGCGCTCAAACTAATCTTCCACCAAAAGATAGAGGCCGTTTATCGACTTGGGCATATCTGTAACTCCAAGAGCGATGTAGATTCGAACATTTTCCGGAGTCGGAATCATCTAAGCTGCTCCAGAGCTGTCACAACTTTTTTCAACTGCTCAGGACAAATGTCACCGCGAATTTCAAGCTTGAAGCGATCAATATGCAGAGGAAGGTTCGCAGGCGATGTCATAACATTTTGGCAGGATTTGGAGATGGCACGGTAAGTGACTAAAACGTAGTCTCTTTTAGGTTCCTGCCACTCAGTTTGCATTTCCAGTAGCAAAATGTTGCTAAAGCAATGCGGTTTGACTGACAAGAAGCTTTCTGGCTTTGGCTACTTGATTGCCAGGCTCTGATATGTTTTGCTAGTAGTCCTGTTTCTGTTGATGTTTCGGAATGTTGATGTTCACGATGCATACCTCCTTGGCTATGGTGAGGTATACAGGAACATGATTTTATTGGCTTGAAAAGATGTGGTTAACTAGGCGCTTACGGCATATCAGATCTAGTTATAAAGCTTCAGCGTGTTGCCGAGGTTTTCATGGAATGTCACACGATCTACATCCGCCCGGTAGATACTCTCCTGCCGGTTCCCCCTTGAAGTTAGATGATATACCGCGCCTGAATATTGTAGCCTGAGTAGTCTGGTCATTATTGGATATGCAAGCAGAGAGTGGACCAAGATTCACGACCTGCCCCATGTATTCCGGATATTGCTGCTGTTCACAATGCGCACTTCCGTGGACAGGATAGACTATACTGGAACACGAATTTATTGGATTCAAAAGATGGGGATTATTAGCGCTTACATACCGAATAAGGATAGATTGTGTGAGCAAAGCGAACCACAATCTTATCCGTGGTTGGACAAGCACGAACTATAAGAAGGAATTATATTTTTTGAGAAACTTCCCAGAAGTGCAATTGAAAAAATACCGCAATTCTCAGGGCGCACGTATCCCTTCACCTTTGCAGGTGTGTCAAAAAACAAACTCTATTGCATAGAGAGTACAAGTTCCCCCTGCAGTAGTTGGTGGTATCGCCTCGCCAGGATGACCTGTTAACCCGTCCTACGGATGTCCCTGCGGAAACCGATAACCAGCATTGAATTTTTACAGCAAGGGCACTTAAAGGTTGGCCTAGTCCGCGGGGAAAGTAGCGCAGTGATCACGTGTAGTATCATCTGCACTAGAGTGAGTAGCTTTTTTGCATTGCTATGTAGGAAGCCGTAATCTCTTACTCTCCTAAAGCCTTTCGGTAGCACGTGTGTTACTACGAGGTTTAAGAATGCCTCGCCTCGAAGAGTCCGCTGTTTTGTTTCTCCGGTTGTGCTGTCGACATATTTGAATGTGACTTTACCATCCCGATTTTCGATGATGTTTTTTTCGCTTATCACACCACGGTAGAGATACCGTGACAAATATTTAAGAGCTGCCATGCCTTTTCCCGCATAGTCGCAGTGTACCACCCATTCTTTCGGAAGATTTTGCGGTATTTTTAACCCTGCTCCTTTTAACGCATCCAGGAATCGAGCCCGAAACACTTTAGCCAAAGCGTTTCCATTGAACAGGTAATTGTGTTGAGTCTTTTTCCAATACCTACGCCGCCTGTCTATACCACCTCCTGGGATAACAGCATGAATGTGTGGATGGAAATCAAGTGGTCTACTGTTGGTATGGAGCACCATGGTCATGCCGATCTCTGCGCCCAAGTTTTTTGGATTCAAGCCAAAATCTTTCAAAGTCACGGAAACAACCTTGAACATCAGATCGTAAACCGCTTTCTGATTAAACCAGGCTAAAGGCCTTAGCTCTCTAGGCAAGGTGAATGTTGCCATGAAATATGGCACAGGCAGGAGCTTTTGTTGTTGCCTGTCAAGCCACTGACTTGTGTTGTGATTCTGGCATTTGGGGCAATGTCTGTTCCCACAAGACAGGGGGCGCCATTCTGCGTGGTTGCAGTCTGGGCATTGCACATGCAACTCACCTGAAGCAGGTGTTCGGCAGCTGATAATGGCAGTGAAGGTTTTCAGGTGCCCTGGAAGAGCGGTGGAGCCGTAGCTGGAAAGGTATGCATCCAGATATTCTTCTACGATTGTCGCCATTTCCATTTCACACCCCCTCGATATTGAGCTGCAGAGTGTCGTTTAACCTGTTGATAGCTTGCCAGTTATCTTTTTCCGTAACGTTGGTGAGATGGGTGTAGCGTGCGGTTGTATTAGGGCTGGCATGACCAAGCAGGGCCTGGATGTGACGAAGGCTCAAACCATGTTCAAGTAGGTGGGTTGAAAAGCTATGTCGTAGAGAGTGGATAGATATTTTTTTTTAATGTTGCATGCTGCCATAACGATCTTCAGGGCATTTTGTGTCCCTCCTTTATCCATGTGAGTGGTAGAATTTCGAATAGTTTCAGCTGAGCATTTTCGGTTCGGAAAGATAAGTGACGGATGCCGATGCCAGCACCAGTAGAGCCGTAAGGCCTGAAGGGCTCAGTCCGGCAACGGAACCATTCGATCCTTATGGCCTTTTCCTCGTCTTATATGCACCAGCTTTCGCTCGGCATCGATATCCCCAACATGCAAAGACAGTGCTTCCTCGAGACGCAGTCCCATTGAATATGTGGTCAAAAAAAATACGCGGTAGGGCAGTTTTTGGGTAGCACCGAGGATCCGTTCAATTTCTTTATGGGTAAGAATGTCAGGGATGGATTTGATCTTAGGTGGTTTTACAATGTTCAGCCATTTCCATTCCGTATCAAGTACATGCTTCCAGAAAAACTGGAGGCCTAGCCTGTCAAGCTTGACGGTACTCCATGAATGGCTCTCCACCAGTTGTAGAAAATAGTTTTCCAATTCCTCCTGAGTCAATACATCAGGGCAACAGTCAAAATGACCACTCACTCATCGGACAGCACGGGAATAAGCATCGATCGTCGAACTACTTTTACCCTGGAGTTTGAGCAAGTTCTGGTGACGCTGATACAGGGATTCAAATCGTTTTACTTCTTTGGGGTTCATGGTATACTTCGTTTTATTGTAAGTGTATGGAATTATACGCTTACAGGAGTTATACACTGTATTGGTTGTTCTCCGCCGCGGGAGCGGCTTCGTCCAACAACTTGGATAATTAGATTGCATTCATCAATGCCTCCCCAATTTACATGTGCCTTGTCTTACAGTTAGAAGACACCTAACCCTCACATGCCCCACTCGAGGATTATCAACTATCTAAACTCTTTGTAAAGAGCATCTTTTAGTACTCACTATCGAGGACTTAAAAGGATTGCAGGACTTATATCTTCTATTCACAATAAATGGACTTGATATTTTTTGGACTTTGTAGAAGATTACCCAGTTAACGAGATAAAGGACCACACTATCTAACAGTTCCTTTGCGCATAATAATTTCAACAAATTATCTATAGATGACGAATTGCATTAAACCTGATCAGTATGTAATTATTTTGGGTGCAATGAAGTGCGGGACAACTTCTCTATACACTTACTTGGAGCAACACCCTGAGATATGCCCATCGATGAACAAAGAACCTTTTTATTTCCCTAATTATTTTGCTCCCAAATCTAACATCAAGGAATATCATAAACTTTGGAAATTTGATAGCAAAAGGCACAAATACGCATTAGAGGCATCTACTTGCTATACCGCATACCCTAGTGTTAAAAATGTTCCTGAAAGTATGTACAATTATGGTATTCGACCCAAATTTATTTACATTGTTAGGGATCCATTTGAAAGAATTCTATCTCATTTCAACCATATAAAAACCGACCCCTCCTTGATGTTTCAAGAAGAACACCAACAACCTATCCATACATGCATGTACTGGACACAGATCAATTCTTACTTTGATTATTTTCATCAAGATAGTTTTTTGTTCGTAGACTTTGATGATCTAAAATTTAAACCTGCACTAGTCATGACTAAAGTATATGAGCACCTTGAGATCTCAAAAGATCATTATCCTAAGCGATATATGATTAAAAATGCTGCAAAAAATGGATCACATTTCCAAAACACTCTAAGGAAACTTTTCCCGCAATTAAGTTATTATGAAAAAAGTAACATTGTTTCAAAAGTTCGGGACTCAATTTCTTCACGCTTGTTTCCACCTGTAGAAAAGCGTAGTCTTACTAAGTCGGAAAAAGATTTTATATATTTACAACTTCGAGAGGATATGATCCTCCTAAAATCCAACACAAATATACCCGTCAACAAATGGGGTTTTAACTAATTTTTATTATCGAATTTCATTAATGCAATTTTTAAAAGCAATTTTAACTAAAAACTCGGGCTTTCTTGATCCAATCACGCATAAATCAATTTGTCATCTGTATAGAATTAGAAATGGGAAGGTCGATAATTTAAAAAGCGATTTTCCCTTGAGAGATGTTTATTCTCAACCAACTAAAACCATACAAGAACCTGTATTTTATGCTGGTACAAAATTCGACCATTATGGCCATTTCATCCTAGAAAGTCTCGCAAGGTTAAGCAATTACAATGGAAGCCCTCCTTTAGTATGGCATTGCAACGAACCTGGATTTAAAAATTGGCAAAAGGAAATACTATCTTTTTGGAACTTAAACAAGCGAAAACACATATTTATCACCAAACCTACATTGTTCGAAAAAATAAAATTGACCGAACCGCAATATTTGATCTGGGATAAATTCACAGATCAGCACAATAACTTCATGTCGGTTATCGACAAAAATGATAACATTTTTGAGAATAGAAAAATTTGGCTTTCACGCAATTCAAATAGAACAAATTTTCATCCCAAAACGTTTAACAATGAAGAAGAAATTGAAGCGCTTCTCACTATGCGTGGCTGGGTGGTTGTAAATCCTTTGGATTTATCCATCAAGAAACAAGTTTCACTATTTTATAATGCAAAACACATAGCAGGAATCGAAGGGTCTGCTTTTCACAGTCTAATTTTCTGTAAAAAAATACCAGCTAAAGTTACAATTTTCACTAGAAAGAAACAACCCAATGGCAACTTTACTTTAATTGACAAAATTAAGAATTCTAATCAAAATTTTCATTATTGCCGGCTGGGTAAATCTTTGAATCCAAAATCAGTACTAAACGTTCTGTTCCGTGACCAAGAACCTAAACTAAGGCTACTAAACTACCTTTCAAGTGTTTTCCAGAAAATCCGTCTATAACTATCATCTTTTTCTTTATAGCTTTGCCCTATAACCATGCCCCTCAAATCACCATTAGTATCAATAATAATACCTGTATACAACACTGAAAAATATATAAGACACTGCATAGTCTCCGCCTTACGGCAAACCTACAATAAAATAGAATTGATCATTATTAATGACGGCTCAACAGACAATTCCGAGGAAATAATACTCAACTACCAAAAAAAACATAATAATGTTTTTTATTTTCTCCAACGGAACAATGGGCAATCAGCCGCTAGAAACAAAGGATTAACATTAGCTAATGGAGAGTATATATTCTTTTTAGACTCTGATGACTGGATAGCTGAAAACACAATAAGAGCAATGGTACAGTCTGCAGTTGAACATAATTACGATGTAATTACATGCGGTATTATACATTGTTTTGAATCAAACAACACATTTCGATATGTAAATACTAGAAGACAAACCGGCTTTATAAAACAAAGGGCAGGAAATCTCTTCAAGGTTGAAACTGCGTTGTGCAACAAGCTATATAAAAAAGATATATTTGAGCACATAAAGTTTTCGCCAGGTTTACTCTATGAGGACGAAGAAATTTTCTGGAAGATATTCTCAAAAGAAATAAATATCTACGCACACGACGAGTATTTTTATAATTACCGGCAGCGTAATGGGTCAACCACGAACTCCTCAAATTATCCTAGAAACCATCAGTCTAATTTCATTAAGATAATGGATTCAACATGGAATGTTGCTCATAACAACTACATATTGGAGCTTGAACACAAATTGCTTGCTTTTAAATTTCTAAAAATAGCTAATAAAAAAAATATAGAAATCTCAGACTTCAAGAAACATATTTTCGAAACTTATAGTATCAGACCATCCCATCTATTTAAACTATACATTAAAACTCTAATATTGCGACACAATATATTTCACATGATCTTTAATCGTTCGTAGTAACTACCTGATCAGGTTTGTTATGATTCACTCGGCAAACGACTGCCTGGACCAGTGAATGTAGAATTTAACCGCAGGTTGATTACCCTACAATAAGATATTTTCATTACATGGGTGTCGAGAGAGTCAAAAATTTAGAGCACCTGTTAAGGTGCCATAATTTGTCACGAAAGTTTTACAACTTAATTGATATTCAACAAGACTGCTTTATATCTCTAACTTAATAGAGGCAGAGGGGAAGTAAGGATGTTAAACTTTATAAAAAGACATTTCCCTAAGAAAAGTAAGTTAAAGTTAGTGATGACTTTACTCGTTAAGAATGAATCGCATTTAATCGAGAATAATCTAATATTCCACAAACAAATGGGTGTTGATGGCTTTATTGTTACCGATAATAAATCAACAGATGGGACTCGACAAATCTTAGAAAAATACGTAAATAAAGGTTGGATTTATGAGATTATCGACGAACCGTCTCAGGATTATAGGCAGTCTGAATGGGTTGACAGAATGATCAATGTTGCAACAAGAGTCTATTTAGCAGATTGGGTAATTAATTCGGATGCTGATGAGTTTTGGCATTCTAAATCGCATGATTTAAAAAAAGCATTAACTAAAACAAAAGCAAATGTCATAAAGTGTTACTGGAAAAATATGGTTCCAGTTACAGAAGAACAAACATTCTGGAAAAATCGATATGTAGTTAAAAAGATTTTAAAGGAAACAGGTGAATACGACTTGTCAAAGTGGAACATATATGATTTTAAATACCACAAGGTGATACATAGAACGAGGGGCTATATAAAAATAGCTGCAGGGAATCATAATGTTGAAATTGACAATAAAATTAATCAGAAAAGCAATGATGTATCAATATATCATTATTCCACTCAAAATTATGAACAATTCAAGCGGAAAGTGATTACAGGTGGAGAGGCGTTAAGCCGTAATGCCATCTCGAAACAAGAAACAGGTAGTCATTGGCGTTATTTTTACGAATGTTATAAAGCAGGAAAATTGTATGAAGAATATGAAAGAATGATAGGACGAAAATATCATGTTGAGTTTATAAAAAAAGGAATCTTAAAAGAAGATAAAACAATATATGATTATTTTATAAATCAAGAACAGATAAATTGACAGGGAAGAACGAAAGAAAAAGTAACATTTAAACATAAATAATTCTGATTGCGTGTAAATTTCGGCCATGTTTATGATTTGGTTTTAGTACAATCAATTCAAGAACTCTTTCAGGTATTTAACTATTGGGTGTTTTTCAGTATGGGTTAAGAGAGATTTCATCATTGGAACCATCTTTATTGGAATGATGAGTGTGTAGCGTTAAGTCACAGATACCACAGATGTGGTGAGGCAGCTTTTTCTGTGGTCGAAAATTTGGCTGGGTTTCATATGTGATCTGAAAAATATTTGTTAGCTTGTAACTTCTATTCAAGAACCTGCATTGGCTTAGCAACCGCGCAGTATCAAGTAAGTGAGCTAACCATGGTTCCCATATATAAACGGTTGTTGAAACGAAAACAGAATTCAGCCTGACACCTCAGCAAATGCTTGAAACTCATAGCATGATGTGCGCATTGTATGGCCCGTTTGACATTGCCGATCATCGTGTTGAACCAATGGAAAATCGTGTTGTCGGGGTTGCGATAAATCTCACTTGTATTGGACAGGGCCGCGGCAAGCAACGCTATCAGTAACCCCTCGCGACGGGCCATATTCATATGAAGCAACGACACTTTCGTGGCAAGAATGTTTCAACGACTACTTGCGAACTCCCAGGGAAGAAAAGGAGTTCAACTTGCTCATTTTCATATAAATCGAATGGCCTTTTTCGTTACGGAGTATGGCAGCGAAAAGTGGGATTTCGGCTTGGTTCCACGACCATGCTTACCACCGGTTCTTTTAACGCACCAATATGCGTCATCAAGTTCAACTAGGCCATTGAGGGCAAAGACTGTCATCGGCGACTTTCATAACCTGCTGGAGCTTGTTCTTCATTTTCTTAGCAACATTGATTGAAATATCATGCAATCGTCGCAGATTAAGCGCTGACAGACCATCTTTAGATTGGGCAATAAAGAAAAAATCTGAGGAACCAAGTAGCAAGAGGCAGCTTTGATATGGCAAATATTGTGTCGTTTGTAGTGAACACTGGTAACGGCATTGATATAAATTTCGGGTTTTATACCATGCAGTACCTGGTATATCCGCATCTCTGAAATTTATATCCAGAAGGCCAACGAGCATTGAAAATGCTTTCTCGCCACTGCTCTACAGCGCTTGATATATTGATAAATCTATTCAAACTCACTGCTGTCTCATAGTTAATTCCACAATGCAAGTTGTGGCGAAAATTGTGTTTTTCCTGGTTTGTCAGGCGGCTTTAACAAGTCAGCCAACGGTCTTCTTTCAAAAATGTTCAATTGCAATAGCCTGAGCAGTTGCGTGAGCGATCCTTTGAATTTGGCCATGAATTTAAAATACGACAGCATTAGATAGACACAGAGGGCAATCCATAGCTGTGTAAGTACTGCGTTTTCAGATGTTCCAAGAAACGTCTTCACTTTTAGTTGTTGCTTGATCCACTTAAAGAACAGTTCGATTTGCCAGCGTTCTTTATAAATTGCAGCAACCTCTGATGCTTTGAGTTTCCTCGAATTTGTCACAAACTGATACTCAATGCCCGTTTCTGGATCAACATAGATAATCCGTCGAAAAGTGAACTGATATCCTGGAATTTTTATCTTTTGGTCTTCAAGAACATCAGGAGAATCGGGTTTACGTCGGTTGCCGTAGCGATAGACTTTTGCATTACTTTTAAGCCGTGTTACGAACGTTATTTTGCGTTTGTCGAGGGTCTCGTACCAAGTGTAATCGGTGAACCCTCGGTCAAAAACTACACAAGAACCGGCAGGCAGGTTAAGAGATCGTGCCCATTCGATTTCATGTTTTTTGCCCTCCGTCATATCCATGAAGACTGGAAGATAGCCACTTGCATCAAGGCCAAAATGCAATTTCATGGCACCCTTGGTTTTGCGGTAGTTAGCCCACGGAAACACTGAGAGACAGAGATTGACCATCGTTGCATCGAGTAAATAAATTTTACCCTTGAACTTGAACCTATGCTTCGGAGCATTCGCCTGGCACTTATGCAAAAGCTGAAAGAACATGGCTTTGAAAGTCTCATAAGGCTGTTGCTCATTGACACGAGCCAAGGTGGCCCGACTAGTTGGCCTCATACCCAAATGATACAAACGAGACTTTTGAACGGCCAGGTTGCTGACTAAGTCACGAAGGCTCTTTCTGGAAGTGAGTTGGGCTATAGTCATGGCGAGAAACTGGCTCCATCTGTTGAAGGAGCGAAACTTTTGTCCATGATGATGCTTTCTTGCCAGTTTCTCAAAATCATGTCTTGGGAAAAATGAAGCAATCTGATTTAGGATTGTGCTAGAATGAGCCATGGCTCGGATCTCCTTGTTATTATATTGTTTTTCGCAAATTCACTATAACACAAGAAGCTCTCCGAGCCTTTATTTATCCGTAATCACGTTATTATTTGTGAGACAGCAGTGATTCAAACTGAAATCTTTTTGAAATTGAACTGTATTCTTTGGCCTGTCATTTCTTCCTACGAATATTATCTAGGTGATTATGACATGCCATTGGTATCATATAGTGATCACCTTCAAAGATTTTTCCCGTGCTGGGCTTTAGGGATAATCATCAATTTAAAAAAACTTGATAAGTTCATTGTATCGTCAAAATCATAAACAACTTTCAACAATTCGCTGATAATACTTTTTTTTATCTGTTATTTTTTTTACTACCCCCAAAGTAACCATCTTTAAGAGCTTATATTTTCGAAGTTTTAACTTGGCGATTTTAAAATAATCAACCTGTTTATAATTATTAAATTCCCAATCCACATTTTCAAAAGGAAGCATTTTATAATATTTATACCACTCCTGAAAGAAGAAGTGGTTCTTGTAATTCCACGGCTTGTATCTATCGACAAAATGATAAATATACGCGTCTTTCAACACTTCTTCAATTCTAGCACCAAAACATCTCTCCAAATACCTGACGGGGTGATTACTTTGTAGCAAAATATTATATTTAAAATCTACATATTCGGTTCGCCCATTAGTTAAAATATTCAATGGATCCTGAGTAGGCCTTTCAAATTCATTATTTCCTATTAAATCAATCAATTCTCTTTGGGCAGACACTTCATCCCATTTGTTAATATTAAACAACAAGACTCCTGCATTATAATACTCGTTCACGGACACAAAATCTTGTTTCATAGGCGGATTCATGCGAGCAGCAGCAACTATATTCTCACCCAAATCTAGCTTAAACAAATCCGAAATGTCTCGATTTACTACTACATCTACATCAATCCATAAAACTTTATCTAAGGTCGACAATAACGTTGGTATCGCAAATCTATTATAATTTGATATTGTCAGATGCTTTTTTTCTACAGCGCCTTCCATCACGGGTAACGGTCGTAAAAATTCGTAAGAATGCCTCGGATATTTTTCGAATATTTTCTCAATATAGGGCAATGAATACTCTGCACAAGGGCCATCAGTTATAATATACAACTTGTAGAACGTTTGAGGAAAAGCGTTTTCCAACAAAGAACAAATTGTCACACAAGCGGGAAATAAATAGTTCTCATCAAATGATATACAAACAGGGTAGTCAACATTCATATTCAAATCTTTTTTAAAGTTAAAATCAATAAATTCCTTATTTAAACGCACATCCAGTTTGGCCCAAGAAAATTTCCCTATTCCACAAAAACCGTCAACATCTATCGATCATATTTTTGTTCACATTACGTTCGACGATATTCACTGTCACAGGCATATTCCTTTTTGCAGTTCCTCTTATTTATAAATTGTCTAAATAAAGAAACAGAAATCATTTTTTCATATTCACTCAATAAGCCTTCATTCTTCAGATATTCTAGAACATATTCTGAATTATATTCAAAACAGTTCCTATTAACCACAGTCATCCATTGAGACAACTCATTGCAATCCAAAACCGTTCTTTCATTCTGCTTAAAAATCGCTTTTTTCATAAACGGAAAGCCATCAACTATCAAATCTAATGCGTTAAAATTTCTTGCACTATACTTTTCCCCATAAAATAACCCCTTTGAACAATACCCTTGATTGTGTAAAACTTTCGACAAACCATACTCATACTTTGTCACAATTTCATCACGAGTATCAAGTTTGGTTATATTTAACACAAAATCCCTGAAACAATCTGACTCAAAAACATTCTTTTTAAACACTGTGTAAAAAGACTGAATATGCTCTATATCTTTTTTAACAATTTTGAACATTCCCCAAAAATCGCACGAATGATGAGCATCAAAATTATTATATATTTTCTCTATGTTATACAGAGGGCCAAAAACAGAATCGTTACAAAACGTCAAACTATCGTATTTTTTCAGAATATCATTTTCAAGAGCCCATACGAAACCGCGTTTATATGACCCGAAATCATATTCTCCATGATGCTTCGAGATGGATTTTACTGCATATTTATTAATCTCATCAATAGTGTCATTATTGAAATAATTATCAAAGACGACAATGACATCCGAAATCTCGTTAAGTTTATTTAGGTAATGAATTACATATGAATGCAAGATTTGTTTTTCGCTATAACCTGCAAATATTACTAACCGCTTCATCAATGATCACACTTAACGTCAGGGGCTAGTAAAAATCTTATTTGTGATGCATGAAATATCTTGCAAAATCTTCTTTCGAACAACAACTGAGTAAACAAATTCAAATTGACCAACTTTTCTATTGTAGACGCAAATATTTTGTCTACAATACCCATTCTATAGAAATCTACTTTCAATCCCTTCACAACAAATTTCGCATTACTATAATAGTCTGGGACCTTCCTTTCGAACGGTTGCTTAGACTTATTCACAAAGTAAAACATTGTAAGAATGCCAAAAAAACGAATATGGGTTGGATCAGAAAATGCCAATACATTTGAAAAATGTGGGACAATAATTTCAATTTCCCCACCAGGAATTACTATCCTATGCAACTCTTCCATTAATTGTATTAAATTATCTACATGCTCAAAAGCATGCCTGCTATAAATATATTCAACACTATGATCGGGAATCCCAGATAATGGCTTATTCAAGTCACATATCACATCAACACCATCAAGATCTACTTGGTCAAGAGAATAGCAACCTTTTTTGGGATTACTCCCACATCCAAGATCTATCTTCAATAGTTTCCCGTTTTCTAAATCTGACAAAAAATTACTATTTCTCACAATCATAACGGTTCAATCCCTCCATTACATGACGGCTTAAGTTAATTAGATTTCAATATCAAGTTCTCTCTTGACACAAGAGTTCAACCACCGAAACAAATTACAATAGTACCTACACAATGTACACCCAAAAAGAATGGCTCTTCGACGAAATGAGTGGAATTGTTTATAATCGCCGTTTTCAAAAATCCTTATATTGAGACGGTATGAACACAAATGACATCATGGTTTTGGGACTTGGCCTGCAAGCCCCATGGCGACTAGTTGATCAGCATCTAGACCTTGAAAAGAAGCCTCACGAATTGCAACTTGAGATTGCTGCTGATCGTGGAAGCCAATACCCTTGTCCGCAATGTCAAAAAATGTGTTCGGCTCATGATTTCACAGAGAAAAAATGGCGACATCTCAATTTTTTCCAACATCATTGTTACATAACTGCACGCGTGCCTAGAGTGATATGCCCAGAGCATGGTGTTCGGCTCGTGAAGGTGCCGTGGGCACGAGAAGGTAGCGGTTTCACCCTGTTGTTTGAACAAGCAGCACTTACCCTGGTTAGAGAAATGCCAGTAAATGCTGCAGCAAGGATCATTGGCATTACTGACAAAAGGCTTTGGCGCATTGTTTTTCATTATGTTAACAAAGCATTGTCTCAATTCGATTTCTCTGAAGTCCGCTCTATTGGACTCGACGAAACGGCAAGTAAGCGTGGCCACAATTATGTAACTACCTTTATTGATATGGAGAAGTCTTCTGAGCCCGTTCTTTTTGTAACCTCAGGAAAAGGGAAGAAAACTGTTCAAGAGTTCACAACATTCCTTGAAGCCAAAGGTGGCAAAGTTGACAACATAGCAGAGGTTGTGTGTGACATGTCACCTGCCTTTTTAAGTGCTGTAAAAGAACATCTTCCTAAAAGCAATGTTACTATCGACTGGTTTCATATCGTTCAGAAATTTGTCAAATCTGTCGATGATACACGTAAACTTGAGCATCGTTTTATCAATCTTCCTCCAGGTTCAAGATATGCAGTTCTCAAAGGGAAAAACAAACGTCTGACCTCAAAGCAGGTTACCGCATTGAGTACTTTGCTGGAAACCAAATGCGAAACAGCCACAGCATGGCAAATCAAGGAGTCTTTGGCCTGGATTAGAAACGCAGAAAGTATCGAGCAAGCTGAAGAGCGAATCAATGTTTTCATAGAGAAAGCGACACTCCTTGTTAAAGGGAACAAATACACTGCAAGCGTTCTAGATGCTCTTGCTACACTGAAAAAGCATGCAAACCAAGTGATTCAAAGATGGGCTTCAACTTATACTAATGCTCGACTTGAGGGACTCAATAGCCTCTTCCAAGCAGCAAGGAATCGTGCACGAGGTTACCGGAACAATGAAACGTTCATTGCCATGATTTACATGATCGCGAGTCCTGCTGGTTCAATATTGAAATCCATATGAAACGTCGAAGAACCAAAAGAATTTACTTAATTTGCGCGTGCTTAATTCACGTAATAAGCAATATACTCTATTTGTTTTTCACCAGCTGCGCCACACCAACTATCACACAATTACAATCAATTAGAGAACAGAAAATCTTCTTACAATATAAGAAATTTACTAAAAAAAATGGTTCCCCAACGTATCAAGTGGATTGCTGGATTAGTACAATAAGTGCAACAGACTGAAAGTGGAAAAGTGAGTGAGTTTTCAATGGTTTCAGCTCCTACACTTAACCAAGGTCTGGATTGCATGAAACAACACCAACACTACCGACAACTCACTCATGAACAAAGATACCAGACCTCAGGACTTCGTAAAGCAGGGATGAGTAGCAGATCCATAACTGATGGGCTTGAGTCAGTTACAGCACTGTAAGCAGGGAACTTAGGAGGAACTCTACCACTGATGGTTATGACGCTGATGCTGCGCAATTATCAACCGATAAAAGACGCCCAGAAAGCCATAAACATAACAAACGCTCTCCTGAAAGTGATCGTATTATTTCCGAATCTGTAGCGCTTGGCTGGTCTTCTGAAGCAATCAGTCAGAGGATGAAAGTTGAATTGTCACCTGAATCGGCCCTATGCCATAGCACTATCTAAACATGTATCTGATTACCACTAAAGTTCAGCCAAGCTCAAAAAACTACACAGGGGTATCACTATATGACCACCCATCCATGTCATAATTCTCTAAAAACACAAAGGGGGTATATGGCATGGGTAAAAGAAATAAGGTCCAATTTCAGCCTGGCGTGAGCGTTCAACGATTTCTCAAGCAGTTTGGAACAGAGGCCCAATGCCGTGAACAGGTTTTTCGCTCCAAGTGGCCTACTGGATACAAGTGCCCACGCTGCACCAACGAAAAGAGTTATTATATCGAAACAAGAGCTCTTTTTCAGTGTGCTGCTTGTCGGCATCAAACCTCTCTACTGAGTGGGACTATTTTCGCTTCATCAAAACTGCCATTAACAACGTGGTTTCTAGCCATCTATTTTGTAAGCCAATCCAAAGAAGGAATACCTGCTTTAAAGCTTATGCGTTTGCTCGGGATTTCTGATCTTGCAACAATAAAGTGGAACCCTAGTTAAGCCGTTTTTTCCCTATCCCACCACTCCTGCTCAAAAAGAGCTGGTGCTTTGTAACCGTTCGTCGAGTGCTTCCTCTGACGATTAAAATAGACCTCTATATAGTTGAACAGTGAATGCTCGGCTTCCAATTTGTCGCGAAATTTCACATGATGAGTCAGCTGTGTCTTCAAAGAGGCAAAGAAGGATTCAGCGACTGCATTGACGCTCCTATGTCAAGAGGTCAAGGCGGC
The DNA here is from genome assembly GCF_005116675.2 of Desulfosediminicola ganghwensis. Classification (NCBI taxonomy): domain Bacteria; kingdom Pseudomonadati; phylum Thermodesulfobacteriota; class Desulfobulbia; order Desulfobulbales; family Desulfocapsaceae; genus Desulfosediminicola; species Desulfosediminicola ganghwensis. The sequence goes on from NZ_CP050699.1 coordinate 488,926, forward strand.
ATCTTCCAAATCAGCCAAAATTAATGGGTACAATTCTCTGACAATATAACGTTTCAAACAACGATGTATCTCTTTCACGGATTTTCTTCTGCAGTTCTACGAGCGACATAAACCTGGGTGCGTGGATCACTCCTCATGCGTACCATGGCGATCGTCCAGAGAGCATTGTTTGCAGCTCGGTTACCACCTCTATTCAGGCGGTGACGGACTGTTTTCCCAGAAGATGCTTCCAAAGGGTTAACACCGCACAACGATGCAAGTGCTGATTCACTTCGTAAACGTTCAGGATTATCGCCGGCTACAGATAGCAATATGGCAGCTGTTTGAGGCCCGACACCAAACTGCTTACGCACCCGCGTAGCTGCTTTTGCAGTCAATTGTTCCAGATCTTTGTCTAATAACTTCAGTTCTTCTGTCAAGTATAACCAGCGCTTAGCAAGGAGGCGAAGTGTTGTTGCCAAGGTTTTCGACCAGTTTGTTTCACCCAAAGAACGAAGGCGTGCACAGCATTTCGCACACTCGGCAGCATTTGATTTCCATAATCTTGATCTTATTTCATCTGGCGCAGAAATTAACAAGCCTCTTAGCTGGTTGATTGTCTGTGTCCTGGATTTAACCGTGCTACGTCGAGCAACTGAAATAATACGCATTGCTTCTGCTGCACCTGACTGTGATTTTGGAACTGCACAGTCGGTACCTGATAAAACGGTGCGGGCTGCACTCTCAGCATCTGTTGGATCAGATTTTCCACGAAATCGGCGCATTGAACGATCTGGTCGATTAATTTCCAGAACTAAAACATCCTCCGCAGCAAGATACCTGGCCAGGCCCGCACCATAAGTTCCAGTACCTTCAATCCCCGCTCTTTGCAGGTCTCCAAAAGATCGAGCCCATTTAGCTAATTGTTTATATCCTTTTGAATTAGCTGTAACTGATAAATGACCTAAAAGTTTGCCTACGCTATCAATGACGACTCCAATGTGCTGGTCCAAGTGGGTATCAACACCAAGGATTACCTCACGTGTCAGTTGGCTGCTCATCGACTACCTCCTAAAAGTTTAGTAGGTATCACCAGCCCGGATTACAGGACAGGACACTCAAGATGCAGGACAAAGCTCCTATTAGGTCACAAGCAATCGGCCCAGTGATGCATGGGGAACGCCAGGGCCAGCCGACAGGTCAACGCAAAGGCAATAGAGCCAATCCCAGCACGGGTCAGGCTAGCCTGACATTCAATACCACTATAACTGAGTATCCCAACAATTTCCCTTGCGACTCATGCTTTGAATATATCCATTCTGTGTTAGTACAGCCCTGAAACTGGAACTTGCATACTGAATGCCACGATCACTATGGATCATCAAACCTGGTGCAGGCCTGCGCCTCATTATTGCTTTTTTAAGTGCATATATTGCAGATTTACTCTCCAGGGAATCGCTCAGATCCCAGCCAACAATCGCGCGAGAGAATAGATCAATAAACACTGTGAGATAATGCCATTTTGCACCGACCTTGATGTAGGTGATATCGCTCACCCAGGCGGTGTTTGGAGCTGAAACTGAGAATTTACGATCGAGCAGATTCGACGCTACAGGTTGCTTATGTTTTGAATCGGTTGTTACTACGAATTTCTTTGTTGTTTTGCACCTCAACCCCATTTCTTTCATTAATCGCGCAACGCGAGGCCGACTAACGCTGGAAAATTCACGCTCATCTCGCAAGTCAGCGGTAACAAGCGGGCTGCCGACCATGCCTTTATGAACGCTAAAGATCTCCTTCACGCGCTCTTTAATCCGTATATTTTCTCGTTTTCGCTTGGAGATAGGAGCTTTCTCCCAACGATAGAAACCACTCGGGGTAACTTCTAAAGCCTGGCACATCTTCTTCACCGGAAATGCTGAGCGGTTCTTTTCAATAAATCTATATTTCATTTCGGTGCTCTGCTGAAGATGGCCACAGCTTTTTTTAGGATATCTCGTTCCATCTCGGCATCCTTGAGCTTTTTCTCCAGGTCCCTGATTTTCTTTTCCTGCTCAGTCAGAGCCTCACGACCGTTCCCAGGGAAAGCTAGTTCTTCTTTGGCTCGAAACTCACGCCTCCACTTGTAGAGAAGGTCTTTAGAGATACCGAGACTGTCGGCTACATCTTGCACTGACCTGCCGGGATCATCGGTCAGCTGAACTGCATTGCGCTTGAAATCTGGATCGTATCTTCTTCTTTGAACACTCATATCTTCCTCCTGCCAATCTCTTTAATATTGGCTTATCTGGGTGTCCACTCTTTTATAGCAGGATCATTCCTTGAATGCAGCAACGAGGGTAAAACATAAACTCCAAATGGTTATGAAGAAAGCTGATGACTCGATGCCTCTGGGTGGTCTGGTTCAAGTCGACGACGTCTACTGGGGCGGTAAAAAATCTGGTGGAAAACGTGGCCGGGGCGCACCGGGTAAAACACCATTCATAGCGGCCTTGCAGCGTAACGAAGCAGGCCACCCAGTATTCATGCGTTTGAGTCGTGTTGGTAGCTACGAATCAGCGGAGATGCTTCGCTGGGCCAAACATCACCTGAGCCCTGAATCAGTCGTAGTATCCGATGGGCTTGCCTGCTTCAAAAGCGTTGAAAAAACCGGGCATATACACTATCCGATCAAAACCACAGGCCGATATAACACTCCAAATTTCAGAGTGTTCGATTGGCTCAACACCGTAATTGGTAATGTGAAGAATGCAGTCATTGGCACCTATCATGGCATGAGTCATCGCCATTTACCTAGATATCTTGGTGAATTTTGTTACCGTTTCAATCGTAGATTCAGGCTTCCCTTATTGCTTACATCGTTGATTGTTGACGCGGTAAACTCGGACCCTATTCCTCAACATGTTTTGAGTTGTGCTGAGGATTGGTGGTAATCAGAAACATGTATTTATAACGATAAAGCGCGTGGTGGGAGGTTATTCAGTCGACTGCCAAGGCATGGTAAAAAGCGCTGGAAAGACGGCAAGAGAAGGCATATGGCTGGAGCTTCGTTGATACCTCAACGCCAGGATATCTCTAAAAGACCTGCAATTGTAGACAAGCGCAGTCGCATTGGCGACTGGGAAGGTGACACAGTCCACGGCAAGAAGGGTTACCTGGTTACACTCGTTGATCGAATGAGCAGGTTCACATTGGTCCAACGAGTTTCTAGGAAAACAAAAGGCAAAGTGGCCTCAGCAATGACAGCGTTATTGAGGAAAGTGCCGGAGGTCCGAACGATTACCCTTGATAACGGTTCGGAATTTGCCGATCATTCAACCGTTTCTGAAGCGACAGGGACGGAAATCTATTTTGCCAAACCACTTGCGAGTTGGCAGCGTGGAACCAATGAAAACACAAATGGCAGGATCAGGCGCTTCTGGCCCAAAGGATTTGATATCTCAACTCTGTCTGAGCAGGAAATAGAGGATAGGATTTTATTGTTAAACCTAACACCGAGAAAGGTACTTGGAGGGCTAACTCCTCTGGAAGTCTTTATAGGTAAGAGTGTTGCACTTATTACTTGAATCTAGCTTGCCGAGTTCTAATAACCATCTCACATCTATCGCAATCGAACTCCAGATCATAAACCCCGGTATTATCATTTAAGGTATAGTGTCGATTTGGATTGATACTCTCATCAACCTCAAGACTCTCCACATACTTCTTATTGCTTTTGGGACACCTGCCAAGTTGCGCTTTCAAACAATACCGTGTTCGCATGAGTTCGACATTGCTCCCATCAGCCAACCGAGCCTTGGAAATTTCAAGTTGGAAGTTTTTTACACCATGTCTCGCATAAAAAGCCTTTGCCTTACTGTTTAGAATGTTGTCGAGATAGGTAACAGTATCCGCAAGCCATTTATGTGATGATGGTTTCAGATCAAATGTTTGTGACTCATACTTTTCTTTACGCACAAGAAGATGTTGCTCACAAGCTGCTCTACGCAACTCGTTTATGTCTGAAGCCGCATAAAATGAGTCCTCGCGCACAAAGACTTTCACGACAGCGACCCTGAAAGGCGTCCCCCCGACTTTTTTCATCTGCCGTTCGATAACGCTCTCCATCATCCCCGCCTTCCTGGCCTGCTGCGGTTTCACCTCATGGAGCATTTCGGAGCATATTCCATCTTCATCGACTATTTGGCACTTCAAACCGCTTTCCGTTTCACCCACAGCGAAACTCACCTCAAGGAAACGACAGTTTTCACTTTGCCTGAGCTCTTTTATAAAGGCGGTGTCAAGATTCCTATAAACAACTGCTCCTTTGTGTGGATTCTTACGATCTCGATGAAATATTTTCTGTTCATCTCCCGCACTCTCTGCCCGGTTTGCCTTTACCCCTACCAAATTTCCACTTTCATCGAAATAGCAGAGGCCATCACCATTATGTACTGTGATGTGAGTTGCAATAACAAAGCTGCCCTTACCAGTCAGCACAACTTTTCCCAGAAGCTCTCCAAGCGATTTTGGGGTATCGATGGAACCTGCCCTGTTTCTCTTTTTTGTCAGGAAGTAGTCGGTTTTCCCTCTATTAAAGGACTTGCTTGTATCTGGAGTGAAGGTAAATCGACAGCGGCCCGATGAAAGCTGCTGGAGATTATCATCCGCATCGATAAGCTCATCCAACGCTTTGCGATAAAAAGCCGTAACGTTCTTTACATAATCTATGCCCTTGAGTCGCCCTTCAATCTTGAAAGAGCTTACCCCGGCATCGAGTAACGATTTCAGATGATTCGACAGATCAAGGTCTTTCAACGACAACAGATACTTGTCCTTGGCCAGGATCTTACCAGAGCCATCCTTAAGCGTAAACTTATGCCGGCAAAACTGCGCACACTCCCCGCGATTGGCACTCCTGCCTGTCACCACCTCGCTGATATAACACTGGCCGCTATACGAAACACAAAGTGCGCCGTGAATGAAGCATTCCAGAGGTACTGTGCTGTTCTGCCGGATCTCACGAATCTGGGCCAGACTCAGCTCACGGGCCAGCACGATCTGCTGAAAACCACATTTCTCCAGGAACTCAACTTTTTCAGGAGTGCGGTTATTACACTGGGTCGAGGCATGCAGGGAAATTGGCGGCAGCTCGCATTCGAGCAGCCCCATATCCTGAATGATCAGGGCATCCGCACCGATATTATAAAGGGAATGGGCAAGACGGGTCGCCTCCTCAATCTCGTCATCGGTAAGAATGGTATTTAAAGCGATATAGACCCGGGCATTAAAGGTGTGGGCGTGGCGTATCAGCTGTTCAATATCATGAAGAGAATTGCCCACAGCGGCACGGGCACCGAATTTGGGCGCACCGACATAGACCGCGTCTGCGCCATGGTTGACTGCAGCGACACCGCAGGCAAGATCCCTGGCGGGAGAAAGTAACTCAATTGGATGTCGCTGCATAACTTCTACTACTCTGTATGATATTGCCAGGCTTTACGCCTGGCAGGTTCTAGAATCCGAGTTCTTCATTTATGAGAACAACTTTGACCCGGGCCTTCGGAAACGATTTTTCGGTAATAGTCCAGGTATTGCAGATCCTTCCCGGGCTTTTGCAATCTTCACAGTGACTTGTTTTCACACAAGGCGTCTTGCAATCGAGGCGCATGGCGTTTACCGGCGAGGCATATTCTTTAATCCTGTACATGGCTGAGTCAAGATCCGGCACAATCTTATTTCTGCCGATGAGGACCACCACGTTTTTCGGACCAAAGGTCAAGGCGCCAACCCGATTGCCGATCATATCCAGGTTCACCAGATGCCCGGCCTCGGTAACCGCATTTGTTCCGGTAATATAGAAATCCACGAGCAAGCCCTGCCTTCTGCGCTCGATCTTCTCCTCAAAAGAGAGCCCTGGCTCATCCGGTCTCAGCAACTCGATGCCTTCACAGGCCAGCAAGGCATCGTGCAATCCGGCTGACTTCATGGTCATGGAACCACCATACGAGACCGATTTCGCACCGGTCTCCGGCAGGATTTTGTTCATCACCAGAGCACCGGCCTCTGCGCTGTTCTCTGCTGTAAATACTTCAAAATTATTCTTCTCCAGCTGAACACGAAGCTCATCCAGCCGTATCTGCCAATACTGTTCAATCGGGTTTTCCACGTGTTTCTCCTAGGATTGTAATCACTTTCTGCTCAGACTCAGGGTCAAAACGTCATTACTTCATAGCCTTCTTTGGTAAAACGTTCAAGGGACGGATGCCCCTGCAGTTCGCTGCCAAAGGTCAACCCCTGCCGAAGGGCCTCATCATAGCTCCCCATTTTTTTGGAGCAGGCAAGACAGATACAACCAATCAGCCCCGCTTTGCACACTTTGTCATAAAGCTCGGCAAATGGTTTGCCCGGTTGCCCAAGATCGGTAATCAATCGGGTAGCAGCACCTTCTATGACCAGTTCGAGCCTATAGCCTTTCTGATGATAATCAAGGCAATAGAGCAGTACATGGGAAAAACAGACCAACTCGCCGGTGTAGGCAATTAATGCGATTTTTTTCATGCCGTCCCTCCTGTGAATGATTGTTCATGGTCTCGGCAGATCGACAATAAAGCCCGCCTCATTATGAAAATCCGGTTTCGTACCCGGATGGTGAGCCGCCCAGTAACTTTTCTGATTATCCACACAAGATATTACCGCGCTCAGGCCAACTCGAAATGCTCTGCCCGAAAGCTCCAGTTCCGCCAGGGGAATTGTAACATCAAGGCCAACTCTCTCCTGCGACCACTTTGACTTCGAGTAAAGCGACGATACCCGCTGCTCAGGCCTCATGCCGGCACGATAACCGGTAAACCGATACAGGTTCCAGTCCCCTGCCGGGGACACGTTAACCTCATGGTACGAATCGCAATTCAAACCCTGCAGGAAACATTCAAAGCAGGTGGACTCCCAGAGACCGTCCAGCCTTTTGGTACACCTGCCATCATCCCTGGAGGGCATATGAACCTGCTCAATATTCCCGCTTAGGCGATACCGTAGGGTGAGGGCATCACTCTCTCGGACTATTTCACATTCAAGCGCTATCTGCCAATGGGGCAAAGGATGAAACGGGTAGAGAGAAACTGTCTGTCGATACACTTCCACTATTTTTCTGAATTTACCTGAAAAGTCCTGAAGACAAATAGAAAAGAGGAAAGGGCCGCTCGCCCTCTCCTCTTTCGCTTAACCGTGCTGCTGTATGGTACCCTAAAATAGTTGCTGATGCTCTATCAACAGTTCTCCAATACCATGGCCATGCCCATACCACCACCGATACAGAGCGACGCCAGCCCGAGAGACTGATTTTTTCTCTTCATCTGGCCCATCAGAGTCACCAATATGCGGCTACCGGTACAACCAATGGGATGACCAAGAGAAATACCGCTGCCATAGACATTGGTCTTTTCAATATCACAGCCCAGCTCACGCATACAGGCCATGGCCTGCACGGCAAAGGCCTCGTTCAGCTCCAGGGAATCGAAATCTGAAATCGTCAGACCCTCCTTTGCCATCAGCTTACGAACGGCCGGAATAGGGCCGAGCCCCATATAGGCCGGATCAAGACCCGCTGTTGAATGTGCTTTGATCTTCACCAGTGGAGTCAACCCAAGCTCTTTGGCCTTATCGGCAGACATCAGCAGCAGCGCTGCCGCCGCATCATTGATGCCGGACGCATTACCAGCGGTTACTGTGCCATCCTTTATAAAAGCGGGACGAATCCTGCCCATTTTTTCTGCGCTGGTCTCCATGGGCCGCTCATCGACTTTGTAAATAACCGGGTCGCCTTTTCGCTGGGGAATGACAATCGGCACAATTTCATCTTCAAAGATGCCGGTCTTAATCGCCGCCATGGCCCGCTGATGACTCAGGGCACCGATCTCATCCTGTTCCTGGCGGCTGATGCCGTACTTGGCAGCGATATTTTCTGCCGTCATCCCCATGTGGTAACCGTAAAACGTTTCGTAAAGACCATCGAAAACCATCAGGTCAATCATCTTGCCGTCACCCATCCGCTGTCCCCAGCGAGCGGTGCCAAGACCATACGGCACCCTGCTCATGGATTCCATGCCGCCTGCCAGAATGACATCAGCGTCACCGCAACGAATGGCGTTGGTTGCCAGCGCCACCGACTCTATGCCGGAAGCACACAGCTTGTTCACGGTAGTTGCGCTGGTCTCTTTGGGGATACCGGCCCGGATCATGGCCTGCCGGCCGACATTCTGTCCCTGACCTGCACCAAGCACATTGCCCATGATGACCTGATCGATCTCAATGGACTGCAGCCCGGCATCATAATCGTCATACTGCTGCTCAAGTTCAATCTTCCCTGCACCAGCCAGAGGCTCTGGAGCAAATCTGCTACACTCTTCACTCGTGACTGGTCGAAGCCCAGCGGATTTCAGGGTTTCTTTCAGTACTGCCGCGCCAAGATCGACTACAGGTGTGTCTTTAAGGGTGCCGCTATAGGCACCAATTGCAGTTCGTTTACCACTCACAATTACAACGTCTTTCATTTCCAGCTCCTTTCAATTAAAGATCTGTTTGTACGTCGCCTACCCCTTCGATCCGAGCCGCAAACCACCGTGAATAAATACCGTTTCCCCAGCCATCGCCTCATTGACATATAACTCTCTTATCAATGACACGACCTCCTCCGGCTCTATCAACCTGCCAATCGGCACCTGCTCGATGATTTTACCGATAATTCGCTCGTCTATGCTTTTTACCATGGCTGTGCCCACATAACCAGGCGCTACTGCCATGCAACGAATTTTATCGGCCAGATTTCTCCTGAAAAATTCAGCAGTAAGCACTTTTGGCATCACCGCCATCGCCGCTTTGGACGATGAATAGTTGATCTGGCCTGCCGTGCCCAGAGAACCGGTGGAAGATACCAGACATACCAGACCTTTCGAGTTATGGTTCACCATCTGCTCAACACATTCACGAACCGTCAGAAACACCCCTGTAAGGTTTATATCTATGACCCTCTGAAACTTCTCGAGAGACATTTTGCCCACCACCTTACCCGTTTCCCGATCAGTTTTTATCATCAGGCCGTCTCCGGTGATTCCGGCAAAAGGAGCCACCAGATTAATCGCCCCAAAGCGCTCAATGGCAAACTCGGCAAGCCTGGTGTTATCTTCCTCTTGAGTGACATTGCAGATAATGGAGGCAACGCCGTCGCCGATCTCTTTTAACTCGCGTTCTGCCGCCTGAAGTGCCTCCTCCTGCACATCTGCTATAACAACCTTGCCGCCTTCTTTCAGCCAACCTTCAGCCAATGCCCTGCCAATCCCGCCACTCCCGCCGGTTATGACTGCAACGGAGTCTTTTACCTGAAGCATACGTCCCTCCTGTTCGATAGCTGTTGAACCTGCTTACATGTTTGTTTGTGGTCTGCTTTTTCTTTGTTATGCAACCTGCAAAGTCCACGCCACCCACTCCGTCTATCACCTCTACACTTTATGGGCATAGTTATTGCTCAGATTTATTTTGAACAACCTTGGCGCCCAATGGCCTCCAACGCAATGAAATGTAGATAAAATGAATTTATTACCGATAACATTCAGGTGAGATTATGAAGATGTCCCCGGATTATGATCCTCCAGTACTCAACAAAAACAAAGTTGTTTCCGCCGCTGAAGCCGTAACGGCAATTCAAGATGGAGATATGATAGCTACAGGCGGTTTTGTTGGTATCGGCTTTGCCGAACATCTCTGTATCGCACTCGAAGAACGGTTTCTTGCCACAGGCGCTCCCCGTAATCTCGGTATCATCTATGCCGCAGGCCAGGGGGACGGCAAATCCCGTGGCCTCAACCATCTTGGACACGAAGGGATGGTCGGCAAAGTCGTTGGCGGCCACTGGGGCCTGGTTCCAACCCTGCAAAAGCTCGCGGTCGAAAACAAGATCGTGGCCTACAATCTGCCCCAGGGCGTCATTTCCACGATGTTTCGTGATATTGCCGCAGGAAAACCCCGCACTATCAGCCACGTCGGTCTCGGTACTTTCGTTGACCCACGAAATGGCGGCGGCAAAATCAACACTACCACCACCGAGGATATCGTGGAACTCATGGAGTTCGATGGCGAAGAGTTTCTGGCATACAAAACCCAGCCGGTCAATATCGCCCTCATTCGTGGAACCACCGCCGACCAATCCGGCAACGTCACCATGGAAAAAGAGGCACTCACCTTAGAGGTTCTTGCCATCGCCATGGCGGCCCGTAATTCAGGCGGCAAGGTTATCGTACAGGTGGAGAGGGTTGCCGAAAACGGCTCGCTCAACCCGAGAGATGTCAAGATTCCTGGCATTCTTGTAGATTACGTAGTGGTTTCAGAACCGGAAAATCACTGGCAAACATTTGGTGAACAATACAATCCCGCCTATGCCAGCAAAGTAAAGGTTCCTGTGGAGTCATTGCCGCCAATGGAGATGGGACCAAGGAAAGTCATTGCCAGAAGAGCAGCGTTTGAGCTTCAGGCCGGCGACATTGTCAATCTCGGCATCGGCATGCCAGAAGGTGTCTCCGACGTGGTCAACGAAGAGGGATTACTCGACCAGATAGTCCTCACCGCAGAACCCGGCGTAATCGGTGGAATCCCTGCAGGGGGCCTCAGCTTCGGGGCGGCGGTCAACACCGAAGCATTGATAGACCAACCCTATCAGTTCGATTTCTACGACGGCGGTGGACTCGACATCACCTTTCTCGGCATGGCCCAGGCTGACGGGCTGGGGAATGTCAATGTCTCGAAATTTGGTACGAAACTGGCTGGTGCTGGCGGCTTTATCAACATCAGCCAAAATGCCAGCACGGTGGTATTTCTTGGCACCTTCACCGCCGGCGGTTTAAAGGTCGCAATCGAAAATGGCGAAATGCGAATCACCAATGAAGGAAAAGCCAGAAAATTCGTTCGGGGACAGGTTGAGCATGTCACCTTCAGCGGTGAATATGCCAGGAAGCGCGGCCAGAAAGTCCTCTACATCACAGAGCGCTGCGTTTTCGAACTTACCGATGCCGGTTTTGAACTCACCGAAATAGCACCTGGAATCGATCTGCAAAAAGATATTCTTGATCAGATGGATTTTGAGCCTGCCATGCGCAAGACTCCACGGCTGATGGACAACAGAATCTTCAACGATGCGCCAATGGGGTCCCAGCCAATGAGAGTTTAATCTGCTGACCTCCCATCCAATTCGCCGCTGAGCCCCCTTGCGCAATAGCTAACCAGGCGTGAGGGGGATACTATACTTGCGCGCCTTCTTGTAGAGTAAAGTCCGGTGAATTCCCAACATATCTGCAGCTTTCGCTTTATTATACGCAGTCATCTTCAAGGCGTCTACAATTGCACTCTTCTCAGCCCGGGCCACCACCTCTTTCAACAGTGAATGCTGAATTGTCGCGGACCCAATGGTATTTTTATGCAGATAAAGTGGAAGATCTGCCGGAGTAATCAACGACTCCTCACAGGTGGCCATCGTCCGTTCAACCACATTATGCAATTCCCTCGCATTACCCGGCCAATTATGCTTGAGGAGCAGTTCCTCTGCCTCGTTACTGAACCTGAGCCCGGCACCAGTCACTTCATCAAGGTTCTGCTCCAGCATGTGATGAGCAAGCAACAGGACATCCCTGCCGCGCTCACGCAGGGGTGGGATATGCAGCGGCACAACACTCAGGCGATAATAGAGATCAGCCCTGAATTCGCCTCGGTCCACCATCTCCTCAAGGTTTTGATTGCTCGCCGCGATCAGCCTGAAATCCGAGTGTATCATGCGGTTACTGCCAACCCGCTCAAACTCCTTCTCTTCCAGTACCCTCAACAGCTTGGGCTGCATTTCAAGCGGCAAATCGCCAATTTCATCCAGAAACAGAGTCCCGGTATCAGCCAACTCAAACTTACCGGCCTTGCCGGTCGGCCTGGCACCGGTAAAAGCACCCTTGCCATAACCAAACAGCTCAGATTCCATTAAATCTTTGGGGATTGCCGCACAATTCAGCCTGATAAAGGGTCTGCATTTCCTGAAGCTTTCACTGTGAACTGCCTGGGCGAAAAGCTCCTTACCGGTTCCTGATTCACCCGAAATCATAACAGAAAGATTTGTAGCCGCTGCCTTTAAGGCCTCTTTCTTCAATTGGATGATACCATCACTTTCACCAATTATAGAGTCAAACGTATACTTGGTGGAACGTAGAGAGTTCAGCTCCTTCTGATAAATACGAACCTTTGACTCCAGCTCCGAGAGTTTTTGCGCCAACTTGCCGACATCTCGGATATCCTTAAAGACAACCTGCCCGAAAACCGCAATTACCTTGCCGTTCTCCTTGATTGGAATACGCTGGACCAGCATATTCTGCCCCTTGATAGACTGGCTCTCGTTCATTTCAGCCTTACCGGTTCGCGCCACAATATGCATCCGCGTGTTTTCTACGACATCGGTAATATGCCTACCAATCTGGCCTTTAGGGTCTACCCCGAGAAAACGGCCATATGGCTCGTTGAAATGGGTTATGAGGCCGCCTGGATCAATAACTGCCGCACCACCGTGGATATGTTCGAAAATTCTCTCGAAAGCCTTCAATCTCTTCGTACAGTTCATAGACTCGCCCCAATTGCAAAATTCAACATCACCTGCCTGCTCAATACGTATCTGTATTGCTACATGTAGCCAATATGCTACTCCGAAGTTGGCTTTTTTTCACCATGAATTCGGCGATTTTACCAAAGAGCTGATAGCGATTTTAGTCGTTGTTGCGCTGCCCACCAGGCGATAATGAAAATTCCTGCCTTCACGGCGGTTGAACTCGTCATACCAAACACAAAAAAGGCCGCATCCCTGCACAGGATGCGGCCCTTCTCACATTCTCGCGTAATAGAATTACGCAGAGCAGGTTATCAATATTTCATCAACCCCCGAAAAATACCGATGGCAGCCAGGTAATAATACCCGGGAACACCGCCAGAATAAGCAAACCGATTATCTGCAGGAAAACAAACGGCATAATACCTCTGTAGATGTGGCCCATGGTATACCCCTCTGGTGCTACACCTTTAAAGTAGAAGAGGGCATAACCAAACGGCGGGGTAAGGAATGAGGTCTGCAGATTTACACAGAGCAATAGCGAGAACCAAAGGGGATCAAACTCCAGCTCCATGGCGATCGGCATAAAGATCGGCACGGTAACCAGCAGAATCGCCGCCCAGTCGATAAACATGCCCATCAAAAAGACTATGCCCATCATAATCAGCAACACTGCGTACCGGTTCATACCCGAACCGACCAGAACGTCTGCAACCACATCACCGCCACCCATGGAAAGGAAAACGGTGCTGAAAAATTTACCACCGATAAACAGCATCATAACCATTGCCGTGGTCGACATGGTGGCATGGGCAGAGTCCTTCATCACCTGCCAGCTGAACTTTTTATTGGCGATCGCCAGTATCAACGCACCAAAGGCACCAAGTGCAGCTGCCTCTGTAGGAGTCGCCACACCAGCCAGGATAGTACCCATAACAGCAAGAATCAGGGCCATCGGCGGAATGAGGGACTTCAGGGTCAGCAACATCTTCTGACCAGCCGTCCATTTAGAAGCCTCTTCTTTGGCAATAGGCGGACCAAGCTGAGGATTAATGGTACAACGCACCAGAATGTATGTGAAATAGAGCCCAGCCAACAGCAGGCCGGGAAAAATGGCTCCGGCAAACAAGTTACCGACCGATGTCTCTTTCAGTCCGGTCAGGCCACCGTAGACAACCATCATGATCGAGGGCGGGATCAAAATACCCAAGGTTCCAGCGGCGCAGATGATACCAGCCGACATCTCCTTCTGATACCCCTTTTTCATAAGGGCCGGTGTGGCAAGCAGGCCCATGGCTACAACTGAAGCGCCGATAATACCGGTAGTTGCTGCAAAAACAGTACACACCACGACCACCGCAAGCCCCAGACCGCCTTTTAAGCCGCCGAGTACGACGTACAACGTCTCAAACAGTTCATCGGCAACCTTGGAGCGATCGAGCAACTGAGCCATGAGTATGAACAGAGGGATGGCCACCAGAACATAATTGTTCATCAGCCCCCAGCAGTTGTTGGCAAACATGTCAAACAAGCCTGCAACATCAAACCCATTATCGATCAAACCAAATAAAGTGGCCACCGCCGCCAGGGTATAGGCAAGCGGATGCCCTAAAGTAATCGCAAGTATAAGTGTGGCAAACATGGCCACTGTAAGAATTTCCGGGCTCATGATTACCGCTCCTCACTTTTATCAAAGAAAACCTGCAAGTCTTTTATGAGGTTAGAGATACCCTGCAACAGTAAAAACAGAAAGCAGAGCGCCATAACAATTTTGTAAGGGTAGATCACCGGAGCCCAGCTGGTGGAATTTCTCTCAAGTCCCTCGATAGAGTACCAGGCGAACTTGCCAGACCAGATGGTCATACACGTCATCACCGGCAGGAAAAGTACTAAGGTTGTCAGGGCGCTGATCGCAGCCTGCACCTTCTTCGAAGCCAGTGAGGTGAAAATATCAACACGAACATGCCCGTTTTTCACATCGGTATAGGAAATACCGAACATATAGTGCATACCATACAAAAACGCTGTCACTTCAAAGCCCCAAGAGGTCGGTGTATTGAAGCCATAACGCATCAGCACTTCATAGAGAACAACGACCAGCAGGGGTATAATCAGCATCGATGTCAGTTCACCCTGTTTGGTGCTGAAGGTGTCGATGCCCCTGGAGATTTTTGAAAACATCACACTATCCTTTCTTGAAGTAGATCAACAGATTCTTCCGCTTCAACCAGATGCCCCTCCCCTTATCCAGAGGATAGAAGAGGGGCCATTCCCCTGACTGCTCGCAGTTTCCACCCTGTAGTTCTCATGAAAACTTCTGAGAATTACAGGGTACGATTCGATTGCGCCAGGATCGTCTGCGATACAATCTTACTCGTTGATCTGACCACTGATGTAGGTCTCATACGGCCAAGGAGTTGCACCACCGCGGGCCTCACGCCATATGGAGAATTCCTCAATGAATGCTTCCTGGCTATCCATGACCTTCTTCACGTCAGGATGCTTCTCTTTAACAGAGTCGATGTAGGTTTTTGCAACCTTACGGAATTCAATGAGAGTCTCTTTGTCCATCTTCACAATCTCAACTTTCTCAGAGAACCGCTTGATAGCTTCTGCGTTCAGGGAGTTTACCCAGTTGTATGACCACGCCTGGGTCTCCGCAGCTGCGATCTTCACAATCCACTTCAGATCGTCCGGCAGGCTTTCCCAGGCTTCCTGGTTAAAGAACAGGGCGCACTGGATTGCCGGCTGATGGACACCCGGCTGAATTGCGTATTTGGTGATCTCATCAAAACCCATTGGGTAGTTGATTGCCGGTGAAGAGAACTCTGCTGCATCAATAACACCACGCTCAAGCGCAAGGTAAACTTCACCACCCGGCAGCGGGGTAACGGAAGCGCCCAGGTTGTTCATGATATCCATGTACCAACCAGGAGTACGAAGACGCATGCCTTTAAAATCTTCCATCTTGGTCGCGCGCTTGTTGGAGAACAGCCCCATCTCCTGGCCGAGCTGACCGCCTGGAAGTGCGTAGAGCCCGAACTGACCGTAGATTTCCTGCATCATCTCGGTGCCGCCTTTCTCCTGCAGCCAGATGTTGTAACCCTCTGCATCAAGACCGAAAGGTACGGAAGCAAAAGCAACGAAAGCCTCGTTCTTGCCTTTCCAGTATCCTGGCCAATCGTGACCAACCTGGGCAGAACCTTTTGAAACGGCGTCAAAAGACTGCATTGCAGGAACAAGCTCTCCAGCGGAAAAAGGTTTGATATCCAGGCGACCGGCAGAGGCCAGGCGAACACTGTCGGCAAAGTGAACAGCGACATCATAAAAAAGAAGTCCTTTGGACCAAGGCATTACCATCTTCCAGCGAATCTTCTCGTCAGACGGCTTAAAATTCACCCGCTTTGCCACCTTATGGCGCTCATCAACCCCAAACTTTTCACGCTTTGCGGCATCTGCTGAACCCATAGTCAGGCCAACCGCCAAACATGCTGTCAATGCACCTGCAAATAACTTTTTCATGAAACAACTCCTCCTTACTGTTTGCTGTGTTGCCACCCTCCGGCCTTGCACCAGAACGCAGCCTCTCCAGACAGCCGCAGCCAACACGCCCATCATGATTATCTGAAGCAAGAAGTAGATGACCGCTACCCCTCCCTCATCAACTTGTCATTACACGCAGGAATTGTGCCAGAAATTCAACCGTTACAACTTACCCAGGGTTTCTCAGTCGTCCAAGGCATTCTGGGCGGAAACCAGGTTTCAACAAATACCCGTCTGTCTTAAATTCAAGAATGCTCTAGTCGAAATAACTCATCGAGAGCGCAGATATTATGCGAGTTTATCAACTCACGCAATCGGCCAATCAAGCGACAAGACTTACCCATGCTGTTGTTTTTGCATAATATATTTCAACTACCCGGTGTCGCTCGCAGGCCACTCCGGCAATAAACCAAGACTGTCCGAAATGTCAGACTTTAGACCAATCCGCATGTATCAAGTTTGCTATAGCTTTTCAGGTAATTATATTGGAATAGTCGCCACTTTCAGTTTCACTTCCATGCTCTCCGCTTGACACACAGCAGCCCCACACTGACACTTCCCCCCGATCACGTTTCCTGCACTCCCAAGACAGTCCACCCAATCCCCAGACCAACCTTCCTGGCTAACAATCCGCCAACAACGAACTACATCCCCATTTTCATGTCTCTTTTTCCGGACTCCAGGCCGCCTGAGACTTTCCTGGAGCGTTTTGCACAAACCACGCCCCCCCTTCATGTCGCCATGGATCATGGCCCCATTCACCCAAAAGACCACCCATGTCGATTGGTCTATCAAAGCGCCACCACAATGTATGAGTTACTCCCACCGCAGAAAGTTATCAGAAACCTTCAGGCATGCGCACCTCAACATTTTTATATCCACTGGGAGCGTATCGGAATATTGCATTTTTTTGCCAAATCGAGACATTTGGGAAAAAATAAGCGGAGCCATATAATTAATATTGCATGCATTATTTTTTTACAAATAACGAGGAGTTGGTCAAAAAGGGCTTAATCCGACAAGCTCCTGGGTCCAATTCGCTTTTTACGATGTAATAGCTTTATTTTTTTTTGAGATATTCGGGACAGGGTCGGTGCCCCCTGTGAGGGAGCTCCTGTTACAGACTATTGCCCGTAACAGGAGAAGCCTTCTGGCCAAGGCAGAGCAAGCCGGCCTGGCGCCGGTTTACTCTATATAATCAGGAGATATGAATTGTCTGACCCTGGTACGGTACCAGAACATCAAAGCCTTTATCGCTGAGAAAATCTCTGAAGCTGAAGGCCTGATCCTCCTCACCATGCACCAGGGCGATTTTTTTAATTTTCAAATTGGATTCAGTCAACACACGGTAAAGTTCCTCCCGATCCCCATGGGCACTGAACCCGCCGAGAGTAACCACATTTGCCTTCAACGGGTATTCCTTGTTATAGAAACGCACCATCGGTGGCAATCCTTTTCGCCCTCCTGACTCAAATTCCTCTGCCTTTTCCTGAATCTGCCGACCAAATGTATTGGTACCCATATACCCAACAATCAGGACTGTGTTGCGGTCGTTATGGATCTTATGCCGCAAGTGGTGCAGAATTCGGCCCCCTTCACACATACCGGAACCGGCTATGACAATATGTGAGCGGGTGTCTCTGTTCAAAGCCATCGACTCCTCCACCGTCTGCACAAACTTCAGGTGCTGGAAGTTGAATGGGTTCAAACCGTTTTCCAAAAATGTCTCATGGGTATCGTCATCATATGTTTCCGGATGTTCACCGAAAACATGCGTGATATTGGTAGCCAAAGGGCTATCGACATAAACCGGAACCCGCTGCACCTCTCCAGCCATATACAGCTCATGGAGGTAATAGATAATCTCCTGGGTTCTACCGAAGGCAAAGGCCGGGATCAGTACTGACCCGCCCCTGGCAAAAGTCTCCTGCAGCACCTTTTTGAGCATTGGTTTCATATCCTGAACAGGCTCATGCTGCCGATTCCCATAGGTGGACTCCATGATCAACAAGTCGATATCCTGATGTTCCCCGGCAAAATTCAACTCAGGATCGTTGATAATTGGTTTATTAAACCTGCCGATATCGCCAGAGAACATGATATTTTTTGTGGTGCTGCCGTTGCTCTTACTCAATACAACCATGGCAGAGCCCAATATATGGCCTGCGTCGTAAAAGGTACAACTCAGGTTGTCACCAATCACGGTGCTACTTTCATAGGGAACGCCATGAAAATGGCTGAGCGAATCCTCAGCATCTTCCATAGAATAAAGCGGTGTCACTACCTCCAACTGATGTTCATGGAGAAGATCTACAATTGCCTCACTATTCAGCCTGTGCTCCCCTTTCTTCAGCATAGCCTTGATCTCAGCCATCTCTTCCCTGGAGACTTTCGTTTTGCCACCAGTCTTGAGTTTGGCCATGAAGTTTCTTGCAGTCTTGTAATTCAGGTAGGAAGCATCACCTTCCTGAATTTTGGCCGAATCGCGCAGCAAATATTCACAGGCACTGGCAGTTGCCCTGGTACAGAAAACCCCACCGGCAAAACCTTCTTTCACCACCATCGGAATTCTTCCGGAATGATCAAGATGAGCATGGGAGAGCACTAAATTTGTGATACCCTTCGGGTCTACCGCAAGAACCCGGTTTTTAGCTTCCGCCTCTTTACGTTTACCCTGGAAGAGCCCGCAATCCAGAACAATTCTGTCATTGCCGGTGTCGACAGTATGAAATGAGCCGGTTACTTCTCGAGTTGCACCATGGAATGTAACGTACATAAAACACTTCTCCTCATCTGGATTATGGCCTTATTCTCAGGAAAACTATAATTACATTTAATTACCGGATAACTGCATCGACACAGATACGAAAGGTCCGGGGAGCGCAATGCCCGCACCTGGTCACTCCTCTCTCAAGCACCTGCCTGCCTGCACGGATACAGCAATCATTTACTTTATATTGAGATTCCTTAAAATTATCTGACTTCTGCATGTCATAGTAATGCAGAGTACCATTTTCTTTTAAAACACTGACCGCCATATCCAGAAAGTCGTGCCCTCTTGTCGGTAACGGCATGACGATACGATCAAAACGTTTATCTAGCGAGGGCACTATCTCAGCCACATCACCGCAGTAGAGTTTTACATTTTTTATTTTCCGGTTTAATTTTAAATTTTTTACCGCGTAATTATGTGCTTCAGGATTTTTTTCAATCCCCACAATCTCTTGAGCACAGCTATTGCCCCCTATTACCAGCGGGTAAGGTGCTATTCCAGAAAACAGCACCAGCACGTTTTCACCCTCACGGACAAGATTTGCAATACGCTTGCGTTCTGTCCCGCTGCGCACAGAAAAATACACGCGCTCAGGGTTTACCTGAAGGCGTATTCCGAACTCTTTATGCTCAGTCTCCTTACGATTCTCACCTGCGAGTATCTCCAATCCTATCGTGCGATATTCACCGCCATATATACCAACTCGCTTGGCCACAACTTTAATACGTTTATTATTTCGTAGTATTGTCTCACCAATAAGATGCTCTTTACCAATCAACCGATCCGGTATGATGATCATGGCAATATCACCAATAACATCATACGAGCGAACCAAACAATCCAACTCGTCAGGTGATAAGGAATCTTGAAGTAAAGTCTTCAGGTTAACAGCCATGGTTCTCCATCTTTCAACTCGAATTTCTTACCAGTTCAGCAAGCATTAGGTGCAAAGCTTTATAATAAATCATAGTTGCCTGTATTAACGAACGAAATATTGAAGAAGATGACGCTGGATGGACTGTGCTCCAAGGCTATTTCTCCCCGGACATTATCCCAAAGTATTTATTGCAAGTAACCCTGAGGGGAGCACTTTTCGGAAACCCGGAGGAATCAGGCAACAGCTTATGCTACTGATATAAAATTGCAATACAGTATAACTTAACCCGGCTATGATGTCGTGTCACTCCCGACTCCTTCCACTTGAGCCCTCACCTGTTTCAAGCTGGGGATGGTGGTTAGCAAATTCCTTTATGCCAGCAAGTGCACACCAGATATTCTGCCGGGACAGTGTATAAATCAGCAACCCGGTAAACCATATATACTTGTATATCCTGTTTCCATATCAGTCGGTTGCTTCCAGTCCTCTTTATGGAGAAAAAACAAAAAAGCGCCTTGAGATGATAAAAACATCCCAAGGCGCCTTCAGTACCACCTGCAACATTATGAGCAATAATTACTCGAAAATTCGAATAACAAACTGAAAGACTATTCTAAACTTTCAACACATTCTCAGCAGTTAACCCTTTCGGGCCTTCAACGATCTCAAATGATACAGGCTCACCTTCTTTCAGGGACTTGAAGCCTTCTTCCTGAATTGCCGAATAGTGAACAAATATGTCTTTTTGGCCTTCCTGCTCGATAAACCCATACCCCTTCGCATCATTAAACCATTTAACTTTTCCTTCAGCCATAACCTTAACTCCTCTTTAAATAGATCAAATTCATATCGCATAGCTCCATTTTTGTGTTATACCCGTATGGTTATCAAAAGACAATGACTATCTTAACTATTTATACATACGACATATTATTTTTTTTCTATCATAGTTTTTGAGCAAGTGTTTCCTAACGCTTCAGGTCATTTTCCTTTTCACTATTTTTTCATGAATATTTAGCGGCCAATCATTGCAGGTAAACCTGGGCATCAACCGCAACTGGGAAGGAACGGAAAACAACCTGTTTCACCGCGGTATCGCCAGTGACGACAGGGAAATGGTTGATGAGTACCAGAAAGATATTCGACATGGTGTAAGAACGTTCCTCTCCCTTGTTCGGCAACTCGGCTTTACCCTGGTCAATTTCTGCTACCGAACGGAAGCTGCAACCGTTTCCCTGCGGCGGCTGCCTGGATTATGTTTTTATCAACGCCGGTGACGGTCATACCTACCCATACGGTTACAGAGGGGATAATGACTTAGGCGATCATCGCCAGGCCGAGCCTCAACTCAACGATAAAAGAGGGTGTGATCTTTGTGACTGGGAGTGCTTACGAGATCCTGCAAAATTTTTGCACGCAATGACCAATCCACTCCCCTGGCAACACGCTATCGTAGAGAGAGAATTCTATAAACTCTGGCTAAAAGACCTACGATATTACCAGGCCTGTGACCTCTTTAACGGAAGAGTCGGTTTTAAAGAGTATAAACTCAATAAATATGCGAGGAAGCATATCAAAACAATCCCGCTCTGATTTGCCTGAACATAAAGCAACCCCCTGGACCAGAACCTGCTCAGGCCAGGCGCCTGATATTCAGGCACCAGCCATCGCTCCAAAGAGATACTTTTCAAACGAAACCATACAGCCCTTCGAAGACAGGATGATCACCGTCCGCAGTGCTCACCTCCTGGACATCCGGCAATTTCTGGATCTGCTTTACCACCTGCTCCAGTCTATCCATCTCATCCACCTTCAGCCAGATCCTGCTATGGTCCCCCAGGCCAATGGGCACGCACGCGATTGCCTCGAGATTATACGCCCGCCTGGCAAAGAGGCTGCAGATATGGGACATCACTCCGGGATGGTTGTTGACTTCCAGCTGCAAAATTACTGTATTGGTATTTTCTTTAAGCGATCTGCTTGGCATAGGATCCTCCAATCATGGAAATATTTGCAGCTCCCGGAGGAACAATTGGGTACACCTCTTCCTCTTTGCCTATAGGTGCATTGACCAGACACGGGCCCGGCTCATTGAGGGCTGCCTCGAGAACATCCTCCAATTTGCCGTCAATGCCCACATCATAGGCCCGCATACCAAATCCCCTGGCAATGGTGGCAAAATTAATATCTATCTGGAAGTCTGAGGCGAAATGATGTTGTGAATAAAACAATCCCTGCTGCTGACGCACCAGCCCCAGGGAGTTATTGTTCATTACAATAACCGTAACATTCAGCTGCTGTTCAACCGCCGTGGCCAGTTCCTGAATATTCATCTGCAAGCTGCCGTCACCAGAAAAACAGACCACTCGCTTTTCCGGATTGGCCAGGGCCGCTCCGATCGCCGTCGGCAAACCAAAACCCATGGTGCCCAAGCCTCCGGAAGTGAGCAATTGCCGCGGTCGCGCAAACGGATAGACCTGTGCAGTCCACATCTGGTGTTTGCCTACATCGGTGGCGATAATTGCGTCATCTCCCAACCTCCTGGCAACCTCCAGGATAATCCCGTACGGCTTTTCAGGAATAATCTTTTCAGCATTGGTCATGGGGTAGGCGTTTTGCAGAACCCGTACCCTGTTCAACCAGCGGGAGCGCCTGTTTGACCCGATAAGGGGGAGAAGGGCCTCAAGAGTGGCCTTCACATCTCCGACCAAGCCGATATTGGCTGTTTTCAGCTTATTCACTTCGCTGGGGTCGATATCCATGTGAATGATGCGGGCATTCGGACAGAACTCAACAAGCTTTCCGGTTGCACGGTCATCGAAGCGGGCACCGGCGGCAATGAACAGATCACATTCCTGCAGAATCATGTTGGTTGATCGAGCCGCATGCATGCCAAGCATCCCCAGGGAAAGCTGGGCATCAGCCGGCATTGCCCCAAGCCCCATCAGGGTCATAGCTGTTGGAATTTTAGCATGTTCTGCCAGTTGCATCGCCGCTTCGGCAGCGTCCGCGTGAATGACACCGCCGCCCAGACAGAGAACCGGCCTTTTCGCTGCATTGATAAGTTTAGCAGCCAGCCTGAGAGCTCCTTCAGGAACAGCGGTGGCGTCTTCGGACTGTCCCGGCTTGACCCACCTGGCAAAGGAAACCTGCTCCTGCTGTACATCTTTCGGGACATCAATCAATACCGGTCCCGGTCGTCCCGAAGTTGCCAGCCTGAAAGCCTCCGGAATCACATGCAGCAACTCCTGGGCCGAACGGACCATGAAATTATGTTTGGTTATGGGGATCGACATGCCGTAGGTATCGACCTCCTGGAATGCGTCTGTTCCGATCAGGGATGTCGGAACCTGACCAGTGATACAGACCACAGGGATTGAATCCAGGTAAGCATCTGCGATTGCGGTCATAATATTGGTCGCTCCAGGGCCGGAGGTGGCAAAACAGACAGCGGCCTCTCCAGTGGACCGGGCCATGCCCTGGGCCATAAATCCCGCCCCCTGTTCATGGCGTGCCAGGACATGGCGAATTTTTCTTCTGGAATAGAGGGCATCGTATAACGGCAGATTGGCGCCCCCCGGAATACCGGAAACTGTTGTTATCCCCTGTCTCTCCAACAGACGAATGATTAACTCCGCTCCATTCATGGTTTGCATTGGTGGGTTCTCCTTGTTCTGTGTCGGCGCTTGCGGCGAGGCCAAAAAAAAACCCCCGCCGGCTTGCGCCGACAGGGGTTTAAGTTACTATTTCTACTTATTTATTCCCGTTACGGCGCTGCGCCCTCCACTTTACGCACCACGACCACCACACTCACAAGAATAAGTGCTAGAGCGAGAACAGAAACTGCGTTTACGCTGTTGGTGAAGTGGTTCATCCGTAAAAAGTCCGTAACAAGATTTAAACTCAAATGCTATTGATAGTATTCCCGTTTATCAAAATTCAATAAAGCCGTCAAGAAATAAAAATTACCCTGCACCTTGAATTTAAATAATTTTTCTTTGCCTGTACTCCACCTTTTCATTACTTTGTTTGGTGTTTTGCACACTGTTGTTTTTTATCTTCAACCACCCCTCAAAGGAGTCACCCATGATTCAATCATTCAATTTCAAATCAACTCCATCCCTGATATTCGGGGCCGGCAAGATCATGGAACTCCCCAACCTCCTGGGACAATTCGGCAAAAGATTACTGATCGTGGCAGGCGGCTCTTCTTTCACCTCAGGACCCGTCTGGCCGACACTGGAGATGACACTTATGCAAAACGGATTCTCCCTTGCCCTCTGCAGGATAGACAATGAACCAACCCCGGCAGATATCGACCAGATATCCGACCAATACAGAGAGGAAAACATCGATGCCGTTATTGCCATTGGTGGCGGCAGCGTTCTGGACACAGGCAAGGCGGTCTCTGCCATGCTTGCCGAAAACGGATCAGTCGCAGATTTCCTTGAGGGAGTCGGTACCAGAAAACCAAGCGGCCTAAAAGTGCCGTTTATCGCGGTACCGACCACCTCCGGTACCGGCAGTGAGGCAACCAGCAATGCTGTTATCTGCAGTGTCGGTCCTGAGGGGTTCAAAAAATCTTTGCGGCACGATAAATTCATCCCTGACCTTGCGCTGCTTGACCCGCAGCTTACGATTTCATGCCCAAGAGAACTCACCATCTCCTGTGGCATGGACACCTTTTCCCAGCTTGTCGAAGCGTATCTTTCCACCAATGCGTCTCCCATTACCGATGCCCTGGCACTTACCGGAATTCGCACCGTTATACAATCACTTCCCCAGGCAATAGCAGACGGCAATAACCTGGAGGCACGCAGTGACCTTTGCTATGGCTCCTATCTTTCAGGAATTGTGCTTGCCAATGCCGGGCTTGGTACCGTACATGGGTTTGCTTCAGCGCTTGGCGGATATTTTCCGATTCCCCATGGAATTGTCTGCGGCACGTTGATGGCAGCTGCCAACATGTCTGCCCTTGAGCAATTGCTTACAGAGCCTGAGTCGCAACCCACAGCCATCGCGCTCTCCAAATACGCAGCTTTAGGCAGAATGATCAAAGAGGAGACAACTTCGCAAGTAGAGGACGCCAGGGCGTTCATCAGCTATCTGGTAAATCTCACGGAATCGTTACATCTGCCAAAGCTGTCTTCGTTTTCCATATCATATGAAGATCTGGAAAAGGTTGTCGCCACATCCTCAAATAAATATAACCCGGTGCAATTCACCGATGAACAACTGCTTCAGATACTCAGGGCCCGGCTATAATCTTCGCTCGATATATGGTATTTCAGGTTGCTATTACTACTAAGGGTAGCAATTTCAGTCGTTCATAAGTATGTTAGAGCATTTGTCAGACCATATAGAAATACAGCCTGTTAGCTTTGTTCATTGTTTGAGATGATAAGGAGAAAACATGCTTGACACATCCCAACAGACGCCTCAGCCCACACAAGCTGTGGAGCACATCAACGGCCACTACAAAAAACTATTGGACATGACCATCCTCCCCATGATGGTCAGTGACCTTGCCCAGGGAGTTATTCTTTACATAAACAACGCCGCGGCAAAGATGTTGCAAATTTGCCCGAAAGATGCAGTGGGACTGCCTGTCACCAGGTTCTGGGCCGCGCCCGAGAAACGAAAACATTTTGTTGCAGAACTTCAACATTCAAACAAGGTTCATGATTTTGAAACTGAACTCAAATCCACCAATGCGATCAATAAAAATGTTAGCATTTCCGCAACACTTGTTGAGCTAGGCGAATCAGTTGCCATTGCTTCAACTCTTCGGGATATTACTGCTCAGAAGATGGCTGACGACGCCCTGAAAAAGAGTGAAGAGAAATATTTCGAACTTTACAACCTGATACGGTTAATGGCGGATACCGCCCCAGACATGATCTGGGCTAAAGATACGGACAATAAATATCTGTTCGCCAACAAAGCTATCTGCGACGACCTGCTGAAATGCACACACACCCACGCGCCTCATGGAAAGACAGACATTTATTTCGCCAAAAGAGAAAGAGAACGTGGCCACATCCACACCTTCGGTGAAAAATGTATTAATTCCGATGACGTCGTCAAATCCACCAGGGAATCAGCCCGTTTCCTCGAAGATGGCTATATACGTGGAAAATATATCATGCTGGATGTCAATAAAGCCCCCATGTTCGACCTGGAAGGTAACGTCATCGGCACTGTTGGAACAGGGAGAAATGTCACCCAGGAAAAAAAGGAGCAGGAAAAGAGACAACTGGCGGAAAAACGCTATCGTCTGCTTGCTGAAAACGTTCGTGACGTTATCTGGACGATGAATGAGAGTCTTGAATTTGATTACGTAACCCCTTCGATCAAGGAGGCGACCGGCTTCACCCCGGAAGAGTTTGTTAACGCCCCCATTGGCTCCCTGTTTCCCCGAAAATCTCATTACTTTTTCCCCGCCTTCACCCGCCACTACAAAAGCATAATCCGTCAGCATTTAGCTCGAAACAAGCAGCAATACTGGGAATTTGAAATGAACCATAAAGACGGTTCCTCGTTTTGGATCGAAACAGTAACTTCGGCCATTTTCGATGAAAAAAACCGTTTTCGTGGTGTTATTGGTGTAAGCCGCGATGTCACCTCCAGGGTTGAAACTCAAAAAGAGCTTGAACGAGCCAAGGAGCAGGCACTTGCAGCAAGCACGGCAAAATCTGAATTTCTTGCTAACATGAGCCACGAAATTCGCACACCGATGAATGGTATTCTCGGCATGTTGCAGCTACTGAGCAATACTAATCTCGATCAGGCCCAGGTAGACTACG
The DNA here is from genome assembly GCF_005116675.2 of Desulfosediminicola ganghwensis. Lineage (NCBI taxonomy): Bacteria > Pseudomonadati > Thermodesulfobacteriota > Desulfobulbia > Desulfobulbales > Desulfocapsaceae > Desulfosediminicola > Desulfosediminicola ganghwensis. Next base: position 515,508 of record NZ_CP050699.1, read on the forward strand.
TCACCACCGCCAGCCATTCCGGGTCCAACCTTTTGCAGCTGATCACTGACATATTGGATTTTTCGAAAATCGAAGCTGGGAAAGTTGAACTGGCGCCGGGCTGTTTCAACATCAAGGACCTGTTGCAATCTATTACCTACTCATTTGAAAACCAGATTGACCACACAAACGTCGATCTTCGCCTTCTCCTCTCACCGGATGTACCCGATTTCATAATTGCCGACAAATCAAGGCTGCAGCAGATTCTCTTCAACCTGATTGGCAACTCGGTCAAGTTTACCCATAATGGAAAAATCCACCTGCACGTAAGCGCAAGTCCGGCTCCTCAAAAAGATGATGAGAATCTCACTGAAGTTACCTTTGTCATCGAAGATAGCGGTATTGGCATTCCGTTCCATCTGCAAGACCAGCTTTTTGAACCTTTTGTTCAAGCCGATGGTTCGTTTCGCCGCAAATACAGCGGTACCGGGTTGGGCTTGAGTATCGTCAAGAGACTGGTAGAATTGATGGGTGGTACAGTTGAACTCAGATCAAAAGAAAAATCCGGTACAACAATAGTTTTTTCAATTATTGCTCAACGGTCAATTACTGATCGAAGCCCCTCTCCCCCCCAACATCAATCCCTTGAAGAGTGCTTTAGCAACACCAGTATAATGGTGGTGGAAGACGAGCGGATAAACGCCATGGTCATAACCGGCATGTTACGTAACCTCGGTTGCTCAGTCAGCCTGGCCCAAAATGGTTGTGAAGCGATACGACTGCTTGAACACGAGTCTTTCGACTGTATCCTGATGGATATTCAAATGCCGGAGATGGATGGTGTGGAAACCGCCGCCAAGATTCGGGGCCTGAAAACTGAAAACGCTGAAGTCATACCAATCATTGCGGTAACTGCCCATGCAATGAAGGGGGATCGAGAAAAATTTTTAGAGGCCGGGATGGACGAATATCTCACCAAGCCGGTTGATACTAAAGCCTTGAGCCAAACCCTGCAAAAGGTGCTGTGCGAGGCTCACAGCAGTCAGTAGCCTTCCTGAGAAGGTTCCGCTGATAAGCCTCTTCGAAATCGGACAACTATCAGATAGTGCCGGAGCAGATATTTTCACCAAAATTTCTGGCACGGGTAAGTTCGTCCTCCTCACCTTTGACCGCGCCGCGGTCGTCTACACCGCGAACCAGCAGGGATTCACCGCACTCCATGTCCATGGCGTCGAGCGAATACCGTACCATCAGTTCGCTGCTTTCAAAAAGCTTCTGGCCCCTGGTCGCAGCCGTAGCCAGCAAATATCCGCGTCGCCCTTCATTCTCCCTGAACCGCTGCTTGAGGTTGTAGCGGCGTGACCAGCGCGCCTGCATACGATCGATAAATATTTTGGTCTGGGCAGAGAGCGAATAGAAATAAATCGGACTTACGATCAACAGCCTGTCAGCCCGATCCACCTGTTCATAGACATCCACCATTTCATCCTTGATCACGCAGACACCGGTCTTGTCGCACCCCCCGCATCCCTGGCAGGGACGAATGGCCAGATCATTCAAGCGAATATACTCCACCGAGCCTCCAGTACTCTCAAACCCTTCTGCCACAGCCTTGGCCAGAATCTCACTGTTTCCATTTCTTCGGGGGCTCCCTAATACTATGACCATATGCATAGACACCTCACGTTATCTTCAAGAAGATTCTTAGGTTGAGTTCCACTGGACATTACTCTCAAACTGCTCTTCCGGTTACTTCCAAACCTGGTGGAAATGGTGGACAGGACCATGACCTTGCCCTAGAGAGTACTCTGCGCCTTTGGTTATTGCACCGTGCAAATAGCCCTCCGCCCTGTTGACCGCTTCGGCAAGCTCAAAGCCCCTGCCCCAGAAAGAGGCAATGGCAGATGAGAGAGTACAACCGGTGCCATGGGTGTTTTTGGTTTCAAGCCTCTTCTGCCGATACCTGCTTTCCACGTCACCGTCCACCAGCACATCTTCCAGATACTCGTCAGTCAGATGACCGGCTTTAAGCAGGACAGCAAGGTCGTGCCTTTCAGCGAGTTCACGGGCGACACTTTCCAGAGATTCAGCACCATTGATACTCTTGCCGGAGATAAGCTGGGCTTCAGGTATGTTCGGGGTAATCAACTGTACTGCAGGAAAGAGTACTTCCTTGAGAGCGGCAATTGCATCATCCTCTATGAGTTTATGGCCGCTGGTGGCCACCATGACCGGGTCCAGCACCACTTTCATACACTTATATTCTTTGAGAATGGCTGCCACGCACTCGATAACCTCCGTAGAATGGAGCATGCCTATTTTTATGGCGTCAACGCCTATATCATCCAGCACCGCCCGCAATTGCGCCTCCAGAAACGGTGTGGCGACCGGATATATATCAGTCACGCCCAGTGTATTTTGTGCGGTCAGGGCAGTGATTGCGCTCATACCATAGCAACCACAGGCAGAGAAAGTTTTCAGGTCCGCCTGAATTCCAGCGCCACCACCACTGTCTGAACCGGCAATCGTCAGTAATCTCGTATATTTTTCCATAGTCCCACAATAGAAGTTATTTTTCAGGATGTTTTTCCCGAAAACTGTACATGAGGCACCAGGCCAATACAAGATTTATGGTGAATATCGCAATATGATAGAAAGCCTAAGCGAAGCACATTATGAGGAACCTTAATCCTTGAGCAGCATGCCTTTTTCCAGGCCACCTGCACCCACCCGTAAAACCGCCTGCCACCCATTCTCCTTGGCGATTGCTTCACTGTCAGTACCAACAATCACCTGGCAGCTTTTCCCAAGCGTCTGTAACCATTTGGTCAGATTGCCGGTTTCATAGCGCTCCCCCCGCCATTTAGTCAAATCGAGCAGCAGCAGTGGTTTTCGCCCGTGCGTGACCAGTGATAACAGACAGGAAATATAGAGATACTTCTGCAAAGAACGTAGCGTAGAATCACTCTCACCCCAGTACACCTCAAACCGGTCCCGCTCCAGGACGAGTTGCGGTCTCGCCGTTAGCTCGCGAAACTGTTCCTCAGATTCCAGCAACGCCGTAGTTCCCGCCAGGGATTCTCTCGCCTCAAAAAGCAGCCCTGCTCCTCCCTGCTGGAGATCAATATTAGCTCTTTTCAGTAAACATGCTGCCGCGCCAATCTGCTCTTCTGATTGCAACGACCATGATTTACCCTCAAAATGGTTGCAGCCGATCGCCAGGGTCGGGGGAAGCCATTTTTCAACATGCTGCCGCGCCCTATCAAACCGTCCGGCGAGATTGACCCTTTGAAGACAGTTCTCATAGACACTGCTTTCTTCATCACTCAAATCAGAGATCGTATTATTAAGCCAGTTGAGCCAATTGCGGCAATTAGCGGCCAAGTCACCCTTCAACCTGTCAGTGCCCTGCAGGTCGTCCATGAACGAACATCTCTCCTGGTCCTCACGGGATTTCACCAGCGTTCTCAATTGTTGAAAGCCTTCCTTGACATCACTCCAGCGACCGGAAGCCGAAATCTCTACAAATGTAATCCACCGACTATAATCAAGTCTTCGGCCCACCTCGATCCTGTCTGTCTCGAAAAGCGATTCATCAAGCTCCGCGAGTTCACGCACCAAATCGGGAACAGCTGAATATACCATCATTACAGCTGTTTTCTTCTCAGGGATCACTTTTCTTCCATATGAGCCCTGCTGCCAGACTTTCGGATGGGAGAGAAACGGCTTTTTCTCTCTTATATCGTAAGGTGGGTTCAGGGCCTGAAGCGCTGAAAAAAGCGGGGAGATGCTCTTTCCTTCAGGATCATAAATGACGGTGGTTTCTCTTCCCGGTACAAACCAGCCACTGTCATGCACTCCTTCAACACACCGAGCCTTGGCCTGAATGAGACGCATCACAACCCTCCGGATTTTATTTCTGTGACTTTGCCTGGCTTATTCTTCCGCTAACGACCTAAAGAGAAAGGGGACAGAATTTGCCCCCTTTATAACGGATAAAGTCAGTGTGACACCACTTTGGGCAGGTCCTGAGCCCTGCCAACCCACTTGCGCACCTGCTTCAAGTATGGCATCGAACGAACCAGATGCTTGGCATCGTTAATTTCCTGCAGTTTTAAAAACAGATGCTCAGGGTTACGCTGGGCGAGTTCCGGTACGCTGTCTATCCCGGCATTCTCCAGAAGATCGGCATATTGGGAACCTACACCTTTTACACGAAACAGATCGGCACGATTGACCCAGTCGAGAATCATCTTTTCACTGACCTTTGCTCTTGCCGCAATTTCCTTTCTTCCCTTCCTGGTCGCGCCGACTTCAAGGAGAGCCTCAACTGTTTTCACACCGGCTTTCTCCAGTTTATCACTATATTTTTCGCCAATACCCTCAATGGATGAAATTCTTGCCATAATAATCCACCTCTACAAATGTATTATATTTGAGCGTATGAGTACTGCAGTGTACTTCCCTGAAACGTCCTGTGATAAAAGGACTTTTACTAGTCCAAAGCTATGTATCTGTGTGATAATGTCAAGTTGTCAATGATATTTATTACCAACGAATAGCGGATGCATACAAAACATTTGCCCACTTTGACCATTTGCTGTTATGTAGCGGTATGAACTCGCTTAAACCACTTATATTTTCTATAAAACGTTACGCGCTCCACGACGGACCGAATATCAGGACCACAGTCTTTTTCAAGGGTTGTCCACTCAGCTGTTTCTGGTGCCATAATCCTGAAGGAATCTCTGCCCGGAGCGAAGTTGTCTTTATCCCAGACAAGTGTATCGGTTGCCGGGAGTGTATTGCAGCTTGCCCGCAAAACGCACTCTCTGTTACCCAATCCGGACTCGTGCGGGATCAGAAACTGTGCAGCAACTGTTTTGAATGTGTGGAAATCTGTCCCTCCCTCGCCCAGGAAGCCGTTGGCTACACCAGTTCGGTTCAGCAGATAATGGCCGAAATCGAAAAAGATCTGCCTTTCTTCGACCAGTCTGGTGGCGGTGTCACCTTTTCCGGTGGCGAACCGCTGATGCAAAAAGACGCTCTGATGACACTCCTGGAGCGGTGCGGTGAAAAAGGGATTCACAGGGCAATTGATACCACCGGCTTTGCCCCTACCCCACACCTGCTCGATGTTGCCGAACACACCGAGATGTTCCTTTTTGACCTGAAGCATATGGACCCCTACCTGCACCGGGAATTCACCGGTGTGCCCAATGAACTGATTCTCTCCAACCTTGAGCGGATTTCCAGGCTGCCGGTGGATATCCGTATCAGGATCCCTTTGCTGAAGGGAATTAACGACAGTGACGAAAACATACGAGCCACCGCAGAATTTATTGCAAGCCTTGGTCGCATTCGTCGGGTTGACCTGCTTGCCTATCACCATTTCGCCAGCAGCAAATATCTAAAACTCGGCAACAGCTATCACGCCGCAGAAAGTAACGTCCCCGACACGCTCACCCTCGCCCGAGTAAAAAACACCCTGCAGAATTATGGACTTGATGTCCATTTAGGAGGATAGAAAGATGAATGAAAGAATTACCCGCCTGCGCAAGTTAAGCTTTGAAACCAAACCGTCAATTTCCATTGAGCGCGCCCTGCTCGAAACAGAATTCTACCAGGAAAACAGTGGTAAATATTCGTTACCTGTACTTCGCGCCCTCAACTTCAAATATCTCTGTGAGAACAAAACTATTTTCATCGGAGACGATGAATTACTGGTCGGCGAGCGCGGCCCCGAACCCAAGGCTGTTCCCACCTTCCCCGAACTGACCTGCCACACGGCGGAAGACCTGCGCACCCTGAACGACCGCACCATGACCAACTACCGGGTTGATGCTGCTGATATTGCGCTTTACGAGGAAAAAGTCATCCCCTACTGGCAGGGCAGATCCATGCGTGACCGGATTTTCAGTGAAATCCCCGAAGAATGGCGAAATGCCTATGAGGCCGGTCTCTTTACAGAATTCATGGAGCAACGCGCACCGGGCCACACCGTTCTCGACGGAATAATCTATGAAAACGGCCTGAACGATTTCAAGACACGCATTCAGGATCGGATCGACAGACTTGATTTCGAAAACGACCCGGAAGCCGCAGATAAACGGGAACAACTCCAGGCCATGGCCATCAGTTGTGATGCCGCAATCATCTTTGCCGAACGCCACGCTGCCTATGCCGAGCAACTCGCAGCGGAGACAACAGTTACCGCCCGCCAGGAAGAACTCCTGGAAATTGCCAGGATCTGCCGCAAAGTTCCTGCCAACAAACCGGATACCTTTCACGAAGCCCTGCAGATGTACTGGTTCGTCCATTTAGGCACAATCACCGAACTCAATGGCTGGGATGCCATGAGCCCCGGCCACATCGACCAGCATCTTCAGCCCTATTACCAGCGTGAAATTCAGGCGGGCACCATCGACCGCGAGAGGGCCAAAGAGCTCATCAGCTGTCTCTGGATCAAAGTCAACAACCACACCGCGCCACCTAAAGTAGGTGTAACCGCTAAAGAGAGTGGAACGTACAACGACTTTACCCAGGTTAATCTTGGCGGTCTGAAAAAAGACGGTACCGACGGCAGCTCGGAGGTGTCTTTCATTGCTCTTGAGGTCGCAGACGAACTGCATCTGCTCCAGCCTCAGCCAAGCGTGCATGTGAGCGTCAAAACCCCCGAGCGGTTTCTGCAGGCGGCAGCCGGGGTCATCAGAAAAGGTTACGGCTACCCTTCGGTATTCAACACTGACATGGTGGTCATGGAGCAGGTGCGGGTGGGAAAAACTTTTGAAGATGCCCGGGAAGGCGGGACCAGCGGCTGCGTTGAAACCGGCGCCTTCGGTAAAGAAGCCTATATTCTCACCGGCTACCTCAACGTGCCCAAGATTCTTGAAATCACCCTGAACAACGGTGTCGACCCACTGACCGGCAAGAAAGTCGGCCTGGAAACCGGAGGAGCCTCTGGCTTTACCTCATTTGACGAATTGTACGAGGCGTTCAGCAAACAGCTCGAGCATGTGGTCAACCTGAAAATCAAGGTCAACAATTACATCGAACGCATGTATGCCCGCTACTCTCCGGCGCCGTTTCTATCTGTGGTTATCCGGGACTGCATTGAAAAGGGCAGGGATTACTACAACGGTGGGCCCCGCTATAACACCAACTACATCCAGTGCTGCGGAATAGGCACCGTCACCGACAGCTTGTCAGCCATCAAAACCCACGTCTTTGAGTCCAAGGTGATCGGAATGGCTGAATTACAGACCGCACTGGAAAACAATTTTGCAGGCAGTGAGCCACTGCGCCTTAAACTCTGGAATAAAACCCCGTTCTTCGGCAATGATGATGAACGGGCTGACAGCATCATGCAGCGCGTTTATGACAGCCTCTTTGAGGCAATTGATGGCAAACCAAACACCAAGGGAACCGTCTACCACCTGAACATGCTGTCCACCACCTGCCATGTCTATTTCGGCAAGATGCTCGGCGCCAGCGCCAATGGTCGCCTCGCCCAGCTACCGCTCTCTGATGGAACATCCCCTTCCCAGGGAGCCGACAGAAACGGCCCTACGGCAGTTATCAAATCGCTCAGCAAGATGGACCAGGTGAAATCAGGTGGAACCCTGCTGAACCAGCGCTTCCTGCCCTCGGTGCTGAAGACCGAACAGGATCTCAAACAGCTCTGTGGGCTGGTGCGTACCTACTTTGCCCTGGGTGGTCATCACATCCAGTTCAACGTGGTCGACACCGCTACCCTGAAAAAAGCCCAGCAGCATCCTGACGAGTACCGCAACCTGCTGGTGCGCGTCGCCGGTTACAGCGATTACTTTACCGACCTCGATAGCGAGCACCAGGCAGAGATTATTTCCCGGACCGAGCAGGAACTCGCCTAGGAATCTGCCGGGCTGAGTCCGACAGGCTTCTGGCCAATATCACTCAAACGGCTTGTGATGTCTTAAAACACCAAAAGGCCGGTTGGAGTCAACTCCAACCGGCCTTTTGCATTTCCAAGCACAGCCCTTTGTAAAATGGCTCTACGAAGGACTGGAGAAATATTACTTCTTCAATGCTTCTGCAATGGAATCACAGACGTAATCGATGTTGCCAGTGGTGAGACCGGCAAGGTTGATTCTGCCGCCGCCCACTACGTAAATCGCTTTATTATCGCGAAGCCAGCTGACGATATCGTCACTCAGGCCACTGAAGGAGAACATACCGCGTTGCTCCTTGATAAAGGAAAAATCACGCTCAACTCCACGGGCGGCAAGACCTTCCACCAATGCGCTGCGCATGGCAACGATGCGGTCACGCATCTCATCGAGTTCACCAATCCACTGGTCATAAAGAGCTGCATCAGCAAGGATAGTTGCCGCAACCAGACCACCGTGGGCAGGCGGGTTGGAGTAGATGACCCGAACAGTGCTCTTCAGATGGCTCATGGCAACCTGAGACTCTTCCTTGGTCGGGCTGATCAGGGTCAAGGCACCAGTACGCTCGTTGTACAAGCCAAAATTCTTGGAAAAGGAACTTGCCACGAAAAAGTCTACGCCAGCCGCTGCAAACTGCTCCACTGCATAGCGGTCAGCCTCAACGCCCGCGCCGAAACCCTGGTATGCGAAGTCCAGAAAAGGAACCCAGCCCTTCTCCTTGCCCAGAGCGACAACCTTGCTCCACTGCTCCTCATTCAGATCCACACCGCTCGGGTTATGGCAGCAGGCGTGCAGCAACACCACATCTCCCGCTGGAACGGTTTCAAGACTTGCCAGCATGGCATCAAAATCGAGGCTCATAGTGGCCGCATCATAATAGGCGTATTCAGCGAGCTCAAAACCTGCCGCACTGAAGATACCCTTGTGATTTGCCCAGGTCGGTTTGCTGATCCAGACTTTGGCCTGTTTTTTGAACTTCTTCAGCAACTCAGCTCCGACCCGAAGTGCACCGGTACCACCAGGTGCATGGACCGTCGCTGCCCGGCCGGAGGTTATAACTTCGCTGTTTTCGCCGAAAAGCAATTTCTGCACAGCGGCACCATACCCCGGATCGCCGGAGATCGGCAGATAACTCTTGGTGGTCTCTTTCTCCACCAGAATTCTCTCAGCAGCCTTAACACTGCCCAATATCGGGGTGTTTCCTGCGTCATCCTTATACACACCAACCCCAAGATTTACCTTAGCCGGATTGGAGTCGTTCTTGAACGCCTCTGTCAGGCCAAGAATGGAGTCCGCCGGTGCGGCCTCAATATTCTTCCACATTTGTGCCTCCGCATCTGATAAAAATGTTCTTTTATATAAAAGAGTCTGTTCCCCGCCCTTTACCGAACACATCGACATGATTGGTGCAATATACGCATTGGAAATTCATGTGCCCCGGAACAGGGAATTCAGGAAAACTGGCGAGGAATACAGCTACATAGCCGCATTAGATTATCACACAATATCAGATTGTTTAAAAAAATGATATCGTATTATCGAAGGTAAACGCTCTTTTTCAAGCGAGACTACCCTGCAGTTGTCACCGGCAATTATAAATAATCCCGGCTTCACTCGGCAACTCCGTATCTCTGACATCGGGGTTTACCTCCAAAGCCAATCACCTGGTGTGCCGGCCAAGGCGTGGAATACAGGCTACTTCAACTCTTTGAGAACATACTCCAGCGATTTCTTCTTCGGCCCCCCAACTTCCTTCTTCGGGTAACCAACCGGTATCACCGCCATGAATTCACCTTGCTCTTCACCGAGGAAGTCCAGGACTTCGGCTTTGATCAGATACAGTATTCCCAGCCAGACACTGCCAAGGCCCAGAGAAGTGGCCGCCAGCATCAGGTTTTCCACCGCAGCGGCAGAGCTCTGGATTTCCATGGTACGAAAGAAGTCCCAGGAACGTTCTTTTTCAATCTGGAATAGATCACTACCGTGGCTGATGAGACTGCCGGTATTTTTTACGGCGATTACCACCGGAGCATTGGCAAGACTGCGTGCGGCCATGCGGAGTATCGCAGCCGAAGGTTTGGGGAAATTCGCACCACTTCTACTTACCAACTGGGAAAGTTCCTGCTTCTTTTCCCCCTGTAGCACAATAAATTGCCAGGACTGTTGATTATGTGCTGACGGAGCCTGGTTGGCTGCATCGAGTATGGTTTTGATCGTCTCCTCATCAACCGGCGTGTCCTCAAACTGGCGCACCGAATGGCGGGAGTAAATTGTCTGTAAAGTCGGGTTCATCGGAGAATTATCCATGGGTCGATCCTTGACTATGCAATGAGTTCGTTATGATGTCTAGACGTGTTTGTCGATTGTTTCCGTTATTTGAAGTCTGAAGTGCAAGCTATGAGCTTTCGCCGGATATCGGATAGCTGGAAAGATGATACCTCGGGAATGTGCAAAGAGTACATCAGGGCAGCCTGAAAACTTGAGGCTGTAAAACCGATCATTCTTTTTGCCCAGGTTGATAGCCGCCTGGAAACAGAAACACTATTATCATTATTGCCATGTCAAAGCAAGCAAGAGGGTGGCTGGAAGCACAAACATTAACGAACAACCCATGCCTGTCCCTCTAACAAAAAAGCCCGCACCCCGGAAGGAGGTACGGGCTAGTAATCACTTTGCAAGCGACAGGTTTACTTACCGACAATGCCGACTGCCTGGCGTGCGATTGCCAGCTCTTCATTGGTAGGGATACCCCAGATCTGCACCTTGCTCTCGGGGGTGCTGAGCAGGGTCGGCTTCTTCACGCGCTGGGCGTTTTGCTTCTGATCAAGAATGATACCGAACGGCTCAAGTCCTTCCACGGACTTGGCCCGAACTAAATCATCGTTCTCGCCGATACCGGCAGTAAAGACAATGGCGTCAACCTTGCCGAGCGCTGCCATGTAGGCTCCGATATATTTACGGTTTCTGTAGGTCTGCACCTCAAAAGCCAGCTTCGCTTTTTCGTCACCTTTATCGATGGCATCGTGGATATCACGCATATCGCTCATTCCGCAAAGCCCCATCAGGCCAGACTCCTTGTTCAGCATGTCATCGATCTGATCGATATTCATACCACAATTCCTGGCAAGAAAAGGGAAGATCGCAGGATCGATATCACCACTGCGGGTACCCATTACCAAACCTTCAAGCGGAGTCAGACCAAGGGTGGTGTCGATGGACTTGCCCTTCTCAACTGCGGTCATGGAACTGCCATTACCGAGGTGGATAGTGATGATGTTCAACTCTTCCGGCTTCTTACCCATCAACCGGGCGCATTCTCCTGCCACGAAGGCATGGGAGGTACCGTGAAAACCGTAACGACGTACGCGATGCTTCTCGTACATTTCGTACGGCAGGGCATAATGGAAAGCATGCGCCGGAATGGTCTGATGAAAAGCGGTATCAAAAACTGCGACCTGGGCAGCATCGGGGAACAGTTCGCGAGCAACCATGATACCATCGAGGTTTGCGGGGTTATGCAGGGGAGCCAGGGGCACACACTTTTCAATAGCAGCAAGAACTTCATCGGTTACCAGGGTCGGCTGATGGAACTCCTCACCACCGTGAACAACCCTGTGCCCAACAGCATCAATGTCGCTTGAATCGGCAATAACACCTTTATCCGCATCGGCGAGCAGTTCAACAGCTTTACGCATGCCCTGCTCATGGTTCACGACTTCTGCTTCTATTTTGATGACTTCCTCAGCATCTGTGTCAGGCCTGAGTTCACACTTAACGAGTCCCATCGGCTGACCGATTCGCTCGACTATTCCTGCAGCCAGTACAGACTCATCCTGCATATCCAGCAGCTGAAATTTAATAGTTGAGCTCCCTGAGTTGATAACTAATACTTTCACTTTAAACCCTCTTTTTCTGCTTGTGCCTGAATGGCGGTTATAGCTACTGTGTTAACAATATCCTCCACGGTGCATCCTCTGGACAGATCGTTAACAGGCTTATTCAATCCCTGCAGTATCGGCCCGATGGCCACGGCGTTTGCCGAGCGCTGAACCGCTTTGTATGTATTGTTGCCGGTGTTGAGATCCGGAAAGGTAAAAACTGTCGCCCGGCCTGCAACCAGAGAGCCGGGGAGTTTGGTGGCTGCCACATCCGGGTCTATTGCCGCGTCATATTGAATCGGCCCTTCAAGAGGCAGATCCAGCCCCCGCTCAGCGATCAGCTCGCGTGCAATGGCCGTAGCTTCAATGATGCGCTCAACATCTTCACCCTTGCCTGAGCTGCCGGTGGAATAACTGAGCATGGCAACCCGTGGCTCAACCCCGAAAATTCGGGCGGTCTCCGCTGAGCTGATAGCTATTTCGGCGAGCTGCCTCGAAGTCGGGTTCGGATTTACGGCACAATCGCCATAGACCAGAACACGATCGCGCAAGCACATGATGAAGACCGATGAAACAACTGTAAATCCCGGCTTGGTCCTGATAAATTCAAAAGCTGGCCGAATGGTGTGTGCCGTGGTGTTTTCGGCACCGGATACCATGCCATCAGCCAGCCCCTTATGCACCATCATGGTACCAAAGTAGGTAGGGTCAGACATTCTGTCACGGGCCACTTCTTCTATCACACCTTTATGCTTACGAAGTTCAACGTACTCCGTGACAAATGAGTCAAGCAGGCTTGAGCGCGCCGGATCTATAATTTCAACCCATTTGAGATCCAGCCCACAGCCCGTGGCCCGCATACGAACCTCTTCCTCGCTGCCCAGAAGCACCAGGTTGGCGACTCCGCGACGCTGGAGGATATCCGCCGCCTGCAGGATTCGGTCACAGGTGCCTTCCGGTAAAACTATACGCTGCAGATTCCGGCTCGCCTTCTCGAGCAGCGCAAACTCAAACATTTTTGGTGTTACCCGGCTCGGTCTGGTGGTGACGATGCTCCTGCCAAGCTCTTTGGTGTCAACATGTTTGGTAAACTCACCCATGGCAGTGGCTATCCTGCGGGTGTCGTGGGGCTCGATATAACCATACAGTTCCCCCACACGCTCTATGGTCTGGTAGGTATGCCCGGCAACGGAAAGAATCGGCACCGGTACCGTTGAGCTTAGCCCCTGCAGGAGCCGCAGGACATTCTCCGACGGCAACAGGTCACCTGTCAGTATGATTCCCGAAATGTCCGGATACGTGGTTGAAAGCCGGGATGCGATGGTGGAGAGAATGATATCACTTCGATCACCCGGGGTGATGATCATTGAACCCGGCTTGATATACTGGAGATAATTGCCGATCTGCATGGCAGCTACCACATAGTTTTCCACCAGGGTGGTCATCCCCTCTTCACCGTACATGGTACGGGCACCGAGCCAACGCTTAACGTCTCCGACAGTTGGATTGCTCAGCTCATGATGCTCTGGAATGACATAGAGCGGCAGACTCGCTTGTCCTTTTCTTGCCTTCACTCTGCTGAAATTTTCAGCCCGCACATCTTCCGCTGCCCTGTTGACGATGCAGGCCATCACATCGACACCCTCATCGGCCAGAGTATCCAGGCTCAATTGAGTGAGGCGTACCAGTTCTTCAGTCTCTTTCTTTCTGCCTGAACAGATGAGTAAAACCGGAGCACCGAGGTTAGCCGCAATACTTGTGTTCAGTGCTGATTCAAAGGCGATATCCTTGCCACGGAAATCGGTGCCGTCACAGAGAACAAAATCAAACTCTGCCTTGAGTGCGTTGTATTTGTTTAAGATGATGTCGTGAAGCAATGCCTCCTGGCCGGAGTTGCTCAACTCCTGCGCTTCCTGAAGAGTGAGGCCGTAGGCATCGTCGTAATTGATATCCAGATCAAAGTGCTCAATGACCAGATTGATTACCGGATCTTCCCAACCCGGCTCTGGTTCCTGAATCACCGGACGGAAGAAAGCAACCCGATCAATTGATTTCAGCAACATCTGCATCACTCCAAGCAGAACAGCCGACTTCCCACTCCGCTCTTCTGTGGCCGTGATATACAAATTGGTCGACATAGTCTCTCCGTTTTATTCTAAGCAAAAACAACCTGAAAGCATGATCTCGTTTACCGTCGTATGTTGACAACAGATGATATGGATGGCGGCAGCATGCAAAACGACGTTGAATTACTGGAAGTATAATCACCAAAACCTGCTGCACCACCAGAACAGGAAGAAGAGCATATGACAACGCAAACACACTCACAATATATCATCTGAAATCGGCTGACATATTATCCGAGAAGCATGGGAGAAACAATACTTTTCACGCCATTTCAGATAGAAACCAGGTTTTCCATAATACCAAGTTACCACATCTCGCCCAGTGCATTGCCTTTCGTCTAGATATTCTACTGTTTTACCATTTCGCCTCTAATCATTTGAAGATCAGCAGATCACAGTCCACGGCCAACCCCTTGATATTGAGTTCCGATCACATTGCACGCATTGGTACGACCTTTATTTTCGCAATGGTCTGACCTTTTTTGTTCTGCATTTTCGATTCAACCGTTCCACCTCGCTTCAAGCCTCTTCCCTGACATACAACGACCTCTTTTTTTCTTTTTTACCTGACCAATAAAGGGTATATACCTATATTCAGTTATCGACCGATTGCCGGAACCAATCGGCTTGGGGGTTCTGCCAGGTAACTACAGCAGTATCGTTGTCATTTTCATTTCAGGTATGTTAGCAGCTACTTCTTCAACTGAAGTTAAGCCTTTCATCCAAAGGAGGAGAACTCATGAAAGTGTTTCTGCGTCTGTTTAGTTTCTGCCTTGCCCTGACAATCTGCACCCTCCCTGCCACATCTGCACTGGCAGAAAAGAAAATCCGCTGGAAACTTGCAATGACCTGGTCCTCAACCCTCACCCCATTTGCCACAGCGCCATTAAATCTCGCCAAGATGGTGGAAGAAATGAGTGACGGCAATTTTGTCATTCGTGTTGAAGGGGCCGAAAAGCATAAAGCGGCTCTGGGTATCCTCGATATGACCAAAGGCGGCCAGTATGAAATGGGACACACTGCCTCCTATTATTGGAAAGGTAAGGATATCACCACTGTCTTCTTCTGCACCGTACCTTTTGGCATGAACGTCAATGAGCAGAATGCCTGGTTTTACCACGGCGGTGGTATGGAATTAATGAAAAAGACTTATGACAAGTTTGGTGTTCTAAGCTTTCCCGGTGGCAATACCGGTGTCCAGATGGGTGGCTGGTTTCAGAAAGAAATTAACTCCCTTGAAGACCTGAATGGCCTCAAAATGCGTATTCCAGGGCTGGCCGGTGAAGTCTTTGCCAAGCTTGGTGTCAATGTAACCAATATCCCCCCGGGTGAACTGTATACTTCTCTTGATCGCGGCACAATCGATGCCCTTGAGTGGGTCGGCCCCGCCATGGATATCAAAATGGGCTTTCACAAGATCGCCCCATATTACTATACCGGCTGGCATGAACCTGCCACAGAGCTGCAATTTCTGATCAACAAGGACGCCTTTGAAAAACTGCCCAAATCATATCAGACCATGTTGATAGCCGCCATGAAAGCGGTCACCGCCGATATGTATACCGATAATTTTGCAGGCAGCGTAGACGCCTGGGCCCAGATGAAAACGGAATACCCGAATATCGAAGTGAAGACCTTTCCAACACCTGTTCTCAAGGCCATGAAACAGGCTGCAGATGAGTTGTATGATTCATATGCAGCTGAAAATCCGGATTTTAAAGAAGTACTTGAGTCCCAGCGTGCATATATGGCCAAGGCAAGAGCCTGGATCAACATTTCAGAGTACAACTACCTGCAGACAGCCAAAGCCTTGACTGAGGAGTAAAGGTACAGGTATCTTCCCGTACCCCCGCCTCACACATTACAGGCTGCCGGAGTTTACTTCCCATCCGGCAGCCCCATTTCCTGCCACCCATCTCACCGTCTGCATACCACAAATGCTCCTAATCATTGTCAAATAAATATTGACTTTTGAGCTTTCTCCATTCAAAATGTTGCTGTTTTCAGGTGCCTTTGTGCCGAAGAGGGAACCCTGTGTAAATCAGGGACGGGCCCGCCGCTGTAACCGGGGACAATTACTGCAATTATGTCACTGGCCGTTTATGGAGTTTGTAATATTTCATCACTCCTGGTTGGGAAGACGCAGTAAACGATTGATCCGGAAGTCAGAAGACCTGCCTGGAAAACAGAGACGATTCTTCCGTGGACAAGGAGAATTGACCTAGATACGTGGTGATACAGGGCATCCCCGGATCATTTGATCATTCTGATCAACGTAAAGGTTCGGAACACCCGGCCACAATCCAGGAGAATTTTATGAAATTCAGCCGCTCATTGTATCTTGCAGTTACCCTCATGCTGCTTCTCTTCAGCTCCACCAGTGCTTTTTCTTCAGGCAAAACCGGCAACCATGCCAACCCCAAGACGGCCATAGTCGTTGCCCATTTCGGTAGCACCGTACCCGCCGCTTTACAATCGATCACCAATATCACCGATGCAGTGCGGGGTGCCTATCCGGAAACCGAGGTCCGCATCACCTTCACCTCAAACATTATTCGCCGGGTCTGGAAACAACGACAGGCAGAGCCTCAGCAGTGGCTCGACAAAGGGATCCCCGAAGAAGTGCTGTATGTAAAGAACTTTATCGCCACCGTTGGAGATCTGTTAGAAGATGGCTACACCAACATCATCGTCCAACCCACCCACATTTTCTATATGGAGCAGTCATACGACCTGCAGCAATACGTCAATGCGCTGGGCTCCATCAACACCATGAAAGAACGCTGGAAGCCTATTAATTCTATTGTTATGGGCCGTCCGGCACTCGGTAAGCCCGGCGACATCTACCCATACCATGAGGATGTGGACAAGGTTATTCAGACCCTGGCCGGCAACGTTGAACAGGCCCGGAAAAATAACTCCATGCTGGTATATATGGGCCATGGCAATAAATACTGGTCGACTGGCATCTATGCCGAAACTCAGAAGAAAATGCGCGAACTCTATCCTGACATCGAAACGTATATTGGGGTTGTTGAAGGATCTCCGTCCGTTGAAGACGTGCTCGCCCAGATGAAAGAATCAGATAAAAAACAGGTAACCCTGGTTCCCTTTATGATCGTTGCCGGAGACCATGCTGTCAACGATATGGCAGGTGATGAGGAGGATTCCTGGAAATCTATCCTGGTCCAGGCAGGTTATGAAGTAACTCCGATACTGCAGGGGCTCGGGTCAAATGATGACTTCGCCAAAATATTTGTCTCCCATATCGCCGATGCCGCCAACGAGGCAGGAATAGAGATACGATAAGAACCCGGATATCTAGCTCAGACAACCCTGAACACCCGCCACGGGGCATCATGATTTTACCTGATGTCCCGTTTTTTTTATTCTGCCCTCCTCCTACCGTCCCCAAGTCATTTCTTGAGCCTGCCAAAAATGAAGTATAGTTAAGGTACGTGCTCTTTTACCTTTCCATCTTACAGGGAGAAATAATGAAACTTTCTCATTATCTTTTCAGTCGCCTTGAACAGTACGGCGTTCGTTGTACTTTTGGCATTCCTGGTGATTTTGCCCTTCCTCTCTACGCGGAACAGGCTGCTTATGGCATGCAAACAGTTGTCTGCACTCATGAACCCAGCTGTGTTTTTGCTGCAGATGCGTACTCCCGACTCAAAGGTTTTGGTGCCGTGCTTACCACCTACAGCGTCGGCGGCCTCAATATGATCAACCCGATGGCCATGGCCTATGCCGAAAATTCACCGGTCGTGGTCATCAGTGGCGCACCTAATGTCTGCGGGAGAAAAACTGAGCCTTCTTTTCATCACCTTGTAAAAGATTATGGCAGTCAGCATAGAATATTCAAAGAGGTTACCTGCGCCACAGCAGCACTTAACGAAGCAGCAACCGCAGCAGACGAAATTGATCGCGTACTCACCGCCTGCCTGGCTGAGAAGAGACCCGGTTACCTTGAAATCCCCATCGACATGACTTCAGTCGAAATACCGACTCCTCCTAAACCATCCGCGCCGGATCAAGATAGACCTGTCAATACCGCCGCGATCATTGAGGCAGCCGGTGAAATTTCTGCCGCCCTTGAAAAGGCCCGGCGTCCTGTGCTCTACGCCGGGGTTGGTATTCGCAGGCACGCCTTGATGGATGCAGTTCGCACCATTTCCGAATCGTGGCTGCTTCCTGTGGTCTCCTCTGTAATGGGCAAAGGGGCATTCCCAGAATCCCACCCCCATTTTGCCGGCATCTATATGGGAGAAATGGGGAGCAAACTCGCCCGTGAGACTCTCGAAGGTGCTGATCTTATTCTCTCTGTAGGGGTAATCTACTCAGACGTTAATACCGGCTTCTGGACCGCTCACCTCGAATCCTCGAACATACTCGAGATTCGCGACTCAGAGGTTCGGATATCACACCACATCTATCCCCAGCTCCCCATAGCCCCGCTTATGCAACTCCTGGCGAGCACCAGACCGGATAGTGCCAGAAAACCGGGAGTCCATCTGGTGAAAGATAAAACTTTGGTAACAGTAGATATAGATGAATCTGCACCGCTCAATACCGCGGCCCTGATTCAATGTCTGAAAACCATTGATCAATCGAAATTCAGCTATCTTGCTGATGTCGGCGATGCCTGGTTTGCAGGGCTTGAGCTCAACGCGGATATTTTTATGGCACCCGGCTACTACGCCTCAATGGGTTTCGCTGTTCCCGGCGCCCTGGGGGCAGCAATGGCAGCTCCTGATCTTCGGCCACTGGTGCTGGTTGGCGACGGAGCGTTTCAGATGACCGGCAGTGAACTCTCTACCCTGGTGGCCCAGGGCCACAAACCGATAGTGCTTGTTTTAAACAATGGATATTACAAGATGCTCGCCGCCCTCGATCAACACAGAGACTACTACAACCTGGCCCATTGGGATTATGTCGCGTATGCGGAAGCTCTGGGTTGTCCCGGTGTCCGTGTTCAGACTGCGGCTCAACTCAATCGTGCTCTTCACCACGCCTGCACGATAGATGGTCCTTATCTCATAGAAGCAATTCTCAGTAGGGAAGATCACGCACCAATGATGCGCCGCATAAAGGAGTACTTCACATCACTTAAATAATGATAATTATTTCATTCACCAACATCATAACCTGTCAAAAAAAATCACCGGACAACATCGCCGGCTAAAAGGTACACCTGCATCCTCAGAGGACCTGGTATGGAAACCTGGATTATCACCGCGCTACTCATTGTAACGCTCTACCTGCTTATCTCTGAGAAAATCTCGGTGGACCTGACCGCTATCGGTATCATGGTGACCCTGGTGGTCAGCGGTATCCTCACTCCTCGAGAGGCAGTCGCCGGCTTCGCCAATCCCGCCGTTATCACCGTTGGTGCCATGTTTGTGGTGAGTAAGGGAATGATGCGTACGGGGGGCGTTGAGTTCCTTGGCAGACAGGTAATTCATTTCGCAAATGGGAGTTCTCTGCTGGCCCTCACCCTGATCCTGATAACCGTTGCCATCGCCTCTGCTTTTATCAATAATACTCCGGTGGTTATCCTCTTCATCCCGGTGGTGATGGCAATGTGTTGTGAATTTGGCCTGAGCCCTTCAAAGTTCCTGATCCCGGTTTCCTACGCCTCTATTCTTGCCGGCACCTGTACCCTTATCGGTACCTCCACCAATATCATCATCAGTGATCTCAGCAATGAATATGGCTACGGTGCGCTCACCATGTTTGAACTCTCTATTATCGGCGCGCCCATAGCCATTATTGGTATTCTCTTTTTGATTATTGCCGCGCCACGCGTATTGCCTGAACTGGCAAACCCGATCTGCAATATCGAAGACGGCTCCCATCGCCAGTACCTTGCTGAACTCAAGATCCGCCCGGACAGTAAGCTGGTGGGCAAGCCCGCCAACACACTGTTTCGCGACAAGCACCCCAACCTTGAGGTACTCGAGGTTATTAATAAAAGTCACATTTATTATCCGGGACGAGATACCATAACCATTACAGGCGATGATATCCTGCTGGTGAAGAGCTCACTCAATGACCTGGTTGCTATCCTGCATAATGAGGAGGTCGAGCTACCCTCTTCTGAAACCGGGCTGCTGCTGGGAGCACAAAAGGATGCGCCTATAGTGGTGGAGCTGATAATTTCCGCGCATTCTCCCCTGCGCGGCAGGCGACTGGCAAACACTGACCTGGCCAAAGACCCTGATGTGCATATCATCGCCGTTAAGCGGAGCAACCTTCATCTTACCGAGAGGCAAATCCATGATATTCGCCTGCAGACCGGCGATATCATTTTAATCTGGTGTTCTGAAAGTAAACTCGACACTATTCGCTCCGATCAGGAATGTATCGTTATTGAAGACGTCTACGAAGAGATTGTTCACAAGAGAAAAGCCATCTGGTCGATAGTGAACTTCATAGGCATGGTGGTGACCGCGACGCTTGGTTTTGCCGACATAATGACCTGTGCCCTGACCGCTGCCTTCCTGATGATCATCACCGGCTGCCTGCAGATGCGTGACGCGTACCGCGCACTGCAGGCGGATGTGCTGATGCTTATTGCCGGCACCATCGCCCTTGGTGCAGCCATGGCCAAAACCGGCACCAGCCAGCTTTACGCCGAAGCCTTTCTCAGCCTTTTTTCGGATATGTCCCCCACCCTCGTCCTGGGGGGCATGATCCTGCTCACCTCTATCTCAACCCAGATACTCAGCAACAACGCCACCGCCGTATTACTGCTGCCCATTGCAATCTCTACCGCACTTGGAATCGGGGTTGACCCAAAGCCCTTTATCATCGGAATCTGCATAGGTGCCAGCGCCTGTTTCGCAACCCCTGTCGGCTACCAGACCAACCTGATGGTCTACGGTCCCGGCGGGTACAGGTTCAAGGACTACCTCAAGCTGGGCATCCCGCTGAACATATTTGTGGTGCTGGCCGGCATGCTGCTGATCCCTGTAATCTGGCCATTCCATCTTTCCTGAACAAAACCGGGCAACCGCTTGCTGTATCGGGTTTGAATGTATTTTCAGCACATTGTGCTACATCGCAGTAGTTTTACCCAGGGAGAAGACGGGGGGTAGCATAATTTCTATTTTACTGATATTTTTGAGTATTAAATTTGATCAACTTGCCATTCCTATGCTATCATGCTGTCATAACAATTAATTGCTGCAGTTATCGATTCTTGCCCTCTCACCCTTCACAGGATAGACCTTTTAAAATCATCTGGAGGTTGCATGAAAGTACGAGACATAATGGAGCCGTTAGATAACTGGCTGACTCCTGAGATGACCGTTCTCGACGCAATCGAGACCATGAAACACTCAAGGCGTTCCCACGGCTTATCACTCAACGCCATCATAGTGCTGGACAGTGAACAGAAACTGGTCGGTATCGTCTCCACCACAGACATCCTGAGACTGCTTATCCCTTCGTATATGTATCTTGATGGACTGATGGACGACAATTCAAGTTGGGAGACAATGCGCGCTGACAGAACTGAACGCGCCAGGTCATTGCATGTTCGGGATATCATGACCGAGAATGTTCAGGTGATCAACCTCAACGATTCCATCATGCGCTGTGCCGACATTATGCTGGTGGAACAAATGCGCAGAATGCCGGTGATTGGTACAGAAGGCAAGGTGCTGGGAGTCGTCTACCTGCGTGATGTATACAAAACCATCACCGATATCCTCTGTAGTCCCACGGAAGGGGTTGCAAATTACTGATTCAGTATTTTAGCCTGGCAGGAAACCCGCGACCCGTTTATTGCGCTGGGCCTGCCAGGGCAGCAACCTGTTCCCTGCGATAACAGCCTGGGTCGTGGTCGTTGACCATCCCGATCGCCTGCATATATGCATAGATGATTGTCGGCCCAACAAATGACATCCCCCGCTTTTTGAGATCTTTTGAAATCTTTTCAGAAAGCTCTGTTTTGGCAGGTATTTCTTGTCTATCACTATATTCGTGCTGTAGCGGATTATTGCCTACCCAAGCCCAGAGATACTTTGAAAAACTTTCGAATTCTTCTGCAATTTCCAGGAATACCTTTGCGTTTGTAATTACCGAATTGATCTTCAGTTTGTTGCGGATAATTCCCACATCCACAAGCAACTCTGCGACTTTCTTCTCACCATATAGCGCAACCACCGCAATCTCAAAATTGTCAAAAGCCTGGATAAAATTTTCTCGCTTTTTAAGAATCGAAAGCCAGGACAATCCTGCCTGCATTCCTTCCAAAACAAGCATTTCAAACAGTAACCGATCATCATAGACCGGCACGCCCCAGTGATTGTCGTGGTAGTCGATATATTCAGGGGAGTTCATATCACACCATGAGCACCGTTGCTTTGTCATTATCACTCCAAAATTCTCTATATTCGTATTCAATGCTTTTCAGCCGATTCAGCCAGGACCAGCCATTATAACATATCCTTTCCTGCTGATCAGTTTATCGACTGGATTGAAAAAAAAAAGCGGCACAACCGATTATCCGGTTGTGCCGCTTTCAAATGTTGATGCGATTTCCATGCTGCTTTCAAAACCTATAGCTTGCAGCAATCACAGAACGCTTTTCGAATACTTAATGGGTCGCGCAAGCAATACATGGATCGAAAGCCCGCACGACCCACCCCATTGCACTGTCGAGGCCCATATCTATTCTATCTTCATGGACAAAACGTTTGGCCATGGTGGTCAAGGCCCGCTCGATAGAGAAGTTGTTATGCACTGTCGGAATGACAAACTCCACGTTAACGATCAGACCATTCTCGATCTGATAATGATGAATAAGCGGTCCCCGAGGTGCCTCAACCAGGCCATAGCCAAAACCATCGCGCGGCTCTACAGGTACACTCATCTCACCATCCATCAGGTTCTCTGCCAGCAGCCTGTCCGCACGCTCAAGACCATTAATCAGTTCAATTCCACGACAGAGGTCAAAAAGCAGAATCTGGTGGGCAGGTGAGCCGAACTGTACACGGAAACGCTCAAGATAACCGTTGGCAATGGGCGTGCCCATTGACTCGATCAGGTTCATACGTGCCAGACTGTTAGCGCGAATGGGCAAATCATTGAATGAAGTCTTGGCGGAAAAGCTGTCCTGCACCTGATGAAATTGCAGATTCTCACGAAAATCTTCCGGCCTGAAAGTAACGGTCTCTGAGCCATCCGATTTCTGCATGGTCACATGATCAACCGGGCGGGTCGGATCATT
This sequence comes from Desulfosediminicola ganghwensis, assembly GCF_005116675.2. NCBI lineage: Bacteria > Pseudomonadati > Thermodesulfobacteriota > Desulfobulbia > Desulfobulbales > Desulfocapsaceae > Desulfosediminicola > Desulfosediminicola ganghwensis. The sequence continues at coordinate 538,657 of NZ_CP050699.1, forward strand.
CTTATCCACAGCAATCATATAGTAAAAAGGGTCGTCTCCTTCCCAGTCGCCAACTGCTTTGGTCATTTTCTGACTCAATTGCCAGTATTCGTCAAAAAGACTGCAGGCGATGGGAATTGCCGCCTTGATCTTCTTGCGCATTTCTTTGGCCGCAGCTTTGTCGATACCAGAGACAACTCCGCCGACAACAGCTTTTACAGGATGAATGAACTGGCCACCTGCTATGGCAATCAACTCGGTACCAATTTTGCGGACAGCCATGGCTTTTTTGCTGATACTGCCGAGGACATCCTTACTTGCACTTTCATCGGCTCCGAAAATTGAGGTGGCCTGTAGTTTATCCGGCAGGGTAAAAAAGAACAGTGAAGTTGCCTGGTTTTGTACCAGCTGGCCAACCATCATCAAATGACGAATTTTCTCAGCAACAGGGGGAGGTTTGACGTCATAGGCATCTTCCAGCGCTTCCACCGCCGCAAGATGATGAGAAGTGGAACAGACGCCACATACCCGTGGGACAATCACCGGCATCTGCTCGGCTGGCATCCCTTTTAGAAATTGTTCAAAACCTCTGTATTCCTGCGCAAGAAAGCGAGCGTTCAGGACTTTGCCATGATCGAGGTTCACCACAACTTTAGCGTGGCCCTCTATTCGGGAAATCGGAAATTGAATTGTAGTAGACATTTTTTACAGCACCTTCTCCTTTGGACGACTTTCAAGTTCTGTTTCGGTATAGTCGGAAAACTGGAACAGGAACAGCGCGAGGTGCGGGGACCTCAGTGCCTCGTTAATCTCTTCTGGATCAATATCAGTCATCCGCCGGAATACATTTGCAAGACTCTCAAACCAGGCGTTTGCATCTTTCTCAATGAGATTATTGGAAGGTCCCCGGCAACCAACACAAGGGAAACCAGCTTTAGGACATGGCGCACCGCAACCGTTTCTGGTCGAGGTGCCCACACAGAGTTGCCCCTGCTTTACCAGACAGACGTTCGGATCCTCATCCTTGTGGATAGATTCAGTGAGTTTGGTAGGTCTCAGGTCTTTCGGTTTTCTTCTGCCGCATTCCTTGCATACAATCGAGGTTGTCTTCAGGGATCCTGGGTCATTAAGAAGCTTCACGTAGAGATCCGGTACCGGCGGGCAACCCGGAAGGTAGATATCCACCTCAGCTTCAGTATCAATCGGTTTGCACTTGGGCAACATTCTGGGGACCCGGCCCTGATGGGTTGTCGCCAAAAAGTGTTTCCTGATATCATGGCGGTCTCCAAGGCCAGCAACACCGCCTGAGATAGCACAGGTACCTACGGCAACAATTTTTTTCACCTTGCTCGCCGCTTCTCTGAGCTTAAAAAGATCTTCATCCGTTCTGATACCACCGGTTACGAGCAATATATCAACTTCCGGAACATCATGGGTGGAAACCACCAACGGCATATAAGCGAGTTTAGCGAGATCGAGTTCGTCTCCTGCGTTCAAGAGAGAGACTTCACACCCGGCGCAGCCTGTTAGCTGCAGGACAGCAAATTGCATAGTTCCTCCATCTTCATAATCTATAGAAATGACTCTTGATATCCTGCTAACGACTACATCTTGCCAAGAATTGAGCGATCACACACATAAGCTTCACTTAAGTTTAAGATCGTTAGGCTTTTCTGAATTCGCAAACCCTTCTACACGGACATAAGTAGCAGGGGACTACAGCAGAGGACAAGAGGTTGGTTATTAAAAAAGGTACCAATACAGTGAATTGCTTCCCTCACTGGTTGCACATTAACGAGAGGCAAAGATACAAGAGCACTCTCGAAAAGGCAAGAAAATCACGAAAACACAGGGCCCTGCCCTGGTCCACCAGATAGCCCACCCGTGTAGAAAAATTTAACATGATGCTACTTGAGTCTATCAACGGAGTGAAGCCATTTGCAAGGGCTTTCAAGCCCGATGAGCGGCAGGAGTCCTTCTCGGTGAACTATATTTTCACGGGCCGACATCTCTTTTCGGAACCAAAACCAGGTCAGGCAGTATATGCGAGAAAAACCAGTCTGACCAAACAACTCCAGTGAACTATTCGCCGCAACCGGTTGAGCCTAAAAGCCATTTGTCTCATATACCTAAAAAGGAGATATAGCCCTTCATACAAATGGGCAGTTGCGGCTCAATACAAAATTCTACGCACCTTTAAAAATAACTCTGATGAATTCGAGGATTCCAGGCGGGGACTATCACCCCGTTCCCTCATCGAAACCTGCTTTCCTGCCAAGCCTTTCAGGGCCTTTCCTGATCTGCTTTTAGGGCTTCACATATTTTTGAAGTACCCCTCCAGACTACTTCCCGACCAGCCGACCTGAATTATCAATATTTTTAAAAATGATAATTCAGCACATTAGCAGAAATAAACCTGATATTCTTAGCCTCCGCACCAGCAGGTCCACCCAATAGACCAATACAGGCATATTGCCAATAAATCCTTTATTAAATTGGAAACCATGGTGTGGTTTTCAGAAACCAACCTCCAGGATACTGTATTTACACATTTTTTAAGAAGATAGTGATTCCCAATAAAACACTGAGCCCTGATGAGACTTCTCATCAGGGCTCACAAATTTCAACTTCGAAGGTGATCTAATAGTATTGTGTAATTTATTGCTTATCCCAGAAATGGCAGGCAACCATTCGACCATCACGAACATTCTGCAAGGTCGGCTTTTTACTGGCGCAGACTGGCTGGGCAATCGGGCAACGTGTTCTGAAAACACAGCCTGAAGGTGGTGAAACCGGAGAAGGGAGGTCACCTTCAAGCACAACACGCTGCTTCTTCTTCTCTTTTTCCGGATCAGGCAGAGGCACTGCTGAAATGAGCGCCTTGGTATATGGATGCAGGGGATCATCATAGAGACCCTTCTTATCTGCGATCTCCATCACGTTACCAAGATACAGCACCATGATCCTGTGGCTGATATGACGAACAACCGACAAGTCATGACTGATAAATATCAACGAGAGCCCGAAAGATTTCTGAAGCTCCTGAATGAGATTTACGATCTGGGCCTGGATTGAAACGTCCAGGGCAGAGACAGGCTCATCACAGACTATCAGTTTCGGACGCAGAATCATCGCCCTCGCCACGCCGATACGCTGGCATTGGCCACCAGAGAACTCATGGGGGTAGCGATTGATCATCAGAGGCAGCAAACCGACCTGATCCATTATCTCTTCGACCCTCTGTTTCCGCTCTTCTGCCGTAAGTTCCGGATAGTGCACAGTCAACGGTTCAGCGATAATATCACCGATGGTCATTCTCGGATTCAGGCTGGCCAGTGGGTCCTGAAATATGATCTGCAAATCCTTTCTATACAGAATCATCTGCCGCGATCGAAGCCCGGAAATCTTCTTCCCGTGCCAGACCACTTCACCGGCGGTCGGTTTCAACAGTTGCAGCACGCCCCGGCCAAGGGTCGATTTGCCACACCCGGACTCACCGACGATACCCAGGGTCTCTCCAGCATAGACATCAAAGCTGACATCATCGACTGCTTTCAGGGGAACTGGTTTTGAAAACAGTCTGCCACTACTGATAGGAAAATAGACCTTCAGCCCCCGGACGGTGAGGATAGGCGCCTGCTCTTCAAATATATTTTCTTTTTTTTCCGTCATTACAACTTCTCCAGATGACAAGCCTTCTTACGTCCGCCAGCGGATTCCTTTAACTCCGGCCGTTCAGCCTGACAGATAGCCATCACATGCTCGCAGCGTGGTGCAAAGCTACAGCCACCAGGAAGATCCTGCAGGTTTGGCGGCTGGCCGGCAATGGTATGCAGGGCTTCTGCCCCCTCATCATCAAGCCGAGGCATGGAATCGAGCAATCCCCTGGTGTACGGGTGCTGTGGATCGTTGAAGATCTCATGGACACTGGCCTGCTCAACAATTCTGCCGCCATACATAACCAGAACCCGGTCACTGAGTCCCGCTATCACGCCAAGGTCATGGGTAATCATAACCGTAGCCATATTCAGCTCTTTACCAAGCTTAGCCAGGAGTTCGAGAATCTGGGCCTGAACCGTTACATCGAGCGCTGTTGTCGGCTCGTCTGCGATCAACAGTTTCGGCTCGCATAATAGAGCCATGGCAATCATCACCCTCTGTCGCATACCGCCAGAAAACTCATGGGGATACATGGTAATCCGCTTTCTCGACTCCGGGATACCAACAAGATCAAGCATGCGGACCGAAGCGGCGGTGGCATCCTCCTCACTCATCCCCCTGTGCTCCATCAGCACCTCGGTCATCTGTCTTGAGACCTTGAGATACGGATTGAGTGAGGTCATCGGGTCCTGGAAGATCATGGAAAATTCCACTCCACGAAGAGTATTCAGTTCTGCCGCTTTCAGGTCGAGGATCTGCGTGCCGTCAAAATACACCTTTCCCTCGGCCTTGCCGTTTTTGGCCAGCAACCCCATGATCGACATGAAAACCTGGGTCTTGCCCGAGCCGGACTCCCCGACAATCCCGAGACATTCTCCAGCCTCAACAGAAAAGCTCACATCATTGACAGCACAGACCTCACCGTCGTGGGTATAAAAACGTGTCGTCAGGTTTTGTACATCAAGAAGCATAATTACCTATCCTTGGGGTCAAGCGCATCACGCAGACCATCCCCGATGAAGTTGAAGCAGAACAGGGTTATCGCGAGAAACAGTGCCGGGAAGAACAGCATCCACGGCGCAGACTCGATCTGTTTGGCACCTTCAGAGATCAACACACCCCAACTGGTCAGCGGCTCCTGGACACCAAGGCCGAGAAAGGAGAGAAAAGACTCGGTGAGAATGACCTGGGGGATGGTAAGGGTCATATACACAATGACAGGCCCCAGAACATTCGGGATGATATGCCGCGTTATAATCTTCCAGTTCGAGACACCCACTGCGTGGGCTGCCTCAATAAATTCCTTTTTCTTCACCGACAGGGTCTGCCCCCTGACAATCCTGGCCATGGTAAGCCACTCCACCGCACCCAGAGCGATGAAGATCATGAAAATGTTTCTGCCGAAAAAGACCATGAGCAAGATAACGAAAAACATAAACGGCAGGGAATACATGATGTCTACAATACGCATCATGACGTTATCGACCCTGCCTCCCAGGAAACCTGCCGTAGCTCCATAGGTAACACCAATGAGCAGACTGACTGTGGTGGCAATGATGCCGACCATCAGGGAGATTCTGGCACCGTACAAAGTTCGCACAAAAAGATCACGACCGTTGCCATCCGTACCGAACCAGTGGTGAAGCTCTGCGTTCGGTGCGCCAGGGAAATCATAACCCCAGTCAGGTTCGTCAAAGGCCCAGGACGAAAGAAACGGTGCAAAAATGGCCAATAGCACGATAATGCCCAAAAGAATCATCGAGGCGACGGCAGCCTTGTTGTGGAGCAGACGACGTAAGGCGTCCTGCCACAGGCTACGCCCTTTGACCGCTTCCGGTATATCCAGCCCGTTAAGCTGGTCCCTCATATATGGTTTGGATGGTGTTGTATTAGCCACTTATTCAACCTTTACTCTCGGATCCAGGAATCCGTAAATGAGATCCACAATCAAATTCAACGCCATGATCAAGACCGCATAGAAAATCACCACGCCCATGACCACAGGGTAATCGCGGTTGAGCGCCCCGTTGACGAAATACCTGCCAATGCCAGGAACATCGAAGATCGACTCAATAACAACAGAGCCTGTGATAACCGCTGCCGTCGCTGGTCCCAGATATGAGATCACAGGCAGCAGGCCGCCTTTCAAAGCATGTCTCACCACAACAATCTTCTCTGCCAGTCCCTTCGCCCGTGCGGTCCTGATAAAGTTGGAATTCATGGTCTCAACCATGCTACCCCGGGTCAGGCGGGCAATGTAGGCAATCTGCGGCAAAGCGAGAGTGATGACCGGCAATATCTGATACTGCAAGGCTCCACCACCCCACCCGGCAACAGGTAGCCAGGAAAGATAGACCCCGAAGACCAGTGCCAGAATCGGCGCCATGACAAAGTTGGGAATAGCGATACCTGTCATTGCCACACCCATCACCATATAGTCAAAAGCTGAATTCTGCTTCAGGGCCGCAATGGTCCCGGCCGTTATGCCTATCAGCATCGCCAGGGTGATCGCCATAAGACCGAGGCGAAGACTCACTGGAAAACCGGCGACAATCAGATCGGTAACGGTGAAATCGAGATACTTGTAGGACGGACCGAAATCACCCTTGAGTATGTTTCCAAGATAAATCAGGTACTGCTCATGAACCGGCTTGTCCAGATTGTAGGCTTTCAGAATGTTTGCCTCAATCTCCGGCGGTAATTGCCGCTCACGGTCGAAGGGACCGCCAGGGGCAAGCCGCATCATGAAAAAGGCGATGGTGATGATAATTAACAGCGTCGGTATGGCACTACCCAAACGACGCACGGCATAGGCAAACATACGTTACTCCCCGAGTATGTTTTGTATCTGTGATAGCGGAAATCAGTACCACCTTTTGCCGGAACCCTTGAGGTTCCGGCAAAAGGAGGACTACACACTATTCTTTGATGGTAATGTATCTCCAGCGATGGATGTCTTTCGCGTTATCAACAAACCCGTCCACCTTCTGGGAAACAAGGTTTTTGGAGACATAGTGATAGATTGGAATAACCGGCTGATCAGCCATGGCCTGAGCCTCGGCCTGGTAAAGCATTTCCGCACGTTTTTTGAGATCCGCGGTTACTTCAGCCTGCTGCATGAGAGAATCAAACTTCTCGTTTGAGTAGCGTCCGTAATTATTGGCACCGGTGCGGGTCTCAAGCAGATAGAGGAAGTTCTGGGCGTCGTTGTAGTCGGCAATCCAGGCTGCACGAGCTACCTGGAAATCACCCTGCTTCAAGTCTGCATAATGAACTTTTACCTCGGAATTGTGGAGCTGGGCCTCAACACCGATCTGCTTCCACATTGACTGAACCGCCACAGCTACCCGCTTGTGGTTCTCAGAAGTGTTGTAGCGGAGAGTGAGCTTGAGAGGGTTATCCTTGTTAAAACCAGCCTCGGCCAAAAGCGCTTTTGCTTTTTTCACACGCTCTGGATACGGCATATCCTTCCACTCAACCTCGGCTGGTTTCTCGTAATAAGAAACTCCGGGAGGAACAAAGGAGTAGGCAGCAATTTCACCGGTCTTCAATACACGGTCAACAATCGCCTCACGGTTTACCGACAATGAGAGAGCCTGGCGAACACGGATATCATCAAAAGGAGGTACACTGGTGTTCATAGGGTAGTAGTACACGCCGAGATACGGAGCAATGCGTGTCTCATTCGGCAGATTTTCCCGCAGCCAGTCAATCTGGTCAGAGGCGAAATCCATGGCAACATCAATTTCGCCTGCGCGAAAACGCTTTTGTACCGCAGCACGATCTTCCTGGGTATAAAAGGTAAGATTGTCGAGCGATACGTTACCGGCATCGTAATACTGCTCATTTTTGGTGAGCTTTACATGGGTATTCGGCAACCACTCAACCAGCTTATACGGTCCATTGACGACCATATTCTCAGGCTTGGTCCAGTCATTACCCACTTTCTCTATAACATGCCTTGGTACAGGATAGGCTGTGTAGTGAGTCAGAAGGTCGAGGAAGTATGGTGCAGGACCAACCAGCTGGACCTGAAGAGTGTAGTCATCAAGTGCAGTTACCCCAAGGGTCTCTGGAGCAGCCTTACCACTGTTAATCTCTTCAGCACCCTCGATGACATACAGCAGGGATGCGTATTCAGCAGCAGTTTCGGGAAGAAGGATTCGCTGCATTGAGTAAACGAAGTCATTGGCAGTAAATGGGGTGCCGTCAGACCAATTTGTCTTACGCAGCTTGAATGTATACGTTTTCAGATCATCAGAGATGGTCCAAGACTCAGCTACACCGGGAACAGCTTCTGCTTTCGGGTTTTCTGTAGTCAGCCCGAGGAACATGTCGCCCACGACATAATTTTCCCAGGTACCACTCACCTTGTGTGGATCGAGTGAAGCGGGTTCACCCATAGTTGCGACTCTGAGTGTACCGCCTGCGAATGCGCTGCCTGCTGTGATAAGTGCAAACATACAGGTAGCGTAAAAGGCGTTTCGTACACCTGACAGCTTTATCCACTGTTTCCCTTTCATAAAGGTCCTCCAAAGTTAATTTTGAAACCACTATTCAAACTCAGCGATAAGAACTCTGCCACAGACACCTCATATGCTGAAATGCCTATTGTCGCTGTTCATAAAAGGATTTTCGCACGCTGGCAAGCGGGAATCGCGACAACAACAACCTGTCAGGCATAAATGCTTATTTATTTAAGTAACTTGCAACAACATGGCAACGCCAGGTTTTTTTCAACTCCCCCACTTCCACCTGACTATGATCGCAGTAGGAAATTCTCTACATTACGATTTCTGCAACTTTTGCGGCATCGAAATAAAGATACCGCATTTGAACAGTCCATACTAGACAATTTCATCATAATATGAATGGTTATTTGTCATAAAGAAACACAGAGTATCAACCCCATTACCCACAATCATACCCTGAAAGACAAGAGAAAAGGACTCCTGATGGGGGAGCTTTCAATTTGACCAGGCTCAGGTGAAGGGTTACTATTTGCTGACCGCCTGAAATTGTTTCCCATTTCAATTTATAAAAATATCTGGAGATATCACACATGAACTTACAGGAAACCATCAAGAGTCAGCTTAAAGATGCCATGAAAGCAAAGGACAGCGCCCGGCTCGGTGTTATCCGCATCCTCATTGGAGAATTTCAGCGTCAGCCGGAAAAAGAGCTCAGTGATGAAAAGGTTGTCGGGATCATAAAAAAACTGATCAAGTCTGAAAGAGAGTTGATTGATGCGGGAGGAACCGGCGATCTTGATTACATTGCAAATCTTGAAAGCTACCTGCCACAGCAGGCAAGTGAAGAGGATATAAAAACCTGGATCTCCGACAATATAGATTTTTCACAATTTGGCAATAAGATGCAGGCCATGAAACCGATTATGGCTCATTTTGGCAGCAGCGCAGATGGAAACATCGTCAAAAAAATATTACAGGAGCTGTAAATCTATGCTTTTTTTTGAACGGAGGGGAGAGAGGGCCAAAAACTACCAGCCTTGACAGGAAGAAGAGCAAAAAAAGCGAAAGCAAAGAACTTGATGGAATCGGATTGCCAGATACCTATCCAATTCCACTAAGTTCTTTGCTTTCGCCAATGGCAATCATCATTTCGCTTTTTACCAGCCAGCGGTCAAAAGCTCACCCATGAACCAGACACAGGTGCAGATGAAATCTAAAAACCTGGTCAGCCAAGCCTTCTACCTGTTCTCGCACCCCACCAATGCAATTCTGGTTTCAGCTCGGCAAACCTGGCTTTTATGTTTTGCTAACAGTGAATACTTCAACCACTGTGCATCCTTAATAGCAAATGACGTGCCAAAACAAAAAACAACCTTACAGATGCCTTAAGATAGAACCTGCCCCACTTCACGGCACACATTATTAATTCGCATCTTCAGGAGCTTAACAAGCCACTGCCGGTTTTCTTGCCAGTACTTTGCTGTCTTTTGGGTCTTCTCATATGGAATAATCCGTATCTCTGTCACTATGAATAGAGCTATCCTATTCTGCAAAAACAGATAGGCGCATGGCCGTATTCGTAAGGACCCGCCCCGACCAACCGTCGTCGGCGGAAAACATATGATTGATACTCCGTTATTTTATGCAATATTCATTTACTTTTGTCATCGGCCTGCCGTTATTTTAGTCCACACAGGCCTGTCCGGAATAACGGACTTTTCGCCAATCTGTCGAGATATAAAAATCCCACCACACCATTCAAGCCAATTATCATTGTTTTATTGTGCAGTTAACAGAGCACAGGTTGCTCTGGTCTGTCCTGCACCATCGCGTACCATGCGTATCGACTGATAATATTATCCATTAAATTTGATCCACAACTCACTGCAAATACCCTCTCTTAATACTCTGCCATAATGAACGCTTTTGTTTCGACAACCTAGCATAACTCGAGCCGTATTCTGAATTTTCAGACAACAAAATGGCAGCAAATTGGGTGACGCACTCCTTTCCATGAAATAACACCTGCAATTTCCTAAAAGAGTTTGATGTAAAGCTTGAGAACATGATACGTTAGCATATATCGTAATCTATTCGAGAATTGTGAATCACTACAGATCCATCGAACCACTATCAATTTCGGAGGTGACCGTATGGCCTTGCCTAAAGATATGTATCAATGTCAGATTCCCAACTGCGGATATATCTACGACCCGGACAAAGGTGAGCCGAAAACTGATACTCCACCTGGCACTCCATTCGCCGACCTGCCTGAAGACTGGACCTGTCCATTCTGTCAGGCTTCCAAGAAAAGTTTCCGGCCCCTCGCCGGTCCCGGTTCGGTACTTTACGAGGGCATATAAGTCATCCTCAACCTTGAGGGTTGATCCGGTACAGCCGGCACACTGCACCACTCAATAAAAAAGGCCACTGCATATGCTATGCAGTGGCCTCAAGATACCTGGGTCATGAGCTGCAATGACCCTTTTTTATCTACTATACACCTGGGGTTCCTTCTGTCAGAGCCTTGCTCCAACGATTCTCGGCAACCTCGTCGGTGGAGTAATCCGGCAGGATAATAGGTGCCACTGCTGGATTTTCCACACCAGCCTCTTCCAGCTCTTTTTCGAATTTCACCACGTGGTCGAGGGACAGATCTTTCACCTCCACGCCACCCTGGATATACTTTGCGGCGTTGATACCGGCACGACGTCCGAAGGTGATGATATCCTGAAGACTGTTACCCATCAGGCGGTTCTCGCCATGAACACCACCGATAACCTCACCTGCTCCGTACAAACCTGGCAGCTGAGTCTCGGAGTCACCGTTCACGTTGATGCCACCGTTCTGATAATGCAGGGTCGGGTAAACCAGCATGGGCTCTTTGGAGATGTCAATGCCATGACGCTCAAACTGGATAAACTTGGCAGGCAACTCCTTGCGAACAGAACCTGGTCCATGCAGCTCTTCAATCATAGGTGAATCAAGCCAGAGACCAACACGACCGGTCGGGGTCATAATTCCCTTGCCCTTCTCCATCGCTTCCTGGATAAGTTCCGCAGACTCCACGTCACGAGGCTCAAGCGGGAAGCAGAACTGCTCACCATCGACATTCAATACATGCGCACCAAGACCACGGACTTTCTCAGTGATCAGCAACCCGACGTTCTGCTCCGGATAGGCAACACCGGTCGGATGATACTGGGTGGAATGCAGAGATTTGTTGCCGATTCCTGCCCGATACGCCATAACCACACCGTCCATGGTTGCGCCGTAGTGGTTGGTGGTGGCGAATCCTTTCACATGCAGACGTCCGAAACCACCGGTAGCCATGACAACCGCCTTGGCCTTAACCACAGAGAATTCCTTAGTCTCCATGTTGAAAAGGATAGCCCCCGCACATTTGCCATCGCTATCAAGCAGCAACTCGATTGCAGGGGCAAATTCCAGCACAGTGATCATATCGGCGCGGTTTCTCGCCTCATCACGAACAACACGCATGATCTCGGCACCGGTCATATCGCCGGAAGACTGCAGACGCTTTCTCGAAGAACCGCCACAGTGACGAACAACAGTACGGCCATCGTCATACTTGTTGAACATCATACCCAGACTTTCGAGCCAGGCGATGGAAAGCGGTGCATCCTTGGCCAGTGCTGCCACCAGGTCACGCTGGTTGGTGAAGTGGCCGCCACCAATTGTGTCGAGATAGTGGTAATATGGTGAGTCGCACTCCTGGCTCGCCGCCTGAATTCCACCCTCAGCCATGATGGTATTGGAATCGCCATGACGCAGCTTGTTGGCGACGATTACCTTGCAGCCACCGTCAGCCGCCATAATCGCAGCCGAAGTACCGGCGCCACCACCACCGATGACCAGTACATCTGTCTCAAGGTCAACCTTGGTCAGGTCCACAAGGCCAGGGCGTACGATTGACTTAGACTGCAGCAGGCGGGTAACTCCTTCCTGAAACACATCGCCTTTATTGGGACCGACCTCTACCTTCAGCTTTGCGTCTGTCTGGTAATCCGGATGGTGCTTGGAAAGTACAGTGTCACGCTCTGCCATGGTAAGAGCCGGATAATGCTCGTTACGCCTTGCCATTGCCACACGCTCAGGGCGAGTGGCTTCAACTCGTTTAATCAGTTCTTGTAATTCGGGTGTGTATCCCATGATATTCTCCTTCGTCCCGGATGGTCGATGCGAATTCTGTTAAAGATGACTGGTATCCTGCGGCTGCCAGCTTCCTGGCTCGGCCATATCCGGCTCACGCTCGCGATCGACATACCGTTTCTCAAGATCCTCTTTGGACATTGCGCTTAATTCATCAAGCATCGGGTCATACTTACCGCTCTCGATATCCGCAACTCTGTTCTTCAGATGCTCAGCCTGGGGCTGAATAAAGCGGGCAAAGACGCGGCGGGCAAGCTGGGCCACATGATACTGCGGAATCTCACCCATACAACGGCTGGCACACAGGCCACACTGAATACAATCAAAAGAAATTCTGGCCGCCTTCTCAATATTGCCCTGCTTGAGTGCAGAAACGTAACCGAGAACATCAACATCCATCGGGCAGGCCTTGGTACAGAGATTACAGGCCACACAGCGAAAAAGCTCCGGATAGAGCGCGTGAATGGCATCAGCCAGTCCGCTCATCTCTTCCAGTTTGAAATCTGCACGGTTGGCTGGAAAGAATGGGATCTGCGCCAGGTACATATTTGGCTCAACCACGGTCTGGCAGGCAAGGCCGAAATGCAGTTTATAATCACCGGCCATACGGTATACGGTTGGGCAGGCACCGCAGATACCACCACGGCAGCCCGCACCACGCAGGAAGCGGAAGCCGGCAAATTCCATCGCCTTCATGATGGTAAGGGTCTCAGGTACTTCATATTGCTTGCCCATTACGAAGATCGGAATCGTCCTTGCTCCCTCGGGCAGGATGGCGCGATCTCCGGTCGCTACTTTAGGTATCGTTGTTGTTTCACACATGGTTTATCTCCATATTCTCGCGAAAGATATACAATCCACGGCCTGATCAAGCAGCGGCCAGGCATTTTTTACTCTGTAACAGCTCCAGACTCTTGGCGTCATTAAGCTCGAAATGGCACACCTCGGTTTCAAGCCCGAGCGCCACAGCCAGCAGCTGAGTGAAATAGACGGTGGGAACACCGCTTTCTATATGACCTTTGGCCTGCAATTGTGCCTGCTGCTTGCCAAGGTTGTATTCACATAGCGGACAGCTGGAGGCAATCGTCTCAACACCTGCACCGGCAGCGGAATTGAGAATTGTGGCCGCGGCACTGTTTTCGCCCGGTTCGACGGTCAGTACCTGGTAGGAGCCACAACACTTATCTGCGGACGCAAAAGGCACCACTGTGGCACCAAGAGATTCGAGCATATTGGTCATCAGCTCATAGCTGCCGAACGGTTCAATACCCACATCAGCAGGGCGCTGTAATGTACAACCGTAATACGCACCAACCTTCAGCTCACCAAGCGGCTGTTTGACAGCCTCTTTCAACTTCTCCCAGCCGATCTGCTCTTCGAGGAAAGTCAGGTAATGCACGACCTCAACTTCACCCGCGTAATCTATCTCATCATCCATAAAGCGGTTGATGGTATCACGCTTGACCTCATCGGTCTTCATCAGCTGATTGGCACGCGCCAGGGTGTTGTAACACATGGAACACAAGGTAACGAGTTTCTCTGCACCCTGCTCTTTGGCCCGGATAAGGTTACGCACCGGCCCGACCATATGGATCAGGTCATCGGCGGTGAGGGAATATACCGCACCGCAACAGTTCCAGCGATCGATCTCCTCCACCTCGATACCGAGCGCTTCCAGAGAAGCAACCGCAGCCGAATCCAGATTCTTGGCTTTGGTTTTCAGGGTACAACCTGGATAGTAACTTATCTTCATTGCTCTCCTTAGCTGGTCAATTTTCTGAAACCGGCGACCAGAGCGATCTGCGGCATCTCCGCAATCGTCTCAGCCGACATTTGTGAAGGTTCAATTTTGTTGGTGCCCTTTCGCAGTGTCTGCTGGCGCAGCGCCTCCATGACCTTGGCAATATCTATTCCCCTGGGGCATTTGACCGTACAGGCATGACATGAAGCACACTTCCAATAAGTATTTATTTCAGCCAGCTTGTTATGCAGGCCGAACTGTGCCATGTGCATCACTTTACGGGGGCCATAGTCCATCTCTGCAGTCATGGGACACATACCGCTGCATGTGGCGCACTGCATACAGAGCTTGACATTCTCTCCGCTCAGCTCATTCAGTTTTTTGATCGACTCCAGTGACAGAGTCCCTGCATTCATCTTCAATGTTATTTTCCTTTTCTTTCTGGAAACAGTGAAACAGCCTCCGATTGCGTTAGCAGACAGCGCCTGCACCCGGCAGCCATAGAAATTACACCAACCGGCAAGGTGAGCGCACCGTGGTTGCAAGCCGTCAGCTCAAGGGAAAGACATGTGGCAGGTTGAGTTTTAACACCTTCTATAACCCCGCAACATGCGGACAACCCCTGAAGGGTTGACGGCAAAAAACCCAGAAAACACAAATGCCTGTACATCGGCATTTCAATCCACCTAGTAATAACAAATCTTTATTGACAATTCAACAACGTTTATATCACGCGTTATCAAATACTTACATACAATCCAATGAATGTGTGTTCATTTTTCTCTGAATTTTATCTACACAGGTTACCATGATATTTAGTTTATGATTTCAAGTTACCAACAGATATTTGAAGGAATATACCACCTGCTACAAGAATTATATTACTGCAATGCCCCCCTGACGGGTCTCTTTCAAACTCAAGTTCCCAGTTGTGCAGCTATAAAGACTCCAACAGCATCATTGCCCTAGCAGGCCGGATTTATCAAATTCAGCAGGATTGATTCACAGCCATCCGGCGCAGTCAAAACACCTTCCCCCCGAATGAACGTACTTTTTTCCGCTTTCGGATAACTGCACATCCCCCCCTCCCCGCCAATGTCTAACAATGTGTCTATTCAAGAAGAATCATGTTCTGTTGTCCCACGATTCCTGACAGCTGATCCAGCTGGAAACATGACTAGCCAAACACTACCTGTCATGAAGGCACGAATTGATCCTGAAAGGTGGAATGGTGTTGAAAGAAGAAGTGGAACCGACCGGTGCATTAATGCTGATCGCAGACATTCAACTGACGCCCGCCCCCTGCTCGTAAGGAAGAGCTGGAACCACTTCTGAATTAATCGAATGCACCTGAAGGATTGAGATAAACGTGAGAGCAACTGTGTTCAAAGTCAAACCTAATCGTACAGATGAAATCTGCAACTGACTCAGAGGTAAGGGTTTTAAATTTCATCATCTTTGTTCAGCATAAGTAGGCGACCAAGTGGTTTGATTTCTCACCATGACATTTAGGATGGTTAAGAGTTTCCGCATGCATGCCGTCAGAGCAACCTTAGGCTTTTTTCCACGAGCAATTAATTGCTCGTGGAAAGTCCTGATGACAGGGTTGCAGCGTGCGGCTGTCAAAGCCCCCATGTACAAGACAGATCTTATCTGGGCTCTCCCTCCCCATATTCTTCGGGAACCGCGAAAAAAGCCGCTATCTCGATTGAGTGGAGCTACTCCGGCCAGTGCTGCCACCTCTTTTCTGTTGAGTTGGCCCAACTCAGGCAAGCCTGCTAGGAGTGCAAGCGACAATACTGGTCCTACACCTGGCACGCTTTGTAATATTTTATCGTTTACTCGCCAGACATCTGATTGCTGGATGAGCTTTTGGAGATCCCCATCAACGTTTTGCAAACGTTTTTCCAGCCATTTGATATGTGCTTCAAGATCTTTGCGAACATGTTTTGTAGAGCATCTAAGGCGATTTTTTTCCATAGTTAACATGTCCACAATTTGCCTGCGGCGCACTAGAACAGCATCCAATTCTCGAGCTTGCTCGTCTTTGATCGGTCGAGGTTCTGGTCGAATAGCTTCACCAAATCGAGCGATTATTTCAGAATCGATAGAATCTGTTTTTGCCAACTTGCCAGTAGCTTTAGCAAAGTCCCTCACCTGTCTGGGGTTTACTACGACAATGGGTAGGAATTTCTTGGCAAGTTCACTTACGAGGGGAATCTCAAGGCCGCCCGTTGATTCAAGAACAATCAATGTAGGCTGTAATTCCTCAAAGCGTTTTACCAGAGCGGAAATTTCCGTTGGAGCATTGGCTGTACTCCATTTTTCCTTGGTTGGCCGAACGGCGATGTCCAGCTTAGTTTTTGATACATCAATTCCAATAAATATCTGTTGATCCATGTTAGATTTCCGTTTCCCAGCCTTGTGAAATGCGGGCTCTTAGTAAGGCCCCGGCAACTGTTCGGGTTAAGCAGAAAGGACCATAACGACCAGCGCTCACACACGGGCTCGTAGTTTAATTGTCCCAAGGAGTGGTCGATCTGTTACGGTCATGTAGCGAAATATGTTACTTAGTAAACTATGTAGGAGTATGGGCGCAACATACAAGGAGTGAGCGATTGACAAGTGACCAGTCGC
Source organism: Desulfosediminicola ganghwensis (assembly GCF_005116675.2). NCBI lineage: Bacteria > Pseudomonadati > Thermodesulfobacteriota > Desulfobulbia > Desulfobulbales > Desulfocapsaceae > Desulfosediminicola > Desulfosediminicola ganghwensis. Next base: position 555,319 of record NZ_CP050699.1, read on the forward strand.
TGGAATGATTATGCAATCGGTTTGTGGAGAAGAACTTCTCAGCTTTAAGTTGTTACTTCTATCACCTTTCTCCCCGCGCCTCACTCCTTGAAGCTGAGCTTTAGTGATAATTTTAATTTAAAAAGGCGCCCCGCTATTAGCGGGGCGCCTTTTTTACTGTCGCTTAAATGGTTCCTAGTTGTTTTGCCCCTGCACTCCTTCAGCTGGCTCAGGCTCACACAACTCATCAACCGAGCAACTCTCATCACCTTCACCTGCCCCGGGAATCCGCATTTCGGGTAGCAACTGGCCCGGAAGTGTAACAGAAGGCAACTGAGGACTGTCATCACTGCCTCCTGTCAGAGGTGCAGACATACTCATACCTGGCCCCTCAACCGCTTCAACCCGACGGCAATTCTCTTCAAGGTAATTCAGGATGGTATATTTACCACGCAGCAACCGCACTTCTGATTTGTCCTGGATCATCAGTACCGGAATCTCATTAATACCATTCACCTGCAGGTAGTTCCTGTTTATTCTTGGCGTATAATTCTCTGCTTGCACAATTTCTTCATAAGGTGCCGACTTCAACTCATCTATCGGGTTGAAATTGAGTGAGCAGCTAAAATTCTCGTCTATGGTCTCGATTACCTCTTCACAGTGAGGACAACTTGAAGAAAAGAAAAAATAGAGCGACTTACTGTCACTCTGCCGTTCAAGGCGGCCATAAACACCATTTTCGAGACCATTTATCTCAAGTTGCGACCTTGAGGTAAATTGCAGGCTGGAAAATGCCAGCAAAACAGCAATAAAAGCAGCCAGAGCTGACATTAACTGCCGCCACCCCATAAAGATATTGAGCAGAGCGATAATGCTGAAAATGATAAGGCAATATGAGCAGAATATTTCTGCTATGTAGTGCTGAAAACTTATCAGTACACCCTCTGCCGCAATTCCGGCAAGCAACAGGAGCCGGGAAAAACCGAGCCAGCCCCTCGCTCCCCTGGCGCCAAGGCGCAGGGTAAGGAAAAGTACAAGAAAGTATAAAGTGCCTACGGAGTTAAAGACCACCGGGGACACTGTGGTAAGCTGTTCAACTACTTCGCAGCCTTCGCTCAAACACAGAAGATCTCCCTGAAGAAGAACCAGCAAGGTCTGAATAGCCGCAAGAATGGCACCACCTAAGGCAAGAAGCAGCTGCAGATTGATCAGTTTAGGCACTTTCTCCGAATATTTGTTTGGCTGACGCAACATACGCTCATTTGAAATCTTGTTGAGGTTCACACATTCTTATTGTGCGCATAATTACCAATAGTAATCCGTCCTGAACACAAACCACAAGCCTATACGGTGATAAATGCATACGTGTTGTCCAAATCCATAATGCCGCCCCCCTGCAGGCATGGATACAACGCCAATACGCCGCACCGAAAGGCAGGTTCTGATTGTGGAACACTTATGGCCCAACGGAAAACGGGTTGACCGAATCATACAACTTGATTCGATCAACCCGTAACTCATCGTACTACAGCTCGATTGGCACGAAAATTCTATGCCGGGGAAAAATCCCGGAATATACGGTGAGGCAATTACTTGTTTTTGCCGTTGCCGTTACCATTCCCGTTACCATTGCCACCGCCGTTTCCGCCTTTGTTGCCGTTGCTGCCTTTATCACTCTTAGCACCGCCGCCATTATCGGAGCCGGACTTGGAAGATCCGCCCTTGGAACCACTGTGGCCCTTGGCTTTACCGGAGTTCATATCCATGCTCGTAGCAGCTGCGATCTCATCATCCGGAGCCATTCCCTTGTTTTTGGCCTTGCCCTTGGTGTGACCAAGCCCGAGAGTGCCAGGATGAACGCCGAGTTCATGGGCGATTTCGCCCCAGCCCATACCATCCGCACGCATCCCTGCGATATCGCCTTCAGTTACACCAGTAACACCGCTCATGGCCTCCTGCAGATTTTTTTCGGCAGCTTCAAGGCCTGCATTGGCAGCATCCAAAGCAGCCTGGGCCGCTTCTTGCGCCACCGGATCTTGCGCTTCTATGGCCGCGTCAAGATCATTTTGGGCAGCATCCACAGCCTGCTGCGCGTCATCAGCTTCAGCATTGGCTGCATCCACTCCGCTGGTATCAATGTTGGCATTTGCTGCACTCGCCAGATTGGCGGCATGGGCAGCCTGGGCCGGGTTGCTGAAAGCGGGAGCTTCCTCCACACTACCCTCTTCGCCGGTGTCGTCTCCCGCAGGATCGGTCCCGTCAGTGGCACCATCATCACCCTCTGCCGGGGCAGCTGGATCGGTCTGATCAACAGCCTGGCCGGGATCCCCGGTGGTAGCTTCTTCAGCAAGTACCCCGTTCGCCATCATGAGCATCAGGGTTAAAACAGCGGCATAGACAAATTTTCTTGAAATCATTGGTCCTCCCTCCGTAATATACGGATCGTGTTTGCTCTCTCGCCCCCCAGCATGTCAACAGTCGCCTGTGAGTCGCTCGTAAATCAACAACCATTGACGGAGCATACAAAACTCATCGTAATTTCATAAAATGAAAAAATCAACAGATTCTTCAATATTCCAACGCTTTTGAGCCACTTTCTGCGGCTTATTGAACCAACTGATTCCCAGCTTGCTGCTCTTTAAGCCAGGATACTCCTGATAGAGAAACGCCCTGATGCTTTTGGCTCTCTGTTCAGCCAGCTTTTTATTATTTTTCTGATAGACGACGACTTGCAGGGAGCCTTTTTTCATCAAAACAGCGGTTTTTCCAATCTCCCCCAAAGACTCTTTACCTGATTTGGTCAACTGCGCGCTGAATGGCTCGAAGGTGACTTCAGGGACCATCACTGTGCGAGGGCCAAAATAATAATTTCGATAGGAGAAATCATTGAGCCTGTTGAGATGATCCACCGCTTTAATCGCAAGCGCTCCGGAAGGAACCACGGCAAGATATTCCTTCCAGGCCAGCCGCTCTTCAGGCGTCCGGCCCAGCCGGGAAAGAACCAGTGCCCTGTTATAGAGTACAGAGGGGCTCTCAGGCCAAATCTGCAGTGCCTGTACATAGAGGTCGAGTGCCTCATTATACCGCTTGGCCTTTAGATGATGATGCCCTAGATACGTAAGTGAATTTAAGTGCTTGGAATTTAGTACAAGTGCTTTTTCATACTGGTCGCGCTCGGCCTTAAGCCTGTTCTTGGCACCATAGGCAACTCCCATCCAAAAATGATAATCAGCTTTATACGGGTCGAGTCGTATCGACTTTTCAAGATACGGGATAGCCTGATCAATCTTTTCCGATCTGAGCAGCAGCCGACCATAATAATAATTTGTCAGCGGGCTCTCCGGGTTCAATTCTACCTCTTGGCGGAATTTATCTTCACCTTTCCCGGGATCATCAACATCCAGATAGTAATCACCCTTGATCGAGTAACCGACAGTTCGCCCAACTTCCTTGACATTACAACTAGTTATTATCAGTATCGTAACGCATACAAAAAAACACCGGGAGACGTTTACAACCCCCCTCTGCCAATCTCTTCTTTTACGCTGCATATCTCTTCCTCTTGCTTTAGGGGGCTTCGACCCAAAAAGAATATATCCTCCTGCACCAAACAACAGTCTCGGCAATCATCCGTCGTAAAATATCAGAAATATAAAATAAAACCAGCGGTGATCAACTGTCGGCAAATCCGATCATCAATTTTCAACGAAGGGAACAAAATCTTTATACCTTTCCGCTATACGCAATAATGCCGTCGCCCCTTTCAATGCTGCAAAAGCAGGGTTATACTTAAATTATAACGTTGGTTGGTTAAGTACTTTGAAAGCCCTCAAGATTAAGGGTGTTCTCTGTTGGTGCACCCGAACCTCAGCAAGGAGGAGAACCATGCAGGAAATCACTCAAGTCGTGGTGCCGGTTGACCTCGAAAGGCACTCTCAGAAGCTCATTGATTTTGCGATGTATATTGCGCAAAAAATGGATGCCCATCTCAGCCTGATACATGTTGTTGAGTTTTACACCTCCGGCGACATGATGCTCGGCAGTCCTTCGCTCGAACTGCTGAACGAGGAACGGATTGATCGCTCCAAAGAAGCACTGGAGAATCTGGTAAATGACAATAAGCAAAAATACAGCAAGATTGATGGGGTGGTCTTCAAAGGCGATATTGTCGATACCATCGTCAAATATGCCGATGACAAAAACGCCGGCTTGCTGATCATCGGGACTCATGGAGCCAAAGGGCTTGAGAAAATCCTTTTAGGCAGTGTTGCAGAACGCGTACTCAAGCGGGTGCACTGCCCGACACTCACCATGAATCCCTACAAATAAAAAGCGCTGCCGTCGGCTACCGAGAACCGTAGCCGATGGCAGCTGGATTTTTGCTGTTCTTCTCAGGCAAACCGTAGTACCATCCTCTCCGTTTCATGCAGAATTCCGGCTAAGTCGATCTCCCTATACTACATGTAATTGCTCTATATTTTTCAGCCAATGAACGAACATCACAGTGAGCCAGGCTACATCTGGCGTTCTTTTGACGAACTGACAACCACCCAGCTCTACAGCCTGCTCAAGCTACGGCAGGAAGTTTTTGTAGTAGAACAGGATTGCGCCTATCTTGACGCAGACGGCCTTGATCAGCATTCCATGCATTTGCTTGTCTACGATGAGAACGAAAAAGAGTTGATCGGTTACCTCAGGCTGATCGAGCCTGAAATAAAATATGCCGAACCTGCCATCGGCCGGCTTGTAACTGCCGAGAAAATACGGGGTACAGGCATTGCCAGGCAGATGATGCGAGAAGCTATCGATCAGGCCCGGGACACATTCCCCGGACGCGTAATTCGCATCTCTGCTCAATTATATCTTGAGAAATTCTACACTAGCCTTGGTTTTACTCTTGCCTCAGATCCATACGACGAAGATGGTATTCCCCATGTGGAGATGCACCATGGTGGCAAACTATAAAACGATTATTTTTTATTGAGCCGTTCATGGGAGATCCAGACTAAAAATTCAACCGCACTTCACCCAGGTGGGCATTCAGGCTGGGGTTTTTGTCGTAGATAGAGCCATTTGACTCATGATAGTATCGATAACCAATACTTATCGAACTGCTGAACCAATAACTCAAGCCGACCTGACCCCGAAAAAATATCGGCCCCGCAAAATCTATATCTCCGTAAACTTCCTGCCCCATCCCCCCGACACCCAGCCCCCCGGTCAGTGAGAATTTTCGCCCAGGTGACCAGAGAAACGCGTCTACTCCCGCCGCGATCCGCCCGCCGCTTTCACCTTTGCCGTCAAGAAGACCAAGACTCAGATCTAGGGCGGAGCTCAACTGCCAGTCGTCAGCGAAATCAGCCACCCATGGCAGAGGGAGCGCCGCGAAAACCTCATAGAGCGTCAAACCACTTTTTCCCTCTCGAAATGAGCCTGCTATCCTCGCCCCATAATCGGCCGCCCTAAAACTGAAATCCGGCTTTTCTGCCCCATACGATTTTGCCTCAACATTCTGTAATGATATAAAGAACACCAGCGCACACAGGATCGCACTCCTTGCTCTATTCATCATTTTCCCCCGCCTTTATTCTGTTTTTAATGGTTTATGCTTCCTGTGATTTCAGCAATCCCTTACAATTAATTGCACTCACGAACCAGATCCTGCTTGTTTGCCACCCCGGCCGTTGTTAATTTTTGGAATACTTTATTATTTGATACTCTCACAACTGATAACCATGATGGCCCGCAATGTTGCCAGAACCAGGTACAACATCAGAACCTGATTAAGGAGAATGTATGTTCCGGTCATTTCTACTTGCAGTGAGTTTAAGCATGGGCTGGATGCTTTCACCGGATGTCCAGGTACGACTCGGCAACGGCATGGGCCTCAATCGCTCACTTTTTCTTGCCGCACTCGCCGCTTCGACACTTCTTTCCGCGCTTGTAGTTTCGATTATCAGACACCCTAAGCTCGCTGTCGAAGGAAGGCATACCCAGACAGGCCTGCTCGTGCAGGGGCTCGGCAAAGTACCTGCTGCCTCACTCATTCTCTGCGCAAGAATAAGTTGTGTTCTTGTTCTCCCCACCGGGCTGCTCGTTGCCGCCGGCTTTGCCTTCAATGAAATCTTTGTCTACTGGTTCCCGAATTTTGGTTTTGCCTTTTTGCTGCTGGCCCTGATCGTCGCCCTGCAGGTGAGCGGCGAAAGATTCGCCGGCTATGCTCAGGTGTTTTTTGCTATCGTCATGTTGGGTTCAATGATTCTGCTCTGCCTGGCAGGAATCAGCGGACCTGTCAGCACCAACCCTGTTTCTGTCGATATTGGTTTCTCACTTTCCCTGCCGACAATGGTAGGGAGCCTGCTGCTGTTCCTCGGTTATGACTTTGTGCTCCCCCGCAATACAATGGCTGACCAAAACAAGGAACTGCTCCCGGCCATGATTCCGGCTACAGGAGCCCTGTTTGGCGCTCTACTGCTCTTTCTCTTCTGGTCCATGTTGATGTTTCAATATGTAGCCTCAGACCATCTTGCAAACACGACAATTCCCCACCTGATTACCGCCCGGGCAATATGGGGAGATACCGGGCGCTATCTTATTGGTATCGCCATCATCAGCGGTGTATGCGCTGCAGTAAATGCACTTTTCAGCATGGCATTGAAAAGTTTTTCAGGTCTTGCCAGACGCCACCTGCTTCCCGGCCACCCACCCGGCAGGCTGAAGAGAAAACGTTTCGTATTCCTCTTTGCACTCATCATCGGTACGATGATGTTGGGTGGCCTTGCCGGATACCAGATCCTTGAAGCATATATTCAGACAGCTCTGCTGCTTTGGCTGGCCATGGTTGGAGCAGAGTGCATAGCGGCAGGAATAATGCTGAAAAGGCTCAACAACTACAGATACCGGCAAGGGTATATTCTCGGTGCGATTTTAATCCTGGCCGCAATGTACCTTATGCTTTCCTACCAATACGCTTTCACTTCCATTCGGGTAACCCTCGTGGCCTTTATTGTCACTGCAGGTGCTTCCGCTCTCTGGAACATTATAAAACCTGTGGCTGAGGTCACCCCCCCACAAAAAGACAAATCTAACACGACAGGAGGTTCTCAATGAAACGTCTGACAACACTTCTCTTTGCCGCACTGGCGGCCATACTGCTGGCCCTCACCCCGGCTGTAGGTGGAGAGGTCAAGTTTATGGAAATTGACGAACTCAAGCAAATGATCGGCTCCGATGACGTAGTCGTTCTCGATGTTCGGGCCGGCAGGGACTGGAGCACCAGTGAATTTAAGATTCAGGGCGCCATGCGAGCCGACGGTGCCGATTTTGACAGCTGGGCCAACACCTACCCTAAAGAGAAAAAGCTTGTTCTCTACTGTGCTTGACCCAATGAGGCCACAAGTGCCAGTTTGGCACAAAAACTGATAGATAACGGTTATACAGAAGTCTATGCCTTAAAGGGCGGATGGAAAAGCTGGTACCGCAGCCAATACCCGGTTGAACCGAGATAACTTGAATCCCACCACCCCAGGCAGCCGATGCCCGAACTGATGAAAACTTCAAGTGAGTATCGGCTGCCTGAACCGATGAGAGCCTGCTGCTCGTCAGGTAAAAGCATAATAGCGCAGATAAACATATATCATCGCGATAAAGACGGTCACAATGGTTACAGGAACACCATAGGCCATAAAACGTAGAAAGCTGATCTTCTGACCAGCTCTTCCCGCCATCTCCACAATTATCACATTAGCGGATGCACCTATCGGTGAGCCGTTACCGCCCAGACAGGAACCAAGTGCAAGAGACCACCAGATCGGCATAAGTTCCGGATGCTGCAGCAGCGCTATTCCGCTTTCCTCAGGCCAGAGTTCTCCTGCCATATCAATCACCAAAGGATTCATGGTCGCCACATAGGGAATATTATCTATCACTGCCGACGCTATCGCCGAAAACCACATGATCAGCATGGAGGTCGAGAGCAGATCTCCCCTGGTAAGGTCAAGCATCTCCGTAGACATCATCTTGATCGCGCCGACTTTCACCAGCCCACCCACCATAATAAACAGGCCGATAAAAAAGAATATCACTTGCCACTCAACTTCTGCAAGCACCCTTTGTGGTTCTGAAGTACCAGAAAGCAAGAGGAGAACTCCCGCACCAAACAGGGCCACAGTGGCAGGTTCGTAATGAAATACGCCATGCAGCATAAATCCCAACAGCACAAACCCCAACACACAGAGTGACTTCTTCAGCATCAGCGGATCCTTGATGGCATCTGCCTCATTCAGATTCATTATGCGTTGCTTCAATTCCTCCCTGGTTTTCAAACTGTTGGCAAACACAAGCCTGATGATGAACAGGAAACAGACCATGATCACGATGATAATCGGGGCAAGGTGAATGATAAAATCCATAAAGTTCAACTTAGCCCTCGAAGCAATCATTATGTTAGGCGGATCGCCGATAAGAGTGGCAGTGCCACCAATGTTTGAAGAAAGGGCTTCCACAATCAGGAAAGGGATCGCATCCACCTCCAGGGCATCTGCAATCAACAAGGTAACCGGGGCCAGCAACAGGACTGTAGTGACATTGTCGAGCAGGGCGGAAAAAGCCGCAGTAATAACTGCAAAAATAATCATGATCCTGAGCGGATCTCCCCTGCCCAGTTTTGCACTTCGGATGGCAATGTACTCAAACATTCCTGTGGGACGCATCAGACTGATGATAATCATCATCCCCACCAGCAGGAAAATCACATTCCAGTCAACACCAAACTCCTCCAGATGAAATGCCTCATGTTGATCGAGGATTTTTAGAACCAGAATCAGCGCAGCGCCAAATATGGCTACGACAGTTTTATGGATTTTTTCAGAAATTATGACCACCAGAGCAACCGTGAAGACAATTATGGCAACCCAAAACGACGCGTCCATCGCAAAGGCTTCCTGTACCGCTCCACTTTCCATGGCTACTCCTTGGCCGAGGACATTAAATCTGAAATTTTCTCATACAGATCATGAATATAGAGTATGCCGACAACTCTCCCTAAATCATCTACCACCGGGATACGCTGCAGAGAATTGTCGATCATGAGATCCGCACAGCGGATAAGTGAATCATCCACTTTGACGGTTATCACATTCCGCGACATGATATCCTTCACCTTCACATTTTTCACGCGCTTGACATGGTCCTCGAACATCCCTTCCCAGGTGAATTCCCGAAGGATGTCCTCCATATATGAAGGGATTATTGCTCGTATGATATCCTTTATGGACAGCACACCAACAAGCTTTGTGCCATTCTCAAGTACGACCATTCCCTGCACGGTTCTCCCTTTGTGGCTTGCCCTGGAAAGGCGAACCACCGCTTCCTGAAGGGTCATCTCCGGTTCCAGCCAATTATCCTTGATAGGCTCGACCAGTTTTCGTACATACATTTTTTCACCTCCGGAAGTACATCTCAGCATCTTTCATTCTATCGAAAAAATGCATTTTCCTGATAAAATCCACTCTTCAAGGGTAGGTGAATTACCCTGAAAACTCAAACGCATTTCTACGCTATTTCACCAATAAGAAGCGTGTACCACCTGACGAGAGATGCAGGCTGCGCCACAATAACACCACCCGCCAGTTGCCTTTGAACTCAAGCATAATATTAAAAAAAAAAGGCCGGTCACCTCATGCGAGGGACCGGCCTTCTGAAGAAGAAGAAATTGATGGAATTAAATTTCTTCCAGAAAGGGCTCTATTTTTTGAAGCTTCTTGTCACCAATACCTTTCACCAAGGTAAGATCCTGGATGGATTTGAACTTGCCATGCTCGCTTCTGAAGCTCACTATGGCCGCTGCTGTCTTCGTGCCGATGCCTGGCAGAGAGATAAGTATTGCCTCATCAGCGGTGTTAATATTGACCTTCTCAGACAGTTTGGCAACAGTCTCCGGCTGACCTGAGGTATCATCGGTAGTTGTATTCGCGAAAACGTTTCCAGTGGCCAGGGCGAAAATCAGAACGAACAGTAGAAAAATATTTTTCATTACTCTCTCCTTAGATTGTCTTGATTATTTCTGATAGTAAACAAACAGACTTCTTTTCAGTTACTTACGTTTACAACTGTTTGAAACTTTCCTCTGGCCAGAGGGAATAAACAAGGGAGCCCAACCCTGATCGAATCTGAAGAACATTGCACAACCCAAGCAATTTCCCCCAATCTGCAGTTACGACCTTTCATTCCCCCCGGGGAAGGTCGAAGTTGCAATGTCGCCAGAAGCAACCTGAGAGATAACTGGCTGTTCTCCCTTGCTTATTGCTGATCACCCTAACAGACAAGGCTTACCTTTTTATGACAAACTCTTTTTTATTTATTTGAAAAAACGGGCAAAAAAAGAAGGCCCCGGCAGAAAGTTCCCGCCGGGGCCTTAAAAAGACACACTAAATTTCAGACAATGCAGCTCTGAATTTATTTATAAAAATTAATAAATTGACTTCATTGCGCCCATATAGGATCTCAGTTCCTCACCAATAACCTCGACACCGGTGTAGCGGATCGCCTCGTTGACTCGAATCAGCTCGATATTATCAACACCACAGTCTTTCAACTCGAGTCCCTTGCCGACAACATCAAGATCGATTTTCTTCATGAACTCGTCAAGAAGCGGCTTGGCTGCGTTGGCGAACAGGTAGTTTCCGTACTCTGCAGTATCGGAGATTACCACGTTCATCTCGTAAAGCTTCTTACGGGCCACGGTGTTGGCAATCAGCGGGGTCTCATGCAGTGACTCGTAGTAGGCGGACTCTTCCTTGATACCCGCGGATACCATGGTGTCAAAAGCGAGTTCAACACCAGCCTTAACCATGGCGATCATCAGGATGCCCTTATCAAAATACTCCTGCTCGGTGATTTCCACATCAGTATTCTCGGCCTTTTCGAAGGCAGATTCACGGGACTCCTGACGCCAGCGCAGCAGATCGGTATCGTCATTAGCCCAGTCTTCCATCATGGTCTTTGAGAAGTGGCCGGACATGATGTCATCCATGTGCTTTTCAAACAGCGGGGTGAGGATTTCCTTCAATTCCTCGGCCAGCTCATTGGCACGTATTTTGGCCGGATTGGAAAGGCGATCCATCATGTTGGTAATACCGCCATGCTTGAGTGCCTCGGTGGTCACCTCCCAGCCATACTGCACCAGTTTAGACGCATAACCCGGCTCCATGCCCTTTTCAACCATCTTGTCGAACAGCACCAGAGAACCAACCTGGAGCATACCGCAGAGAATGGTCTGCTCACCCATCAGGTCAGACTTTACCTCGGCAATGAAAGAAGACTGCAGAACACCTGCGCGATCGCCGCCGGTTCCGCAACAGTATGCTTTGGCAATCTCCCAGCCCTCACCTTTCGGGTCATTTTCGCCATGAACAGCGATCAGGGTAGGAACACCAAAGCCACGCTTGTACTCTTCACGAACCTCGGTTCCAGGTGATTTAGGAGCAACCATAACTACGGTAAGGTCATCCCGTACCGTCATGCCTTCTTCAACGATATTGAAACCATGGGAATAGGAGAGGCAGGCACCTTCTTTCATCAGCGGCATTACAGCTGAAACAACGCTGGTGTGCTGCTTGTCAGGGGTCAGGTTGATAACCAGATCTGCAGTTGGGATTTTCTCTTCGTAGGTGCCAACTTCAAAATCGTTCTCAGCAGCATTCTTCCAGGACTGGCGCTTCTCACTGATTGCAGACTCACGCAGAGCATAGGCAATATCAAGACCGCTGTCGCGCAGGTTCAGACCCTGGTTCAAGCCCTGGGCACCACAGCCGACAATAACGATCTTCTTGCCTTTCAGGGCATCAACTCCGTCAAATTCTGTTGAATCCATAAAACGGCACTGGGAAAGCTCCTCGAGCTGCCTGCGAAGCGGCAAGGTATTAAAATAATTGTCAGCCATATCTATCTCCCTAGAGTTGTATTTTTTTTGCTTCGATTAAAATAATCAAATTTGTCATTGTGATATATTGATAATCGCCTGTTGCGTCAAGTGATTTGTTCGTGATACAGTATTGCATATTTTGCAACAAACGATTCTGCCTGGTCACGCAGAACACAATATAAAGCCATAGCAAAGTTCTACACGCAAAAAGATGATTGTCCATAATGAATATCCGTGAACTGAAACTTTTCCGCCACCTTGTCGGCAGCCTGCATTTTGCAAGAACCAGTCAGGCATGCAATATCACCCCCTCCGGCCTCACCCGGGCAATGCAGCGTCTGGAGAGCGAACTTGGCCATCAACTCTTTTACCGGGATAAGCGCTCGGTCAGCCTGACACCCGCCGGCCTCATCTTCAAAGAATATGCTGAAGAAGCCATCCAGCGCTGGAACGAACTGCAAAGTGCCCTCTCTGGCGACCAGGCTCTGCGGGGCGAACTTTCACTCTACTGTTCCGTAACCGCTATCCTTTCCATTCTGCCGGATATTTTCAGCCGATTCCGCAGAGCTTTCCCCGAGGTATCGCTCCATCTGCAGACCGGTGATGCCGCCAAGGCTCTTTTCAAACTGCAGAACAGAGAGGCGGATATCAGTGTGGCTGCCCTGCCGGATAACCCACCTGAGGCCATAGACTTTATGAAAATTGTTGAGACACCCCTGATTTTCATCGCACCAGCCGATCACACCGCCACTGTGGCCTACCACGGTACTGAAATAGACTGGCGACGAACGCCTGTTATAGTCGCAGAGCGTGGCCTGAGCCGTGACCGGATCTTTCGCTGGTTTGCAAATATAGGCGTAGTACCAAATATTTATTCTCAGGTTGCAGGTAATGAGGCTATAATTGCAATGGTTGGTATGGGTTGCGGAGTCGGCGTTATTCCTGAACTGGTACTTGAACAAAGTGTTTTAAAAGACCAGGTGCAGACTCTGGAAGTAACACCGCACCTCAAGCCATTTACTGTCGGCTTCTGTACCACCGCCAGGAACAGACGTAACCCTGTTGTTTCAGCATTTCTCGAAACAGCCAAATCAGAATATTCCTGGCGCACGCCTGTTGAGCATAGATAAAAAAGTAAATAATTTAGATAATTACAGACAATATTATGACGACTATACTCATCACCAATGACGATGGCATTCACAGCAATGGGCTCTACGCCCTGCGCGAATCCCTCAATCCGCTTGGGAGGACCATAGTGGTCGCACCGGATCGGGACAATTCCGCAGTATCACATTCCCTGACCATGAGCAGGCCGCTCAACCTCCGTGAAATTGCACCCGACACCTATACCGTCGATGGGACACCTACAGACTGTGTAATTCTTGCACTTGGCAGGATACTGAATGAAAAACCGGACTTACTCGTATCAGGCATCAACCGGGGGGCAAATCTTGGCGATGATATTTCCTACTCTGGCACCGTGTCAGCCGCCATGGAGGGAACTATTTACGGTGTAGCCTCCATGGCTCTATCATTGGCAGCAGAGGAACCGAGAGACTATACCTTAGCAGGCAGGATGGCCCATGACATTGCGATCAAAATCCTGCAAAACCCACTACCCGCCGGAACACTGGTAAACATTAACGTCCCCGGTGGTGACAGCCATAATGGTATTCGCATCACCCGGCAAGGGAAGCGGCTTTGGGAAAATGCCATCCAGAAAACCAAGGACCCCTGGGGGCGAACCCGGTACTGGATCGGTGGCGGGACTCCGGTAAAGGAATCCGGTGAGGACACTGATGTAAAGGCCATTCATGACGGCTATGTATCCATTACGCCCATCCACCTTGACTTAACCCACCACGAGGGAATTCGTCATCTGGAATCTCTCTGGTTGAACAGCTGATCACCTCCAGAACAAACACTCATTCCCAACGAGCTTCCAAGCAATTCGAAACAACAACGAAGGTCAGCAGTTACCACACAAACTTGCAGTACGTTGACAAGGATGGTCGAATCAGGTAAACAGAGCAAAAATTCAACATAGAATATTTTGCAATTTGCTTCAGTTATCCCGCCCTCCTTCAAGGACGCTTGAAGTGGCACAACCTCCCCCGACATGCTCCAGGTGCCAGGGACTAAAAAGCACATATGTTTGGTAAGAAAAAAACCCCTCCGTTGAATATCCTTATTCTCGGTCTTGGTGGTGTTGGTTATTATCTCGCCCAGAGACTCGCGCACGAAGAATGTGCCATCACCGTCATCGAGCCCGATTCAAAAATTCTTTCCCAGGCCAATGGCCAGATAGATGCCAGGCTCATCAAGGGCAGCGCACTTGATATGAGTTGCTGGCAGGAAGCTGATGCCGGTAAGATGCAATGCCTGATCGCAGCGACCAATAACGATGCGGTCAACATGCTCTCATCCGTTATTGCCGACAAATTCGGTATCGATCGTAAAATTGCCAGGGTGCGAAGAAGAGATTTCGGTAAAGAAGACTCGATAATTACCTCTGAGGATTTGAAAATAGATCTCCTGATCAACCCGGAAGAACTTGCTGCCCAGGAAGTGGTCAGACTTATCAAGTTGAATTCCGGCAACGAGATCATCGATATCGCTGCCGGAGAAATTCAGCTGCTGGCGGCCGAAATCAGCGCGAAGTCACCTTTTGCGCATAAAAAACTCAAAGATATCGCCAGAGAATTCAATGAATTCCCGTTCCGTGTCGTAGCCATAGCCAGGGATATCCGCACCATAATCCCCAGTGGCGACCAGGAGCTTTTACCGAATGATCAAGTTTTTATCATGGCTGTAAAACGCGATCTGCCAAAACTGATGAAACTGACAGATGTCCATCTGCATCGTCAGCAGAAAGTGATGATTCTCGGCGGCGGCCTGGTTGGTGAGCGAGTTGCCGAACTATTGGAAAAAAATGTAAAAGTCACCTTGATTGAGGCCGATGAGGATCGTGCGGACCAACTCTCATACAGTCTGGCCCATACCGAAGTTCTCCATGGTGACGGCTCAAACAGCAATGTACTGGTGGCCGCCGGCCTGCTCAATGTCGACACCTTCATCGCCACAACCGGTGAGAATGAAACCAACATCATGAGCTGTCTGCTGGCCAAAAACCTGCTCCGACAGAAAAAGGAAGAGAATCCTGACCAGTTTGAAGCCAGGACAATCTCGCTGGTAACTAAAGAAGACTACCTGGTTCTCGCCCAGACCACAGGCTCTAATATCGCCCTGAACAAGAAGGTGATGGCGGGTAACGAAATCCTGAAGTTCATCCGTCGCAGCGAACTGCTCTCCGTGGCCCATCTGCACGGTTTCGACGCCGAGGTGGTCGAATTGATAGCATCCCCCAAGTCACCTATTACCAAGAAGCCCCTCTCAAAGCTGGACCCATACTATATGGATAAACTCATTATTGGTGCTGTGTTGGGCGAAGAGGGCTGGAGAGTCGCGGTTGGCCAGACCCACATCCAGGAAAATGAACGGGTTATTGTCATTTGCCCTTCGATGTACCTGAAAGACGTGCGTAAGCTGTTTATGGACTGACAGAACAGGCTGCTCCGCACACCTCGCCAATGAGATCAGGCGAAAACTATCCGGGCAGGAAGGGCACCAATAAAAAAGGCGGTTAAGTCGAAATGACTTAACCGCCTTTAATAACTGGTACACCAGGAGCGATTCGAACGCCCGACCTACGGATTCGTAGTCCGTGTTTTGGCCACTCGACTCACTTCTCTTGACAATTGACTCACTTGTCTTGAAATAGACTTTTATTGATTTTACATTGACATAGCAGGCATTAATAAGATAAAGTCATTCCTGACAATAGAGCTTTAGCGACCTGTCTTGAGTATTTTCATGTAACCGGCATGTAACCAGTCAAGAGGCTGTCATGGCTACCAACAAATTGCTCTTCACCTACGAACGTCTGCGGAAGTTACAACCCGCCCCGCCCGGCAAACGGCTTATCTTATGGGACAAACGTCAACCAGGACTTGCCCTGCAGGTAACTTCAGCTAACACAAAGACTTTCCAATTCCGCCGCTGGGACAAGCAGAGGAGGGAGCCCAAAATCCTCACCTTGGGCCAATATCCCGCTCTCTCCGTGGAAGAAGCCCGTAAAATTGCCGCCCAGAAACTTTCAGAGATGAATAGCGGCATCGATATCGTCGAGGCGGCAAACGCTGTCAGAGGTGAATCTAGCCTTGATACCCTCTTCTCTTTATGGCTCGAGCAGCACGCAAAACCTCATAAAAAAAGTTGGGAAGAAGACGTCAGGCGCTACAACCTTTATATTAAGGGTCCTCTTGGCAGAAAAACGCTGTCATGGTTTTCCACCGATAAAATCAGGTCATGGCACCTGTCCCTCACGAAGCTGCAAAAACAAAGAGCTCCCAAAGGGGACACTATTTCCCCCTCCACCGCGAACCGCGCTCTCGCACTGCTCAGCACCATTTTCAATAAGATGGCTCCCGAAATCCCCAACCCTTGCAAGGGTGTAATCAAATTTAAGGAAACCAGCCGGGAAAGGTTCCTGAAACCAGAGGAGCTGGATAAATTTTTCAACGCGCTGGACGATCCAGCCACCCCGGCAGATTTACGTGACTATCTGCTGCTCTCACTCTTCACAGGGGCTCGCCGTAATAACGTGCTGTCAATGAAGTGGGATGACATCGACCTGGATCTGGAGATCTGGACCATTCCCGCGGCGGAATCAAAAAACAATACCTCCATGCCTGTCCCCTTGGTCCCACAAGCCTTGAATATCCTGACAAGGCGTAAAACGGGGGCAACTTGCATCTTTGTTTTTCCAAGCGAGGAGAGCAAAACTGGCCACTATACAACCCCCACCCAAGCCTGGAGGAGCCTTTTGAAAAGAGCAGGCCTCAAGGGAGTACGAATCCACGATCTTCGACGAACCCTTGGCAGTTATATGGCAACGATCGGCTGCAACACTGTTGCCATAGGCAAGGCCCTTGGCCACAAAGATCAAAAAACGACCGAGATTTATGCTCGAATGTCTTTAGATCCTATCCGCAACGGTATGGTCGATGCTGTCAATACGATGATGGCGGCAAAGAAAGCACCGGGGCAAATCAGCAACCAATCAGGAGAAGACGTTAGTAATGACCAATAACAAGCATGAGGAGTGGTTAGGGAACTTTCTTTATGACAAGTGGCAGCGGCTCCGGCGACATCCGGATTATCGGGGCTTCTGTAGGCGTAACGAAAAGCTCTTTGACGATCTCGGGGTGGCAGGCAATTACTTTGATGAGGCCAACCCGGATGACGCTAAGGACAACCCTGATGACGCTGCGTTACAACAACTCAGAGAACGTTTCCACATCGCCAAAATTTACCACCATGATTTGGATCTAAGACCATCTGATTTACTCCAATTACCCCAGATTTTCACAGGGCAACCCGCGATTTCCCCTGTGTTCGTCGAGGAAGAGGATGATTGCGATAAATTCACCGACTTTACTGTGGTCCACAACGACATGCATATTGACTGCAGGATTAACATCTCCACAGATATCACGGACGATGAACTTACCCAGTCCCTGCTGGAGCTTGTGCGGTGTGCCCGTGAGGAAGCCGGGCTGAAGGACAACCCCAGGCACCATTTCGCCAAAAATCGTGATGCCTACCACATTTACGACCTGCGCCTGCAGAGGGTACCGTTTAGCCGGATCGCGAGAGAAACAGGCTTCAGCAAAGATAGTGCTTTTAAGAAATTCTGCAGAGCCTGGGAGCTCATCCATGGTGAACCCTACGACCTGACGTTGCTTACCCAATATTTTGACCTGAACAGTGCTGAAAGAGGGAAATGGGATCGAGTTGGGGAGGCTAAATCATCTCGCAAGGAATATCTCGCCCACACCGATGAACATGGTCGCCAAAAAATACTCGATAATTACCAGGGAGAAGGTGTTGACGCAGCCACAGAAAAACGAGACCTTCGGGAATCACTATCCCATTTGCGTGCCTATTGCCAGAAATGTAAAGATACAACCTGCTCCCATGGCATGACAAAGGCGCTCGACAAAGGCCTCACCCATGATGAACTCGATTTTTCAGGATTAACCCCGTGCCCAGAGCTTTATCACATGTTGCGAACCGGCGATTACCCGATTCTTTGAGCCAGTGCGTTTTGCGGAGGTAGGGGGACTGAAAGCTGGCTTTGACGAACGCACATGCCGCCCCAGGCGACTTCTGGTCCTCATGGCCATTTACTCACCGTATATAGTAATTGTTGACACCTCGCCAGTTACCTTGGAAACAGCTATGTAAGTTTCATCCCCGCCAATTTTCATGGCCCGAGGATATTCACAGCCAATTTTAGGGTAAGGTAGGTACCAGTATTCAGCCTCATCATATCTGATATTGCTGTAGAAACCGCCTTCAGGACGAGTGTCAAAGGGTTCACAGTTCTCGATCTGCCTTTCCACTTCCTTGATGATGTTTGCCAAGATACGGTCCAAGGCTAAACTTTTAGCTTTTTCCATTGTGACTTTCATCACTTCCCTCCCCCCTAGGGATCACATTGGCCGCAGGAGCGGTACCCAGCCGCAACGGCCCCGTCACGGGTCTGAAAAGTCTCTGTGCAGTTCTTACAATTGTAGTGCCGACAACTCGGGTCATGAAATACATGGCTCTTCACATTGCCGTGATAAGTACCGGGTGCTGAAGCCGTGTAGACGCTGTTTGTCTTCTCACCTGATGATTTGCCACTCCGCTTGCCTTTCCGCCACTCCCACGGCGGGACAGGATCACCAGAGAAATCCCACAGGCCTCGCATCGACACCCTGGCTTCCCGCTCGAGCTGCAACCAGTCTTTGCAGAATGACTCCTTGCAGTATTTCCGGTACTGCCATGCATAACCAGCCTTGATGATCGCTCTGTTGACGTTGATCCCGTCCACCATGACCACCCCTACAGTCCTGCCATACCTGTCGGTGTCATAGGCGATGACTTTTACTGCCTTCCCTGCTGTCAGGCTTGCCGTGTACTTCTTTGCCGATTGTCCGAATGCCTGCCTCTTTTCAGGAGTATCGATGCCGTATAGCCGTATTTTGTGCTGCCTGTTGGACTTGTCAAGGACGGTGATTGTGTCCCCATCGGCAACACTGACGACTTTTCCCTGGATGCTGGTCTGGGAGGAGGCTGGCAAGGCGAAAAGCAGGAGGCAAAAAATAAGGAGGCTGACGCGCATGACGATGTCCTTTGATCTGATATTATTGGCAATGGGCATCAGTATACTGTGAGGACCTGGCACTATAAACAAAAAATGCGCACAGGCTATTCAGGGGGAGCCTGTACGCATCTCTTTCGTGCACTACAAGGAGATTTGTAATGTGGTCTGAAGGTTAACCGGAGGTTATGACATAAAACTTACAGAACCATCGATGGGATTTATGTCATTCGGTCTCCTGAAAAACGAAAATCCATTTATTTCTTATATATATGTTTTCGATGGTACCGTATCTGCTCTATAGAGATCTCATGTTCTGGATTCACAGTGAGGTGCCCATCCATGCCCAAAAGGCTAAGATCGTCCTCTAGAGAAATTGCTCCAAGGTCAAACAGTACGTGCATGTTTGGAGAAAGGCAGAGAACATTATTGGTGATATCAGGACCGTTGTGAGGTTTTCCAACCGGTTGAATGTGACAAGCTTCAGCATATGGACCTGTTGGTGTATCTAGTTCAATATCCGAAATCTGACATTTGTAACCATAAAGTTTCTTGATATGATTACCGACCTCCGAATTCCTGATTACCCTAGTCGTATACACCTGTGACCGTTGTGGGGTTATTGCTCCTTGCGGGGAAATTGACAGATTTTCAACATATACCTGGTCTGATGATGGTATTTTCACAAAACGGTAGCGCCATATTAGAAACCCATCCGCCCCTGTTTCCTGCCAACAATTATCCACACGATACAGCCCATCATAACGATAACCAGTCCTTGGGGCATGAGGACCTGGGGCTTGGTGGCCTCGTGTCACCCTAACAGGGTTCCCCTCTCTATGGTGATGCAGCAGCGCCAAATTGCCTCGGCTAAGAGTTTGATCACTGACCTGGCGTCCCGTTGAGGCGTCTCTACCACCTTCCCCGGTGTAAATAATTACATCTCCATCGTCATAGTCATCCTTGTACCCACCCGAAAGGACGATACTGTGTCCTCCCCTGTCTGCAATGCCTCGCTGAATACCGCAATGAACGCCAGCATCATGGAGTTCTTTACGACTTTTATACATGGTTCCGGGTTTGATGTTTTCAATTTCTCCAATCATAATTAATGAGTTCCTTGGCAATGGGGATATCGGCTGGTGCAAGTTTATAATCTAAAAGGCCCTGGGTTCTAACCCATTCAACTTTATCATGGACATTGAGCCGTATATTACCTGAAATAACTTCTGCAGTAAGGGCGATAAGTTTAATTGCGCCATGCTTGTAGGTATAAATACTCGAGGTTACAACTTCACCGGCCATAATTTCAACTTCAAGTTCCTCCCGGATCTCACGCTCCAAAGCTTGTTGTAAAGACTCGCCATCCTCAACCTTACCTCCAGGAAATTCCCAATACCCGGCGAGCTTTTCCCCAGGCTTGCGCCTGGCAAGAAGGATGCTACCGTTTACCTGTATTATCGCTGCTGTAACTTTTTTCACCGTTATTGCTCTCTTACCCTATAACCGTCTCCCGGGCGCTTAAGAGATCGCTCAGCCCTGTGGCTAAATTAAGGGTGATGTTTTGCCAATATTTCATTAAGCATGATCCCGATTTCCACTACTGCATGTGAGGCCAATGAGTAACTTGGCTCCAAAACTTCTGAAAATGATAATTCTGGGAATTCCTTATTGTTGTAACGGAACGCAGGGAAGTGAAATTCATGCAGGGCTGTTCGTTTACCAGTCCAGTCCTCACTCAATTGCGGCCTGACAATACTATGATGCTTACTTCTATTCGCCAAAGCCGCAACGTACTTATACTGCGCGTCATCGCAAAAATCGGCAAGCTTTTCCGCAATTTTCTGATACATACGATTTTGTTTTAGCAATCTTGTGACGGAATAAGCATTAATTTTTCGTTCATGGAGGGCCTGACGCTCGTTTTCTGCATGGCTGTAGCCGAGCACGTTATAAATCGCTTGGGCAAGTATATCGGCAATTGCATGGATAGAGAGAATGCATGCTGTTGCGTGCGCGCCAACTTCAATCATCATTACTTCGAAACCCCAACGACGTGTTTCGTCACCGCCATATATCACTACCAAAAGTGGGTCCGTACCAAGATGAGTCTCAGTGAAGGCAGCTTGAATCCTTTCTATCTCTTGATAATGGTATTGGGCATATCTGAGACGCTGATCTAAAGAATGAAGGCTCGGAGCCGTTAAATCAAGATGCTCTTGGCCGAACTGAAATTCAACATATTTTTTTGTATCAATTACAGACCACTGTGTCATGCGATTACTCCAATTTTATCGTTTTCCTGATTGGCAACTCAAACGGATAACACGCCACAACCAGGTTAGGCAAGTTGAAAAATACTATTAACCTGTTCGCATCACCAACCATAATGACCTGTCAGATTAAGCCGGAGACAAGACCTGAGGGTTATTGACTTAACTTAAATCCCTTACAAGCAAAAGGGTCTGAGCAAAACCCCAGGATGACGTACTGCGAGACCCAAATCCGTGATCGCTGTTAAACAGTTTATTCAACCTCTCCGCCTCCCAAACAACCATATGCATGCACATTTGCGGTGGATCTCTTCAGGCTAATACCATGGGATGCAAGGGATCTCGAATTCCTCAGGAGTACTCCTATATGACCTTTTGGAGGCCCCCGTTTTTTCTGAAAGCCCCTGATACACGGTCTCATAACGAGAAATTTTCGGAAGAACAGTCCAGTGATGGTAAGAGGATTACCCGATGCCAATAACGACTCTGCTATGGGCTAACAATGCCGTGTTAATGCCATTACAGGTGATGTTGGTGAGTTTAGCGCTATTTTAGGCAACGGCAGGTAATTATGACAATTACAGGTAATTTACAGGCAATGTCACCATGGCCACTGCTATCACAGGCAACAATGATAGTACCATCGACGGATGGAATTTTACCTATGACGAGCCTGGTTGTTTGATGTCATGCCTGCGGTGGGAATACCGGAATCATTTTTATGCCAAGGATCGTGATCCGCTAGGTAGGTTCGCTTCTGTGACTTGACCACTATTGAAAACTTGAGACTGCGCGGGTGATGTCTCGTTTCGATGTGAAAGTAATATCAACCATTTTAAGTGCTATTTCCTACTGTAACGCCGCTAATCAGCTGTGCTGTATCTTTTTGCGTCGGTGAAATTGAGATTGTTAGCCGTTACCAACTTCTCCGACTTCTGAGAAACCTGCATCCAATAGAAAATTAATTGCAAATCGAATAACGTCGTCGCTCTCCTTCTTGGGTTTTACAATGTCTATGTGTCCTGCCCCCAAGATAGGCACGGGATTAGGATCGAGCCCAATAGCATTGTTCGGCGCGACGAGATTGTCCTCAGTGCCCACAATTGACCTGATTTTGCACTTTGTAGAATTCATACCATTGACCCACTTGTTCCAGTCAGCGTTTAGCGAAAAAAGAAAAAGTGAGTCAGCGGCAAGATCTCTTAGCTGAGTTTTTCTCAACAAAGGGACATAATTAGCAACATTAGCCAGCACAGATCCATTATGAGGGGAAGCGATGAATGTCAGTTGTCGCAACGCGGTGTCGATACGATCAGGCCGTTCAAACTGTAGCGTGATGAATTTTCTTACCACGAGACCACCCATGCTGTGGGAAAATATTGCGATATGAGGCTCCCTGACTTCACTTCTTATCCAGTTATCGAGATTCCTCGAGACATAATCTAACGCTGGCGACCCTTTCCACAAGTTTGTCAGATAAGGGTAGGTATAGGTTGAACAGTTAACTCGCTTTTCAATATATCGAGGCATCTCACCGAACGAGTCAGGGCTGCCCAACCAGCCGTGAACAAACACCACTGCCCCCTTTCTATCTTCTCGTTTATTTGGTAGCTCCTGCTTTTGCTCGGATGTGGATATTCTTAAGAGGGAATGGAGGTCTGTTACGGACCACTTTTCGCAGAACTCTTTAATCTGTTTGCCTTCTGTTGTGAGATCTTTATTTTTAATTTTACTGAAAAATTCGATCAACCGAATGACGGCCTCTATGTCTAAGTCACAATCAAATATTACACATCCAGGAGAAAATCGAACTGACTCCATTTCTTCAACAGGGCAACCGGTTATATGGGATAAGTCACTAATAAATTCTGCCTGCAACGTGTCATCGAATGTTTCGAAGTCATTGTCCATTCTAATTCGCAATGTTTTTTTCAACACGAACCGCCTCCTATATCAACTTTTTTCTGCTAATCTCGGTGGTTGACTAAGACAGCACATCTGTTTCTAGCCGACTACGTCGGCTAGAGTAAGTGATTATGTAGAAATTGCTTAATACAGGTTTAAAGAAATTATATGTGAAAAATGTGCACCAGGCAACGTAACGGATAGCACGACACTATCGGTCCCCTCTCAAAGGAGGTGAGGGAATGTCAGATCAAACACAGCCTTAAAGTTTCTGATTTGCCACAGGACTTTTTAAGGTCAATTGAACCATCTCTGGCACTGGCTAAGGATGATCTCTAAAATTCCTAATACGGTGTTCGAAAAAAACCATATACAGGTACTTTTCAGGATCACTTACTCAGTCCTACACTTTGGGACGCAAGGGGGCCTGAAATCCTCAAAAGTGATCCTATATGCCGTTTTCTGGGGTTCCTCGGATTTTTTTTAGGACCTTCATCCATAACCACAACCATAAACCACACCTATTCCTCGTTCCCCCCTCCCCCCTCACGGAACATCGATATCTCTGCGTGGGTCCCCTTTTTGACACACTCCTCCCTCCCCGGCAAAGAACAACCAACAACCTGCCTGTATGTCGGGGCCTAGGCTGAACACTATAAAGTCTTCCATCCTTTGCCCGGAAATGACCATATACGAGCACTTTTAAGGGGTATCCCCTCAAGCCCTGCCCCTTGGGGTGCAAGTTGTCCGGGATTCCTCTGAAGCACTCCTATATGACCTTTGGGAGGACCCCGTTTTTTTCAGAGCCCTATAACCAGAAGCTTCCGGGAGAACAGTCCAGCCATGCAGGGGATTGTGCTGATCAAATGCCGATTCTGGCAACTCTTGGCAATTATGCCAATCACTGCCGATTTACAGGCATCATTATCATGATCACCGCGATCACCGGCAACAGCGACATCAACACTAGTAAAAATACCTATTTTGCTGGTGACTAACTTGGTCTTGGGGTGTCATGGGTGGGGAAGCAGAGGGAGGCTACTGGGTTTTACGGGCTCAGTTTTGGTGTAACCTTTTTTGCAGGGAATATCCGCCTGCACTGGTGATGACTCGTATTGGTATGAAAGTACTATCTTGCACAGATAGGTCGCTAACCCTTGGTTCACTGGTGAGCCGGGGAGAGTCCGAGCGGAGCGCTGCGTAACGATGTGGGACAGCTGGTTAACCGTTTTTATTTACTGGCTAAAATTCTTTTTTTCCCAATAGCCACCTTCACTTGGATCAAAAGGGTTCATTGCTCCTGATATTTCAACAAACTTTACTATAGCTTCCTTAATTGTATCGTGAGCCCAATCGCCAACGTTAATACAAGAAAATATAACGACCCAATGAGTATTTTCTTCGCTTTTTGGTTTCGATTTAGAGAATGCTTGTTTTATTCTATCTGGCCACTGTGTATCCTCAATCATTTCAGGACAGAAATGGATTAGTGAGTTTCTCAGATCATTCAAAGCTATAATGGATTGGTATAGTTCGCTGTCAGTATTTATACCATTTTGATCTTTGTCATAGACTTTGTAAAAACCTTTAACTTTGTCCTTAAATTTTCTATATGGGGCATGCATTTCCCTAAGTGCATCAATAGTAGGTATTGCACTAGGATTATGGTACTTACCATCACTTTCAGCCAACCAGCGACTGAATGCTAGATTTTCGTTCATGTATGCTTCGAAAGAAGAA
Source organism: Desulfosediminicola ganghwensis (assembly GCF_005116675.2). Taxonomy (NCBI): domain Bacteria; kingdom Pseudomonadati; phylum Thermodesulfobacteriota; class Desulfobulbia; order Desulfobulbales; family Desulfocapsaceae; genus Desulfosediminicola; species Desulfosediminicola ganghwensis. The sequence continues at coordinate 580,352 of NZ_CP050699.1, forward strand.
AAGTACATGATTACTGCTGGAAAAACATAATCTGATTTGTCAGGAAAGAGATTGTTTGGGTTGTTTTCAATTTCATTTTTGGCAAGATCCATTAACTCGTTGCCTTTCTTAAAAAACACAGGCGACAAAGAACAGAGACCAGTTAGACCTCCTATTGGGGATCGATTTTTTAAGAACTTTGGCGTGAAATATTTATTCATTGATATATGACAGTTAACAAATAATTATCCATGATCCCGTGAAGAAGTGCGCCCGATAATATTGCATAAAAACAAATTTTTAACAAAAACCAACATAGAATGTCAACTGCATGTTTGGTTATTTTCCTGAAATTCCATTATAAAAGCCAGTGAACCCATTGTCTCTAATTGAATGAAGAATTTTGTCGTAAGGGCCGTTGCAAGATTCCACCGACAATATCTGTCTCTGTCAGCTCCCTAGAAGGATGACAGGGCCCCGCCTCCAGCCAAACGGGGACGCCTGCGCTTGAGTACCCCAACTTGCCATTCTTAATTCCGAAACAGCCACATAAGAGCACTTTGAGGAGGCTTCCCTTCAAGCCCATACCTTGGGATGCAAGAGGTATCGAAATCCTTATAAGCACTCCTATATGCCGTTTTCGAGTACCTGTGGATTTTTTCTCATGGCCCTGATCAACAGCCCAACCCACATGGTACATCTCTCAACACTTACCCCCGGCTCCCTCATGGAACATCGATACCTCAGAATGGGTCCCCTTGGGGGCAGGTACCTCTCACCGGTCTCGGTAGACATTCAGCATTGACTGCCGACCTGGGGAGAGACTTTCTCTTGCAGCGTATTCATGACATTGTGGTGAGGTTGACGGTGCGGTGCTGGACAGCCACCTACCTCATTTATCATCTTTGCAGCAGGATGAATTTGCCAACCCTGGTAATGCGTGAGTGCTGACGCTTGCGGAGATAAAACATCAGACAAGAAAGGGTTTGATATTCTTGATATTTTTTACAATAATGCGAAAGACTAATAAAACGCTCTTCGTTATTTTTCAATCAGTTTTGAACCTAGTTGAATTTTCTATTAAAGGAATTCTTTATGCTTAATGGCGATCTGAAAAAGTCTGCTCTGCGATGGTTAGAATATGCTCACTATACTTACCAAGAGAAAATTGTAACTGTACGTGAAGAGAGTGAAAAACTTCACATGCTACGTCAGACATCAAGCGAGGTGGTAATTGGTTCTGTTGAAGAGTACATAAATACTCTGGCGAATACTCCGAAGAAATTTAACCGCACCTTCGAAGAGTTCCGGGCTGAATATAGAACGTTCAGCCAATTAATCAACGAGATCAAAGCAGAGGCTGAAAGCGTTAATATCAAAGCAGGAGGGTCTGCTGCTGCTGGTGTTGCAACTGGTGCTGGGGTGGCGGCCTTGGCACCTACTGCGGCCCTTGCAATTGCGACAACTTTTGGAACTGCATCTACCGGAACTGCGATCTCTGCTTTGGCAGGAGGTGCTGCAACTAATGCTGCGCTTGCCTGGTTAGGTGGTGGAGCACTGGCTGCTGGTGGTGGCGGAATGGTTGCAGGAAAGGCATTGCTTGCACTGGCCGGACCAGTTGGGTGGGCAATTGGCGGAACTTCCCTGGTTGGAGGAGCGTTTTTCGCACGCTCTAAAAATAAGGCGGTTGCAGAAGAAGCAAATAAAAAGAGGCAGGAGATTGAAGTATATACCAAAGAGCTCGAAACAGCCCACAATGAAATAACCCGCCTGTATTCTCTGACCACCGAACATGTGGGAGGAATGCAAAAATTGCTATGGCTTCTCAAATCAGGTATCCCTTCTGACTACCTGCAATTTACAGCAACAGACAAAGACCGATTGGGTTCGCTCGTCAACCACGTGCATTCACTCTCTATCCTTCTGAATAAAAAGGTTGAAGCATGAGTCAATCCCGTGTTCCGCGTGATCATTTGATCAGAGATCAGGTTAGTGCGATGGTGGTTGACTCGATCAATGACCACCGAGTACAGAGTAAACTGGCCAGCCAACAGGCTCAAGATGATGCTTTCCAGGCGGCGCAAGAACAGATTAATATTGTAAGGGATTTTGTCGGTAATCCTGACAAAATCTTGGGAAGTGAGCTAACCAAGCATGGCGAGATTGCCGAGCAGGTCGAGGTAGGTATTCGCAATGCGCGCTCGGCCCTCCACCAGGAGGAAATGACGGCTACTCATGCGCCTAACCGCACAGCACCCGAAGACTATCTGATTGATGGCACGGCGGTGCAGTCGAAGTTTATTAACGGCGCCAGTAAGAATCTTGATCATGTGATGGAGCACATGGACAAATATGCCAATTTTGGCCGTGATGGCTCTTACTACCACATTCCCAAAGATCATCATGAAACCATTATGAAGGTCATGAATGGTGAATCAGTGGAAGGGTTATCTCCAAAAAGTATCAACGCGATACGTGAAAAAGTTCAGGAGATTGAAAGCAGAAGCGGAATTCCTTTTAATGAAGTCGTGAAGCCTGGTGTGTCAGACTACGCAGAGGTGCAACAGGGTAAGGTGCATGAAACCCTTGATAACCATGAGAAGCAGTTGGATGCAGAAAACAAGGAGATAAAAGATCAGATAGCCCAGGATCATCAGGCAAGTCTAGCAGAAGCAGCGAAAGCTGCTGCTATTGCCGGGGCTGTTGGAGGGGCTGTTTCTTTTTCCGCCGGCTTGTATTCAAAATACAAGCAAGGAAAAAATCCTTTCAAGGGTGATCTCACTGCTGAAGATTGGAAAGATCTTGGCGTAAGCACATTGAAAGGTACAGCTGGTGGTGCTGTTGCGGGTGGCTCCATTTATTTACTGACAAATTATGCGGCGCTACCGGCCCCATTTGCTGGTGCTGTAGTCAGTGCAGCCAAAGGTGTAGGTTCACTCTGGCAGGATTACCATGCCGGGACAATTGATGCTGAAGAGTTCATGAACCTTGGACTGGTGGTATGCGCTGAGTCGGCTATAGTGGGCCTGGCCACAGCAGCTGGTCAGACATTGATACCCATACCGGTGTTGGGTGCTGTGATTGGATCGTTGGCAGGCAAGATGCTTGTGGAATTCACTGCTGATAAAGACGGGCAGTTGGTCGAACAAATGAAAGCAGAAATGGATGCCTTCCTTGCCAAGCTAAATGAGGCACAGCAAAAAGTAGTGGCTGCGATCAATGCGGAGTATGACCGCCTGGGTAAACTGACCGAGGCTGCTTTTGATTTTGGCCGCAACGAAGCGTTGTTGTTGCAAGCAAGCGCTGATTTGGCCAAAGCTTATGGGGTGGAGGAGAGGCTTGTCATTGCCACCCATTCACAACTTGACGATTTCATGCTGTCTTAGACATGGTCAGGTATTCGTGCTTGCTGCCAGCCTCTGGATTTGGAAGTGGGCGTTGCCTGTATCCATACGTTTACGGCGGGACAGGGCGATTCTGGTGAGGCATTAGGTTGCCATCGTTAATCTCAAGGCTTCCAGGTAATTCTCCACTTTTTGTCTCCAATAGTGGTAGCCAGGGTGACTCCACCACCAACCTCCAACTCGAGAGTGTTGGGGTACCCCCTGGGTTTTCTCTGCCAACTTACTCGCCTGTGACATTAGCTCCTGGTCAGCCCTCCATCTTGCCAGTCTTTCAGCAAAAAACGACCATATTCGTGCACCTTTAGGGGCATCCCTCACAAGCCCATCCTTTGGGTACAAGTCGTCCCGGATTCTTCAGAGATACTCCTATATGCCCATTTCGAAGAACCACTCCATTTTCTCTCAGGTCCCTTGATCCACATCCCCCTCATCTCCAACGACGAGAATCTTACTGGAGAACAAGCCAGGCATATATGGGGGATTGTGTTACTTCGATGTCATTTCTGGCAATAATACCATTTTTCCACAATTGTCGGTAACGATGGCATGATCACAGGCAACATCGACATCAAAATTAGTAAAAATACCTATTTTGCTGGTGACGGAATTGGTTGTTTTTTGCCCTGACTGTGGCTAGGAGAGAAAGATATGCTATTGGGCCGGAAAACCCATCAGCCTGCAAAGCTCAGACTTTGAACTGCAACCGCATCTGACGCCCGGTGTCTAAGCCGATTCTAACCAAAAAGTATCTAGTTTGCTTTGCTCATATCGGCTCCAGTTTTTGAATAAAAAAATTGCAAAACACACCCTAACAAAGTAGTCTAGACTGGTCAATAAAGGTACATTTTTATTGGCTAAAGTCTCTCCAGGAAATTCGAAAAAGCTACTTTTTCTCTTCACGGTCAAGAAGCACATTACTAAGGCTATTCATTACAACAACGACTCCAGTTCCGGTGCCATCAAGGATACCGAGAAACTTGGCAAGATCCCTCTCCGCCGGATCAACGAAGAGCATTCTAAGATGCCATGTGGATTTCAACCTTGGAGTCTATTCTCTTTAACCTGACTTTTTTATGGATTTAATGAAGAGTTCAACGCAGGAGACAATTCGGAAAATGGATCATTTATTCCACGCTCACGAATCAGTGGCGAAGCATCTTACCGACGTAGCCGGGCATCTGGCTGTTTTTCTTGAGAGAGTGCTGCCCCCCCTGTTTAGTGACTGGTGGAACAAAGCGGTGATCGATGTTTTGTCGTTTCAGCAGAAGAGGCGATTGGAACAACGTAATATTAAGTCACTGGGTGGCCTTGACCTCGCTGCACTTCTTCGAGTTCTCGACCGAAGCTGGTACCAGATCTCCAACAGTTTGGATTTCCCCGCTGAAACCCGTCACTTCGTCAAGGAGATGCAAACAGTCCGAAATCGCTGGGCGCACGCTGACACGGAGGGATTCCCAGTTGATAATATATTCAGGGATCTGGACACACTCCAGCGTTTCGCCGCTGTCATTGGGGCGAATGATAGATTAATTAAAAATTTACGTGAGACAAAGGCCTCCCTTCTTGCAACGGAGTACTCATCAGAATCTGACGGAGGGACTGAGACCCCACCAGCCTCCCCGGAAAAGAAAAAAAATCAGGCTGAATTTGAACCTGGACAACTCGTATTCGTCAAATCAAACCCATCGAGCCGTGGCGCTGTGGTTGCGGTGATGCCCAGTAAGCATGAAAACCGATTTTTGGTTTTTATAGGTGGGTCGACCCATACATTTTACGCGTCACAATTGCAGGCCGAAGAACAGCGAGAGGAGCTGGGAATTACCTTACCCTGCAATCATTTCCATGCCTACCTTACCGCACTTCAGATTAAGTACCCTGGGTTGACCACCCTCTACTCGCTCAACGCCGCCCGTGTTGACTTCATCCCTTATCAGTTCAGGCCGGTATTGCGATTTATCCGGTCGGACCGACCGCGCCTACTCATCGCCGACGGTGTTGGCGTAGGTAAAACCATTGAAGCCGGGCTTATCTTACGGGAGCTTCAGGCCCGTCGCGAGATACGCTCAGTACTTGTAGTCTGTCCACGCCCCCTGGTTACCGAGAAAAAGTGGCAAAACGAGATGAAACGCTTCGAAGAGCGTTTCACCCATCTGGATGGTGCGACACTGAGATATTGCATCAATGAGATGGATCTTGACGGCGTTTGGCCAGCACAACACCAGAAGGTCATCCTCCCGTACTCCCTATTCGATGAATCACTTCTTTATGGTTCGGGACCCAAAGGTAAGCGTAAGCGAAAAAAAGGTCTGCTTGATCTCGATCCGCCTCCGCGTTTCGACCTGGTTATCGTCGACGAAGCCCACCATGTGCGGAATCAGGACACATTCAGCCACAAGGCCGTCAGATATTTCTGTGATCATGCCGAAGCGGTTGTTTTCCTGACAGCCACTCCGATCCAACTCGGAAACAACGACCTCTTTGTTCTCTTAAATGCTCTTCGCCCCGATCTCATCATCGATCAAGAGAGTTTCGCCCACATGGCGGGGCCCAACCCGTTTATCAATCAGGCGGTGTCGGCCATGCGATCTCAAGAGCCAGAATGGCAAAAGCTGGCTTTGGAAGCACTCGACAAGGCAGTTTCCACACCTTGGGGCCAGGCTATACTTAGGCGCAGTCCAGATTTTGGTCGGGTTCGCACCGAACTTCTCAAGGATGAGGTTGCACCCGAGGAGCGTGTAAAGATGATCTCTGACACCGAAGGGATGCACACCTTCGCTGGGATCATTAACAGAACCCACCGCCGAGACATTGGAAATTTCACGGTTCGAAAGCCGGAGACGGTCCTTGTGCCGTTTACTCCGATGCAACAACATTTGCATGACGAACTGCTGAAGATCCAGGCTGAAATATTCAGCCAGATTCACGATGGTGCCAATGTGAAGTTCATGATGACAACCATCAGGCGCCAGGCGGCCAGTTGTCTCTTTGGCCTAGCGCCCTTCCTCGAAGACATTCTCAACCGCCATTTGGATGAATTGTCCTGGGAAGAAGCAGATGACACCGGCTTCCCTATGGACGAGGCCATCATTCCCATCCAGACCCAAATTCAGAATCTTCTGAAAGCAACTCATTTTCTTGATCAGGAAGACCCCAAGCTCGAAGCTTTGCGTAACATCATCCACGACAAACAAAGCCTCCTGAACAACAAGGTTATGCTATTCAGTAGCTTCCGACACACCTTGCGATACCTCTTCGACCATCTCATCAAGGACGGTTTCCGTGTCGGTTTGGTCCATGGGGAGACAGCTGATGAGGATCGAGTGGCGCTTCGCGCTCGCTTTGAAATGCAAAGGGAAGAAGAGGACTGCCTGGACCTGCTGCTATTTTCCGAAATCGGCTGCGAAGGTCTCGATTACCAGTTCTGCGACTGCATAGTAAATTACGATCTCCCTTGGAATCCCATGCGGGTTGAACAACGCATAGGCCGTATCGACAGGAATGGACAAAAGAGCGAGAGCGTTGCCATCGTCAACTTGATTACTCCCGGAACGGTGGATGCGGATATCTATGAGCGTTGCCTAATGCGCATCGGTGTTTTCAATAACGCCCTAGGCGGAAGCGAGGAAATACTAGGCGAAATAACTCGTGAAATCAGAAACATCACTGAAAATTACGAATTGAGCGAAGACGAGCGTAAAAGAAAGCTCCAACAGTTGGCCGACAATAAAATCCGGCACATCCAGGAGCAAGAAGATCTGGAACAAAAACAAGCGGAGCTGTTTGGCATTCGCCTCCCTCAAGAACAGATGAATCGCGAAATTACCGACGCGGCGAGCTTCTGGCTGTCACCGTTTTCACTCCGCAGACTGGTGGCCCTCTACTTGCAGCGCGTTTGCGGAAAAGATCAGGAGGTTATTCTGGGAGAAAAGCCGCTCAAGACACTTCGGCTGGCCCAGGAATCCCGTGGCAGTCTTTTGAAGGATTTTCAGCAGATCCCCAGGCAAAACACTACTATTTATCGCGAATGGGAAAACTGGCTCAAGGGCGGGAGACAGCATCTGGCCATCACTTTCGAGTCAGATTGTGCCATGCAGCATCCCGAAGCCGCCTTCATCATGCCCCTCCATCCACTAGTGAAGCAGGCGGCTCAGTCTTTTGATACCAAGCAACGTGTCATCACCAACCTGTCCGTCGTGTCAAATGAGATACCTTCCGGGCACTTTGAATTCGCCATTTACCAGTGGCATTTCCACGGCATCAAAGAGGACTTGGTCCTCAAGCCTGTCGCTTCCAACGCCGTGGTAACCGAACACCTGGATCGTCTTCTGGAGAGTGCAGCGGATTGTCCCGACGTGATGCCGAGTGATCTTGGCGCTTCAGTTTGGGACAAATTGGATGCTCAGCATTACAGCTTGTGGAACGATGCTAGAACCAGACACAGGCAAAAGACACAGGAACTGGCCGAGTACCGGCGTGAGAGTCTATCCACCAGTCACCGGGCTCGGATGGCCCTTTTGGAAGAACAGCTCAGTCAAGCGACCAACGAGAAAATACAAAAAATGCGCAGGTCTCAAATCACCGCCGCAGAGACGGACTATGCAAGGCGAAGCCAGGAATTGGATATCGCCCTTGAGAGAGCGGATATTGTCGCCAGTCCGGTCGCGCATGGCGTCATCCATGTTTCTGGGAGGGATGCCTGATGTTGCACACGCTTGAGACTCTCGTACAAAAACGACAGCGGTGGATTGATGTCAACAGAGAGAATAACTTTGAAGAAGGGATAAAAAGACTTTTAACTGAACTGTATCCAGATAACGCACATTTTATTTATGAGCTATTACAAAATGCTGAAGATCAGTGTGCCAAGGTAGTACGTTTTACTTTGTCTGAGGAGGATCTTGAGTTCGAACATAACGGTGAGCGCCTATTTGAATTGGATGATGTAGAGTCGATCACAAGTATTGGTGCAACTACCAAACGGGGGGATCCGACAAGCATTGGTAAATTCGGTGTTGGGTTTAAGGCAGTCTTCGCCTATACAAGCACCCCAGAAATTCACTCAGGAGCGTTCCATTTCCGTATTCAAGATCTTGTGGTACCCATAACAAATGGTGTCAAACATTTAGACATGGAAGGCCAAGAAACCCGCTTCATCTTTCCATTTGACCATCCAACTAAATCCCCCCGCCAAGCCATTGATGAAATTATACGTGGCCTGAAAGCCTTAAGTGACAACTCACTGTTGTTCCTTAACCACATTCGCCGCATCGAATACATGCTTCCTGATGGATCTTTAGGGTTTCTGGAGCGTATTGATCACAAGAATGGGCAGTTAGAAATTCATGCTTTTCACCCAGGAAGCGAAAAATCCGTTTCCCGCTGGTTACGATATCAAAAAAAGGTCGAGGTAATCGATGAAGATGGTGAGGCTAAGCAATGCCGGATCGCCATAGCCTATAACCTCCATCAAGAGGACAAAAAGACGAAAAGTCTCCCTAGATGGAAAGTTATGCCTCTAGATCACGGCCAAGTATCAATCTATTTCCCTGCAGAGAAAGAAACTTCCAATATGCGTTTCCACATTCATGCACCGTTCGCTTCGACAGTTGCTCGTGACAGCATCCGAGACTGTGACGCTAACCGCCAATTGCGTGATTGCATAGTCGATCTCGTGGTGGAGTCGCTCACCGACATTCGCGACCGGGGCATGCTGACCATGGGTTTTCTTACTGTATTGCCTAACGAACTAGACAACCTCTCACCATTTTATGAGCCGATTCGAGATGCAATCGTGTGTGCATTTAAGGATGAGCCACTCACTCCGACGCGAAGCGGGAGCCACGCTCCGGCCACAGCTCTCTATAGAGGACCGGTAAAAATCTCCGAAGTCCTGAGCGATAACGACTTATCGCTATTGACAAATTATGAACCACCGCTTTGGGCGGCTAATCCGCCACTGCAAAATCAGCGGGATGATCGCTTCCTCGATAGCCTCAAAATATATAAGTGGGGATGGTCGAACCTATTTGGCGCCCTAAGTTCTCTTGATGAGGACAAACGCGAATCTATCGAATCATGGATAGCTCAGAAAGACGATGCTTGGGTCATGCGTTTTTATGCTCTACTGGGTGAAGCATGTCACATTATCTTTAGATATTTAGACTTGAAGGACTTCCATTTTGTCAGAATCGAAACAGGTCAAGGGGTTGAACATGTATTACCTCGGGAAGCATTTTTCCCACTGGAGCAGGAAACACCTCCCACTAAAGAGATTCGCTTTGTGAAGCATACTGTCTACAGAGCGGGAGGTTCTGAAGCGCAAAAAAAGTACGCCAGAGCATTTCTTGAACACATAGGTGTTCGGACCTTTGACGCAAAAACTGTTGTCGAGTTGAAGTTGAGTAGCTACAGGAAGCCGCCCAGCCAAGTGGGCGATGACCATTATAGAGATCTGAAGCAGTTCATAGCCTACTGGAAAAAAAACCCTTCTGATGCAAAACTTTTCATAAGGTATAAATTTCTGCTCGGCAAATCACCGGATGGCGCTCTGTATTGGTTCATGCCTTCTCAGCTTTGTATCGATTCCCCCTATCAAGACACCGGTCTTTCCGAATTGACACACATTCACAAGAAACATGTCTTGTGGACTGGTTATAAGGGAAACTTGAATAAATCGCAATTCACAGACTTCATTGACTTCGTTCGGGCAGTCGGAGCAATGCACAGACTACAGGTCTCTGAAGCACATCCATCTCTAAATCCGAGAGCCCAAGACCTGTATGAAGGCCTATATGGTGCTAAAATCACTCATACCAGAATCGATAGTGACTATTCGATCGACTCACTAAGTAGTTACACGAAATTTCTATCAATCTCAGCAAGTAGATTGGTCTGGCAAGCGTTAATTGGGGCAGATAAGATTACAGCCAAGGCTAAGTACCGACCCAATCAGAAGTATGACACACGGGAGGTCGACTCACAACTTGTCCAGCATTTGAAGACTTGTGCGTGGGTCCCAGATAAGTCTGGCGCATTCAATAAGCCGAAAAATATGACAAAAGAGAACCTACGCAAAGACTTCCCTTTCGACGATCGTAATGGATTATTGACCGCAATTGGCTTCGGTGAACGTTCAAAAAAACTCAATGAAAAATATGTCTCTCGAAACCACGAAGCACAAAAAATGGGTTTCGAAACTGTGAGTGAAGCTGAAAAAATGGCTCAACTAGCTAAACTAGTCAGAAAGAGTGGGCAATCCGTTGATATGCTTATCGAACAGTTCATACCAACCCCTCGCAAAAGCCAGCCATTATTTCCTTCAAGATCGGTCCCCAATCAGGAACGACGTCGAGAGCGTCTTGACAATGAACTATCCGACGCGCCCAATAAGGAGTACAAAAAACGCGAAAGAAGTGTCCGCACCACCAAGGGTACCATTGACCCAACCACATGGCTCCGAAACCAGTACACGAATGAGGCCGACCAGATGGTCTGCCAGATCTGCAAAAAGGAGATGCCCTTTCGGAAACGCGACAGAACACACTACTTCGAGAAAAAAGAAGTGCTCACCCGCAAGTATCTACCGACTGAACATGAAGCCCAGTATCTGGCTCTTTGTCCTCTGTGCGCCGCCAAATACGATGAATTTGTAAGAACTGCCGATGATGTGATGGCCGATTTGCAGGAGGCGATTGTCAGTGCGGAAAATTCTGAGGTCCCAATATCACTCGGCGACGAGAAAACCAGCATCCGTTTCGTAGAGTCCCACTACCATGATCTCAGGGTAATCATTGAGGGCGTTGAGAGACAACAGGATGATGATGACCAACCCACAGAACCACATATCTATACAGATTCCGTGGCATGACTGTGGCTGGGATGGGATGGGTTACGCCCCCCATCTGAATGCCGTTTTTCCGGGGCCCCGGTGATTTTCTGAAGGGTACCTAATACCGCTCCAACCATGTGATGCACCTTTGCGGTAGCTTACATTGCCTACCTCATGGTCCATCGCTATACCGGAACGAGTGCCCTTATGGTCATTTGTCCCTTGCCCTCTTCGGAAGAGGGCAAGGGACAAAACACCTGTATTGGTTTGGCACCACCTGCACCGCCTGCAGAGACGAAGAAGACCTTAACGCACATGTAAATATCGGTCTTAACAAGGCAGCAGTTGTTAAGGAGACTAAGCATGACAACCCCCGCGACGCCTAAACATTTTATCGAAATATGTGCTAACTGTAATTGTACTTATGGTAGTCATTACGGCGGAAAAGGCTCTTGGCCTAAAAACTATTGTCCTGGCACTGAAGGCCGAATGGACTGGGAGGATGGCCCAGGTACAACATTCAAACCCAGTGGACGCTATGCCACAAGACGGAAGCGGCACGGCTGAGGTCTTTTTCAGTTAATTAATGGGACTACATCATTGTCACGCCTACTACCGCCTGCTGAGTCGGTTTAGGCTGGGCACGAACAAATCCTCCATCCCTTGTTCGGAAACGATCGTATACGAGCACTTTAAGGGAACATCTCCTCGTTCCCATGCCTTGGGCTGCCAGAGGTTTCGAATTCCCCAGAAGTACTCCTGTATGACCTTTGGGAGGCCCGTTTTTTTCAGAGCCCCATAACGAGAAGCTTCGAGGAAAACAGTCCAGGCATGGAGGTGGATTATGCTGATCAAATGCCGATTCTGGCAACTCTTGGCAATTATGCCAATCACTGCCGATTTACAGGTATCGTTATCATGGTCACCGCGACCACAGGTGACAATGACATTAAAACTTGTAAAAATAACTATTTTGCTGGTGACGAAACTGATTTTGGGGTGTCATGGGTGTGGTGGAGGATGCAGGGGTAAGTTATTGGGCATGACGGGCTCAGTTTTGGTGTAGCTTCAAAATGGAGAACCTTCCCCGCACGAATGATGACTCAAATTGATATGAACGTAGTATCAACCACTAGGAGGTGGTAAAATGAAGCATCTCTTTCTAACGATCACTCCAACTCCAAGAACCTGCAGAAGAAATTTAAACAACCCATCCAAATTGACAAAAGGAGGTAACAAGTGCCCATATTCAATGCAACTGCTGTTTCTTATGCGAAAGGTGCTGAACGATTACTCGGTGAGGATGCCGACTTTCTCAATGAAAATCCGGACATGGTCCCTCAATTTGTAAACGCATTATTCCAAGCACTAGAAATTTCGTTAAAAGAAGTTGGAAATAGGTCATGCTTGACCAACCGCAATGAGACAAGAGGTGGTAGAAGCTGTTTAATTGGAAATGGTCATGATATTGAAAAATTGGGCAACCTTTTAAGATATAGACTCGGTAATGTTTCCACTCGCCGGCTGGCGAGAGTACTGACTGATGGTATAGAAAATGGTGCATCAGCCATAATCGAGATAATGATTTTTGGGGAGGTTTTCGCACCCACTAGAACCTCATACAAAAAGCGTAAATTAGTCTATCATGCAGAATTAGAAGAAGGAGATATCCAGATAGTTCAAGGTGTAAAGCCATGGGTGGACGCGGTCAAAGCTGTAGCAGAAAACATAGATAATGCTGTTGCACTTATTGAACGATGGAAAAATTCTGGTTCAACCATTTCATTCGACGATTGGTACATCCGGGAAAACAGTTTCTTATATGACTGAAACTAAATAATCCAAAGCCCAGAAGCTTGTGCTGTCAGGCACGATGCCCAAGCTCACAACACCATCTTAATGATGACGACGGAAAAGCCCCATCGCCAAGCTCCAACACAAGAGCGTCAGGGTTCTCTCAGGATTTTTCCCGCAATATTGTGACATTGTCTCCTGATGAACCCTCCATCTCGCCATTCATTTAGCAAAAATCGCGATATACAAGCACGTTTAGGGGGTATCCCTTCTAGCCCTGCCCCTTAGGGTGCATGTAGACCAGGATTCCTCAGAAGTGTTCCTATATGCTGTTTTTCAGGCCGCTACTGTTTTCTCTCAGGGACCTTGATGCACAACCCACTTATTTCCAACGACGAGAATTTTTTTGGGGGAGAACAAGCCAGGCATGGCTGGGGGATTGTGTTACTGGTTGGCTGTACTGCTTCGATGCCATTTCTGGCAACAGGGCGATTTTGTCATAATTGCAGGCATCGTTATCATGATCATCACGATCACCGGCGACTACGACATCAAAACCAGTAAAAATACCTATTTTGCTTGTGACGAACCTGGTTTTGGGGTGTCATGGGTGTGATGGGGGGGGCAGAGGGAGGCTGCTGGGTTTTGCGGGTTCAGTTTTGGTGTAACCTTTATTGTCAGGAATCTCGGCCTGCACTGATGATGACTCGTTTTGGTATGAAAGTACTATCTTCCACAGATGGATCACTAAAAGGAGTAACGCTACAAGTCAGCCGTGCGTTTTTTGCGTCGGCTGCATTTTCCTTGTTAGGTTGTAATATAAATCTTTACTGTGCAGCATGAAATTTATCCAAGTTATTTTCATGCATCTCTTGAAGAACTTGTCTGAACCAGATTTCCATGCCAACGGAATTACATCCACCTGTTTGTTTTATTACCGTATTCACAAGGTTGTGTGCTTCTTGTCGATAATTTCGCCCGGTTCTTTCTTCCTGCTCAGCCATTATTTTTGAATTAGAAATGCCCCATTTTTCTTTCAACAACTTATTTATTCCATCAAAATTGTTATCAGTGCGCACACCGCTGGAATAACAAATTTCATAATATGCATCTATAGCCATAGCTCCAAATCCAAGGCTTCCGGCTAATTGACCCTTTTCATAAGAGGTCAATTGCCCTGAAGATGAAACAAGTGGGAAAAACAATGTCATAAGAATAATCATAAATATTTTTTTCACCTTTTCCTCTCCCTTGTACTGTTCACATCAATGCAAATTCCCCGCAGGGGATAAGTTGCGAAATGGGTTTGCAAAAAAAACTACCAAGCTTTACCAAACAGACTGTCGTTGGGTAGTCAGCATGCCCCCACTACATTACTTAGAACCGTCAGCCCACCCCTGTCTGTAACCTATTGTATATCCATGCTCATAGTCGGAGGGAGGATCGCCGAACCCTTTTAGTGGTTGAAGCGGACAGAGGGGAGTTAGTGGGGTAAGGCCCGAACCTGAAGCCTGTTTGTACCCTGTGGTATAACCAACTTCAAAACCAGCGCAGAATTGGCTGGCATAAGAAGAGACACTAAAAATTAATAGGAAAATTGAAGTAAGTATCAAAATTCTGAATTTCATGAGAACGTCTCCTCGTGTTTAAAATAGGTTATGAAAATGGGGGGGATACGCAAGGCGCTTTTCGCATAAGACCTCTCAATCTCCTTCCCCTGAAAGATGGAGTAAAAATTGTCCTCAAGCCAATCTCAGATTGTCCTCTGAACGTCGTCTACTATTTTAAACAATTCATCGATATTTTTGTCTGTCACTTTTAAGCACATCCCTTCTTTTCCATTGGTTTTTCTTGTAAAATTTTGCGCATCTGGAAACAACTTTTTGAATTGCTTTTTGGCATTTCGGCATATATCAAAATTTTTCACTTCTGCATTTTCTGTGTACTCTAAAGTCAGGCACAAATCGTCACTATGCTCATGAATAAACCAGATCGAGCATCCTCGGCATAACTCCGAAACGACTGCATGTCCCATGCTGTGTTGCTTGCGGGCCTTCACTTTGCCTGAATCATTTAATTGGCCAAGTTTTTCAGCTACTAATTTCATCTTGTCTTTTGGCAGCATCCTTTCCTCCTGAAGTTTGTGCTTTTAATCCCTATCTCCCCCCCTCAACCAAGGGTTGCATTAACTAGTCAGGCTCAATCATACACGAACACCCAAACCTGACAAACTTTAATATCCGACAGGCGCTATCAGTCAGTTCCTAATGACGGCGATGAGGTTTTGACCAGACTACTCCCCCCAGGCAGAAAATCTCAGTGCAACCCAGTGATCCGCTCTGACAATTGCTGTAATCTGTCATTCTCCCTCCTCAAAACAGCCACATACAAGCACTTTGAAAGGATTCCTGAAGAAACCCATACCCAGGGGGTACAGCTGGGTTCCAGCCCCCCACAAGTACCTCTATATGCCTCGTTTCGAGAAGACCTCCGTTTTTTCAGGGGCCTCAACACCACAGCCCAAGCCACGAGGTACATCTGTGTACTTTGCCCCTCCCCCCTCGTGCACTCTCGCAATCTCAGAATGGATACCCTTGTGGGCATGTGTCCCTCACCGGCCATAAGTAGGTAATCAACATTGGTTACCCATCACGAGGACAGACGTTCTCGCCCCAGCGTATTCATGATTTTCTGAAAGCGGTTGAGGATGCCTTTCAGGTAAGCAATGAAGCTCACCAGGAACAGATGGTGCAAGTGTTGTCGGCCCCGCTGCGAGCATTTGAATTCGCACTGGTGGTGTTTGACTTGTTACAACGCATGGATTAGCGGGAATTTCTGTTACAATAATTGAAAGATATGTTTCCTTAGCATCAACATCACATGATGTTCAGGAAGTATTGTTAAGTGCGTTGCCTGTTACCAGCAAATGCAACTGCCAAAACTGCAGTTGTAAGTGTGTTTCCGCTTTTTATCTTGAGTTTTCCTCTTCTATCGTAACCGGGGCGTCTCCTTCTCTGTACACCCGCGTGTGGCAATCTGCGCACTCCCACTGCGGATCATTGTTGGTAATACAGCAGCCGCCGAGGACCACCTTCCCAAGATCAATGTCGCGTTTGAGTTCAAAGGAAAATGCAGGAAGTCCGTATTGGATACTCGCCATCCGTGCTGAACCACACATAGGGCACTTGGAGGGTTTCTGATTAGCTGTGTAAGGTAGGCGTTCTCGTGGTTTTAGCTTTTTCTTTGAGAGTGAGCTAATAAGACTACCAATACTTCCGTATCGCTTAATAACGTTCTGAACACGTTCTGAACTGACACGTATTATTCCTGGTACTACGTATCCTTGATCATACCCGAGAGAACTAACCAGTTCATCTTTTGGTACTTTAATGGGAGTAATATTATCCAAAAAACAGATGAGCTCCCATGGTAAGTTGGGGACTACCGACCAGAGAGCAGAACCAAGCTCTATACTCCTGATCTTATGAATAACTTGACCATAGTATGAGAAAACGCCCGTTCCTTTTAAAGAGAACAACACATAGTCTCCTGGTTGCATTGCTTTGAATTTACTGAGACTATTTTTTGTCATTGCCCAGCATCTAAATTTCTCTTCACCTTTTAGAGATTTTTTTAAAGCATTGTAATCTTGAGTAGAAAGGTTTTCTCTGGCATTTGATAAAGGTACTGGATTGCAAATAGTTGCATCCAGGTTTTCTTCATTTGCCGGAGCTAAGTACAGACCACTTCCTGGGCTTATTCCACCCAAAAGACTTTCGCCAACTTGTTGACAATTTTTCTCATAATAATCAAGGATTCTCTCAATAACAGTAGCAGGGGTATCAACAAGAGGGATGCTATGTGCTTGAAGGCGAGAAAAGATTGAATCTGATATTCGAATAACTCTGCTCATTATATTATCCTCCAGATTATGCCATTAGATGATTTTTTGTAACATTGTAACACCTACTGGGGGGTGTAGGTCAAACAGAATATGTTACGTTTTAATGCTGCAAGTCTTTGCCCCAAAACGGGCTAGGCTAGGCTCTGCAATTTTTTATTACTTGCTCAGAATTAACCGCATATCAGCACTTTAAATAATTTCTCCTTCAAGTTCACACTTTGGAGTGCATAGGGTTAGAAATCTGCAAAAGTGCCCCTTTATGCTGTTGTCTGGTTCCCTCTAACTTTTTTCGAGGACCTTGATCAACAGCCCACCCAAGATGGTACACCTCTCCACACCTCCCCCCTACCCCCTCATGGAACATCTCCACCTCGGAATGGGTCCCCCTTTTGGCTTGCCACCCTCACCCCGGCCCTGGCAGAGGAGTAACAGACCTCACTCATCATCACCATCATGGGAAAAACTGCCATCAGGCTCGGCAATCAACTCCAGTACCCCGTCATCCTCAAGCCTCTTGATCCTCTCCCGGATCTCCTCCATGGACAGCTGTGCCAGCTCCTCCTGGAGTCCAATGTCTAACTCAAGCTTTGTCATAAAATCACCCTCAGATTTGGCCAGGCACTCAAGGGCCTTTAACCTGTGGCGCATGGCCACCGGCATCTCCTTCAGCTTTCCTTCCACCATCTTCAGGTCAGGCTCCAGGCCCAGTGCGATACGGGTCCATAACTCTTGCCGCTCCTGGCGGTTGAGGATGCGCTCCCGGTGTTCACGACTTTCTCTTTCGGTGATCGCGGCCCGGATATTAACATTGGTCAACAGCCGGTTACCCTGCTGGGTCGGATGGGCATACCCTGCCCGGCGTGCCGCCTCAGTGGCATTTCCGCAATAAAAGTCCAAAAACATCTGTTGCTTGGGAGTGAATTTCGGCCTTGTCATCTCGACACCTTTCCACAATTTTTTTTCTCACGGCCTGCATCCCCCTCTCCCCCCACCAAGGGGATGACATGTGCCCCCAATCCTCTGTTGGCAAGATCAGGGGGCACATACTTTATGTCGCAGCTTCAGCAAACCGGCTTACATCATAACTATCTTTCAGGGGGATGAAGCGGATCACGCCAGGGGTTAAAATCATTGCGGGTAGGATGAAGCCGCGACAAGTCAGTAATTTTATGAAGCTCCTGGACTGCCCCCCTAGCACTTCCAGGATACTTTTTATACCACAGCGCAACATAACTCGGTATCATCAATGGGCAAGAGGCCAAGAATGTAACTATGACATCTTGGGTTTCATGAGCATCTTGGGATGCGCCAAAAGATTCTGCCTTCATCTCGTTGAGCAAAGCAACCAACTTATCATGTCGCTCTTTTTGATCCATCAGTATCTCCTCAATCTCGTCAGTACGAAAACAATCCATATTCCATTCTCCTAAAAATTGATTTTTTATTAAGCTGATTCCAATAGATTGTTATGCTTATCCTGTCTACGTCTTCATGTTTTTCTCCTCTTTGTTACTGATCACGGGATACCCGCATCGATTATTGGTTTACCTCGGCCTATACTTCCAAATTGATATCGGCTGATCTGTCGCGGTGGATCCACCTGAGAGGCACAATCTCCACAGAGTTCAACACACTGGCTGCGGTTACACCATTCTGCTGACATCAACATCCCCCTCTGCATTGGACACTTATGGTCTTGAGCATTTTTCAGTATGCAGGACTCCAGATCTTCAGGTAACCGCTGTCCGCCATCAGTCTCTTTTCCCGATAGAGGAAACCGACAAACCGGGCCTTTCTCATTGGTCACCAAACAGTCACAGGCCTCGCATGGAAACGGGATTTTCAGATTATCAGTTGCTTGAGGCAAGACTGTCTCCGCCTGTTGACCTGTTGGCTTACACTCGACTAACCTCCTTGCTGCCCGGAGCCAGATATTCAGATCGTGACCCTTAAGGTATGCCTCGGTATGATCCTTCGCCCCCCAAGACCCTGGTAACGGCGCCCTGGCCGCGTTCGGTAGATATGCAATCCACCGTTGCCATGACGACTTGGCACCGGCTTCATCGTTATCGAGAGAAACCAGAACAAAGGGGCGCTGAGATAATCTCCGTTTCAATTCGACACTCGGACCGTTGCTGGTACTGCCAGCGGCAATTATCATCACAGGGGTGGTAAGTTCTTGTGCCAGAAGCATGCCATCAAGTTCACTCTCCACCACTAAAGCCGGAGCCTCCAGAGCGGCATCAATGATCAGGGGTTCATTACCCGAGCCGGGCAGGACATAATACTTGCCATACTCTTCTGGGTTATCTCGTCGGATCCTGATCCGGTCGGGGCCAGGAATTATCAGCCCGGCAGGGAGGAAGTATTTTTTCGTCTTTCCATCCTGCCTCAGTTCTTCAGGTAATCCCCAGGCCACCCTGTCATCAAAGAGGTTCTGCGGTAACCATCCAAGATCAAAGCGCACTATAGTCTCTCGAGTTAAGCCACGTTCTACTCGCAACCTCTCAACCATCTCCGCATCCTCGAGGAGTATTTGGTGGGTCACGGCTTGAAACTCTTGGGCCCTCTCAATCCAACCGTCTGGCGGTGTACACCCACCCTTGTCGACAATCAGTTTTTTAAAATCGACTCCACCTTTATGCTTGGCCGACGGCTGTTTCCCGGTGAGGGCTGCCGCTTGCTCAAAAGTCATTCCTCGGAAACGCCTGAGATAGTCGATCTCATCGCCTGAGATGTCGCATCCCCTGCAAAAGAATCGCTCTCTGTTGTCAGTCCGGACAATAAACCGGTCCTCACCACCACAGGCCGGGCAGGGGCAACAATACTCATCCCGGCATTTTCGCCGTGGTTCAAAACCGTCTTCTGTAAGAAGGTCGAGCAGCATGTCCCTCTGTCTCCCTGATAGGCCTCCAAAAAAACAGCACCGATTAAATTCAGTTTGGCAGCAAGGGGTGGGGGGGGTATTTTTTACAAAACTACAAAACTGAATTTGCACCCAGCGGCCTGTATCCCTTATGCCTGTTGTGTTTGGTAGTTTTGTAGTTTTTTAATATATATAGAATATCAGTATGCCCCCCCGCACCTTGTTGCCAAACAGGATTGCCTTATGACTCCTCTGGTAACTCGATTAGATGGGCGTTTCTCTTGCCGAGAGTATAGACAAACATTTTTCCCGATCTGTGCGTTGCGTCCCGTGGCTCAGCGTTCTGCACGATCAGCTTTCGAACTCGCCCTTTCCCTGCGCCAGTCAGGTCTGCAACATATTCAACCATTTTTCCCTGCAATACTGGCTTACGTATCAATGAGAGGTATTTTTTTGCAGCTTTCAGGATCTCGTCATCAGTTGCTTTCGGGGCGGCGGTGGCTTCTCTGTCGATTGTTTCGAGAGGTTTATCGTAAAACGTGACCTCCCTTGCTTCTGAGACATGAAATGACATGGGTTTGAACACTCCACGCACTTTGGCACCTTTGTCCGGGTTCACGACGGTAGTCACGTCGATACCACCGTTGGGGTTGGAGGTGCGTTCGAGGTAAATCAACTCGTCGGAGTCAGCGCGAACATCACCAACACCTTCGAAAACGAGATTGCCATCATTGTCCCGGTGCTTATTGGCGTGCCCAAGCAGGACCACCGTCCCTCCCAGGTTCGCAATCTTCCTAACCAACACGTAAAATTCCTTCACGCTTGCTTTCGCCATTAGGTTAGTCGCCTTTTTCAGGGTGTCTATAATCAACACCCACCCTGCGAGGTTGGCGTGGGAATCAGCTATCACCTTGAGAGTTTCAAGCAACCCCTCCATGGTGGTGCCAGGATTGACATCGGGGTTGAGGAGCATAAACCCATACTTGTCAGCAACCTCCTTCATTTGTTTGTGGTCACTGGCTGGGGAATCCGCGTCGATATACCAGACCTTGAGTCCCAATTTCGCAAGGTGAGGTGCGACATGGTAATACAGCAGAGTGGTCTTTCCACCGCCCGGCATTGCTATGATGGTGATAACGTGGCTTTTGATGATGAGGTTCTCAAATAAAAACTCCTCATTGCCGAGTTTTTGGACATAATCATCGGTCACGAGATACGCCTCCAACAGTGTTTCAGGATTTGTTGTCGTCTGATTCGGGTCAGGCCCTGCCGATTTACTCTTTGATGATTGTGCATATTTTTGCTGCTCGGCCTCTCCCTGTTGACGCATCTCTTTGCTGAGGCGGTCAACCCTATCATCATCGAACTTCGACGGCACATTCGGCCGTTCCATGCCGATGAATTCTGTCAGATCGATCTTCGCCATTTTCAGGCTCCCTGTAATGTCATGACGTGTTTCCTTATCCTGCACGGATATTCGGCTGGTCGCACTTGCCACTGTCACCACCAAGTTTAGGTGATCGAACTTTTGTCAATTCTGGCTAACCTGAAAGGGTAAAGGGGGCAGCCTAAATCTCCACAATTCACGACCTCTGATCGACTTTCACCCATACACTCAAAGCAGTAATCCCTGATCG
Organism: Desulfosediminicola ganghwensis; assembly: GCF_005116675.2. Lineage (NCBI taxonomy): Bacteria > Pseudomonadati > Thermodesulfobacteriota > Desulfobulbia > Desulfobulbales > Desulfocapsaceae > Desulfosediminicola > Desulfosediminicola ganghwensis. The sequence goes on from NZ_CP050699.1 coordinate 601,764, forward strand.
CCTGCTTTCTCTGTTCTGGATCCTGCTTTCCTTTGCCTGAGTGAAAGGGGTTCAGTGGACAATTGCCATAATCACAGTTGACCCAGTACCTTCTCCTGCCGGCGCAACAGTCCTCCAGGCATTTTTGCTTTATCGCTTGACGACGGCTTATGCCGACTCCACGCTGCTTTCCTGACTTTTTGGGATCCTGTTTTTTTTCCTTCATTTGCATCCCCCCTCTCTCTTGAACGTAGGCGTCCAGTTCAAGACGCTCATAAAAGATAACTGAGGTCCTGTGGTTGCTACCGCCAGGTAAACCACAGGCACCCGCCAAGCCGGATCAAGTTTTTGCTTTTGGCATTGGCTCCACGACGCCAGCATTGACGCCCTCGGTTTGCCAGGGTGGTCATAGCCATTAATAACAGGTAAGACAGAGGGATTCAGATCCAACTGGACTGTCACAGGTGCCCTGAACGGAGAATCATTTTGAGTTATTGTCATGTCGAACTCCTTCTTGACCAACAAGGTGCCCACTCAGGGTGAGCCCTTGTTGATTCCTCTCACTTTTAGTAGCTCGTCTTGACCCTCTGCTTTTCCTTATAAGCGTCCAATTCCTGACGCTCATACCTGACATTTGACCCCACCTTCAAATAATTAGGTCCAACCCCCTGATGCCGCCATGATGCCATGGTTTGTGGCTGAACCCCCAACTGTATGGCAGCCTCTTTCTCCGTGTACGGTTCGTCATTGCGAGCATGGGCCAATACACGATCATTATTCAATGCATCCAGGACCGCTTCGTAGACAATTTTTTTCAGTACCTCACCCTGCTCTCTCTCGATCTCCACGTGCCAATTGCTGTTACTCGTGTTCATAAAATGCCTCCATAAATTGGAATTGGGGAAAAATGCCCTCTCCCTATAGAGATGTGGAAAATAAGCCGGATCTTATTTTCGTGGATGGCAGCAAGAGGAGGATCTGTCAGACAAACATCCGATCAGGAAAGCAGAAAAAACCAGGAAACTTGAATATTACGAACTGAGTCGACCAGTGGAGTATAGGGCTCGTGCTGTCTTTTATTGTCAGAGAGGTGTTGCAGACTAATCGGGCAACAGAGGAGTAGGGGTGAAACCCAAGTCGGGGTTCAGGAGGTTATGATAGCGGAGGGGAGTAGGCAGTCTCAAGAACGCTACCACAATAGCCCTACATGGATAGCTTTTGTGCCGTCCCATGTAACCGGCATGTAACCAATAAAAAAGGCGGTTAGATCATAATGACCTAACCGCCTTAAATAACTGGTACACCAGGAGCGATTCGAACGCCCGACCTACGGATTCGTAGTCCGTTGCTCTATCCAGCTGAGCTACTGGTGCATTGCGAGGGATTCATATACTGCAGTTTAGCACATACGGCAAGACTTAGTTGACCTCTTTGAGCGTTTTTTTTCATTTTTTTGAGCCTGAAACAGGCAATTTCACAGTACAAGCTACACAATCGAATCGAAACAACTTCACATTAACCGGAAGTTATCCCATCCGAACTACTCTTTTTCGATACATGCAGCGGGACAGGCAGCAATAGCCGCATCCACGCATTGTGCGTTCGGGTCCGAACCGTCAATCACATATGCCTTTGCCTCATCATCATTGAACTCAAATACCTCGGGGCATTCTTCCACACACGCTTCACATCCAATACATTCATCTTCGTCAATTTTCACAACTGATGCCATGGCGTAACCTCCATCTTTTTATAACAACCGGATTCCCGGCCTTTTAACACTTTTCATACCGACAGCGTCCATGTTCTGTCTAAATTGGTGGTGCAATGGTTACTACAATGCGCATTCTGGTTTCAGCACGCACGCCGTGCGGTTCACGTATCTCGGACACCAGAATGTCCCCTGGTGCCGCCGGGATCTCGGTGTCGCCTTCGCCCAGGAAAAAGCCATTACCTTCGACAACCTGTATTGACAGTTCTCCATCAAGATCGTGGCTATGAACCGGAAATGTAACACCGGCGTCCAGATTGAAGTTAATAATCTTGAAATACTCTGAAGTTTCTACCAGAAAGAACCGCTTCATTGCTCCCTGTGTAAACTCATTTGTCTCGTCCAGCTTAAAAACTTTCATGGATATTCTCCCAGAAGCGCCTGCATTACCTGCCGGCACCCAGTCAGTAAAAGAGGTGAATTGCAGGTTCCCAAATGTTGCCATCAAACCACCAATCAGTCCCTTTCAAACACCTCTCAAATTCGATTGTAGGTTATAGAGGGCCCATGTTTCCAACTATTCTTCAAGGTAAGCGGATCTTTTTCCGCCAATGTACCCTGGGGCTCAACACCAGGACTGCACCCACGACAGTGATTGCCGTATTTTTGGCTTGTATCCTGAAAATATTCTGTCATCATGTTCTGTAATAACATAGTAATGAGGCCACAAAATGAAAGACACCGTTGAACGATTTTATCAGGAGCCGGGCTTACCCTTTGCCAGGGTACGCTATACCAGGGGCAGCAATTCAGTTTTTAAGCCGCATATGCATACCAGCTTCAGTGTTGGTGCGGTTGATACAGGCAAAGTACACTACACCGTTGGAACAGAGACAGCGACTCTGGAGCCCGGTTCACTGGCGCTCATCAACCCCGAAATACTTCATTCATGTAATCCGCTCACCAAGGAGGGAAGAAGTTATTACATGCTCTACCTTGATGTGGACTGGTGTTTACGACTGCAGCAGTCGTTATGGCAGACCGCAGAATTCTGCACAGTCAGTCTGATATTGATTAGGGATCAGGACCTTTATGTCAGATACTGCCGCAGTATGCAGCAGCTGTTGTCCACCTCCATTCACCGGGAACAAAAGGAGCAGGTGCTTGTCGATCTTGCCTCGGAGATATTCATCAGCGCCTGCCACCCGCGGGCTGACCGCCCCATGTCGACAGAAAATATTGAACTATTGAAAACTCTGCTCAAATCGGATCTTGGCAAGGACTACACCCTCGACTCACTCGCCGATCAGCTTGCAACCAACCCTTATACCCTGCTCAGAAAATTTAAAACCGAAACAGGTCTTACTCCACATGCTTATCGCATGAATTGCCGGATAGAACACGCAAAACGCCTTCTCCAGCAAGGTTGGAATATCGTGGATACCGCTATTGAGTGTGGTTTTTTTGATCAAAGCCATCTTCACCGGCAGTTCAAAGCCATGACCACCGTCACTCCCCAGGAGTACAAAGTCAATTTCGTACAATAAGGTTTTGTAAGAACATTCTATCCTTACTCCATACCCAAGACGGAAATATCCGATATCTTAATAATGGAGTAACAAATGGAATTTCTCATTATCGCAACTGCCCACTTTCTCGCCCTGTTAAGCCCTGGTCCGGACTTCTTTCTGGTCATGCAGGTTTCAATTCGTATGCCTATTCGCTACGGTTTCGCCCTCTCATTCGGCATTGGAGCGGCAAACGGGGTCTACCTCATTGTCGCCATCCTTGGTCTTCAAATTATTCGGGATTTCAGCTGGCTGATGACAGTGCTCCAGTACCTGGGTGCTGCCTATCTCATTTTCATTGGTGTTATGCTGCTTAAATCCCCAGGAACCGATCTTGATACGTCTGAAAAAAACAATAGTTTTCTTCTTGAGCAACATCTCGGTCGCCAGTTTCTGGTTGGCTTTATGTCCGGTATCCTCAACCCTAAGAACTGCATCTTCTATCTCTCTCTTTTTACGGTTATGGTCTCTGAATCAACTGGCTTTTCTACCAGGTTGCTCTACGGGCTATGGATGACCACGGTCGTCACAATATGGGATTGTGCCCTGGTTTCAGTTCTTGGCAAAAACTCCACCAAAGAACGACTTGGCCGGGGAATATTCTACCTGGAAAAAGTTTCCGGAATCATGTTGCTCTTCTTCGGCCTGCTGTTGCCTCTGACCTGATTTCCGGCAGATCAATACTGCATGACATTAATGGCTTTTAACAATTTTCGTGCCAAGTACAAACCAGGCCCTCCCCTTGCGCACACTCAGTCACGCCAATACGCCTAACAAATCCAAAGACCATTTGCAATAGTTAAACATTTCAGATAGTCACAGCACCAATAATAGTTGCACAACACATCATCTATATGGTAGGTTGACATCATTGCCTAACATGTTTTTTACAAAAATGAATTATAGGATGTTTGATACGTACAACAAAAAACACAAACAGTGTCAATTCACAATCGGTTGCAAATACAGCATTACTCAACGACTAGCAGTTTTTAGTATTTTAATGGCAGCTCAACCCCTTACCAGTTGACTTGCTCCAATTGGAATTAATTATTTTGCCGCCGTAAACTCCTAAATAGCGCTGTCAGAGATAGTGCTCAGAGTATACGAAACCAGCCAATTATGTTGTAATGAAATTTCCCTGGAGGTTCTATGGACGACGTTTGCCACCACTTAAGCGCTTCAACCATTCCCGCCTTCCGTTACTCTCACGGAAAATCTTCTACCAAATCCGTATCCGCAGATCCCAATGAAAGCAGACCAGTATCGTTGAAAATTCTGATTGCAGAAGATGACAACATCAGCAGACTATTCATCTCCAGAGTTCTCGAAAAAGCCGGTCATATCGTTTTCCTGGCAAAAGATGGTAAAGAGGGATTGAACATACTTAAGGACGAACGCTCCTTTGACGTTATTCTCACGGACATCCAGATGCCTGAACTCGACGGAGTGGAACTGACCAAGATCCTCCGTTCAGATCAGTTGTATCGGAACCACGCCCATCTACCGGTGATAGCCATGACAGCCTATGGCATGAAGGATGACAGGGAACGGTATCTTGCAGCGGGCATAGATGAATATCTCCCGAAACCGATCAACCCGAAACTCCTGACAATTATGCTCAATGAGCTGACCGACAAGATTCAGTAGGTCTACAGCTTTCCCGATAGCTGTGCCACAACAACAGCTATCGGGGAGTGAAGGATTTCTATTCCAATGTGACAAATTTCACTCTGTCCTTATTAAACCATAAGCTTTTCCCAACACTACTTTTTCCATCAGGTTTTCAACACGAGTCGTGTTCATCACCACTCGACTCGCTTGCACTATTGGCTATTTAAGAGTAAAATCCCGATTTCAACCACTTGGTAATGGTTATCATGTGGGAGTGTTAACCAGATACTGGCCAGGCTAATAACTCTTTAATAGCAGTAGCGGTGCATACAATGTCCGTCTCACATTTCACACGCCCTGAAGGGAGTTCTCTCAACCCTATTCGCTGCCTTATTGTTGATGATGAGCAGCCAGCCCGCGATGAACTCCGATACCTTCTGTCCCAGCATAAAGATATAGAAATAGTTGCAGAAGCTGATTCGGCCGGTAAAGCAGTAGAGGCCGTCTGCAATTACAAGCCGGATCTGGTTTTTCTGGACATTCAATTGCCAGGGCGTGATGGTTTTGAAGTGATACGTGAGCTTGCCGGCTTTACCGATATGCCGCTTTTTGTTTTTGCCACAGCCTATGACAGCTATGCTGTGAAAGCATTTGAAGAGAGCGCGGTGGATTATATCATGAAACCACTCTCTGAAAAACGACTCGCCCTCACCCTGGTGCGGATACGAAAAATGCTGGCGGATTCTGCCGGTGGCAAAGGGGCTATAGAGAATACCCTGCAGGCCTTACTCAACCAGATCGAATCCCCCCCCAGAGAGCGAGTTAAGGTTTCCGTAGAAAAAAACGGCCGGATAAAACTGCTCACTCCAGAAGAAATTGTCTACTGTTCATATGAATCGAATGCCATCATTGTGCATACCGGCAGTGACTCCTTACCAATTTACGGCGTGACTACCATGGACAAGTTAGAGGAACACCTCTCTTGCTCCTCATTTTTCCGCGCGCACCGCTCTGTCCTGATCAACCTCGATCATATCAAAGAGTTCAGCCCATGGTTCAATGGCAAATACAACCTGACCATGGACAACGTGCACCTCTCCGAGGTCACCGTCAGCCGGGCCCGGGCCAAAGCTTTCAGGCAGCGATTAGGTATTTAACTCCATGTCAATATCAATACTGATTACTTTTCTGCTTAAGCACGTAGGGCTGCTCATTGCCGGAGCCTTTGTACTACTGAATATCTCACCGGTGCAAGAGCTGAACTACAAGCGTGACTCTGTCTACCACAAGTTGTTCCTGATCTTTTTTTTCGGGTTGTTCGGTATTCTCGGCACATACAGCGGTAACAACATTTTCAGTTCCTATGCCAACCTGAGGGCCATGGCGGTGATCCCTGCCGGCCTGTTCGGTGGGCCAGTGGTTGGCCTCGGAGCCGGTCTCATCGCCGGAGGTCACCGTTTTCTTATCGACCCCTGGGGATTCAGTGCTTTTCCCTGTGCCACCGCCACCGTACTTGAAGGTTTGATCGCAGGCTTTATTCACCTGCGCTATATCGACAGGAATATGAATTGGAACCTGGCCATGCTGATTGCCTTCGTCGGTGAATCGGTACACATGTTAATGGTTCTGCTGTTGTCTAAGCCCTATGAGCAGGCACTTGAACTTGTACAGCTGATAGCCCTGCCAATGATCATCGGTAACGCCCTCGGTGCCGGGCTCTTTATCCATGTGATTAAAACTCTTTATGAGCACAGGGAAAAGAAAGACTCAACCCAGGCCCAGAGAATCTTCGATATCGCCAACAACACCGTTCGCCACCTGCGTGACGGGTTAAACAGCGCAAGCGCAGAGGCCACTGCAAGAATTATCCATCGCAGGCTGCGCGTTCCTGCTGTGGCTATTACAGATCATTCACATGTACTGGTGCATGTCGGGCTCGGCAACGACCACCACCTCGCCGGAGAACCCATTCTCACCAGCTCCACCAAAAAGGTGATAATGACTGGAAATCCGATCTTTTTACGAAAGAAAGATGCCATCGGCTGTGATCATCAGGGCTGCCCCTTTCACTCCGCAATCATCGTCCCCTTAAAGAAGGGTGGCAGGATTGTCGGCACCCTCAAATTTTACGGCTCGCGGACAGCAGAGTTGAATCGTATCCATTTCGAGGTCGCCCGCGGCCTGACCGACCTGCTCTCCATCCAGCTTGAGCTTGAGGATATCCAGGTTAAGGACAGGCTCCTGGCCCATGCCGAGATCAGGCACCTCCAGGCCCAGATCAACCCGCACTTTCTTTTCAACTCGCTGAACACCATCGCCTCCTTCTGCAGAACATCCCCTGCAAAAGCCCGCGACCTGATTCTTGATCTCTCGTTGTATATGCGCAAGAATCTCGACTCAAGCCGGGGCTTCATCAAGCTTGCAGATGAGCTTGAACAAATCAACTCTTACGTCGCAATTGAAACAGCTCGCTTTGGTGAGAAGGTGAAGGTCAACCTCAAGGTTGAGCCGGGCTGCGAGGAATGGCCAATTCCTCCCCTGATCATTCAACCATTGGTGGAAAACGCTATCAAGCACGGTATTGTCACCCAGGAAACCGGAGGCACCGTTTCGCTTACTATCTTTCAAAATCTCGATATGCTCGAGGTGACAGTGGAAGACGATGGTTCCGGCATTCCAGACGAGATCCTGGCTACCCTGCTCGATCACAAAGACCTCGAATCCCACGCTGAAGGTATAGGCCTCAGAAACAGCAACAAACGACTTATGCAAATCTATGGTCCGGAATACGCAATGGAAATCAGCAGCTCCACCGGAGAGGGAACGTCCATCTCCTTTCACATCCCCAACGCTGCCAACTACCGCCTCACCCGGGAAAATCATATTGTCGCCGAACTGAACTGATCTGCCGGCCACCCGTTCATCATGACACCTCGTTGGCAGAGAATGGCTATATCGACCTATTTCTCCATTGTTTTAGACTACTCTATACTTTTCTTTATCCCTGCCATTTCAACACGCCTCTATGCACTTCAGCCTGCCTTCCCGACACTCCAACCCCTCTAAACAACGTTTCAACGTCAAATTATCGGCAAAATCCTCATACCCATTTACTATTCCGCTCATGATTTACTGATCTGTTTTGAGGGGCGTGACCGATTGTGACCTGCAATGGCCCAGTTGTTCACGTGGGAAGTATTTTCTTCTGGAGGAATTTTATAATGGTTTTTTTTCTTACCTGTGTGGGGTTGCTCATTCTTGGCTACTTCACCTACGGCGTTTTTGTTGAAAAAGTGTTTGGGATTGACGCCAAGCGTCTAACCCCCTGTATGACCAAAGAAGACGGTGTGGATTACATGTCTATGCCGACCTGGAAGGTCTTTTTTATTCAACTTCTGGACATCGCCGGCCTCGGCCCGATCTTCGGTCCGATTCTTGGAGCACTGTACGGACCTTCAGCACTAATCTGGATTGTGGTAGGTTGTATCTTTGCAGGAGCGGTACACGACTACTTTAGTGGCATGCTTTCTGTTCGCAGCGGCGGCAAGTCCATCCCTGAGGTTGTCGGAGATATCATGGGAATGCCGGCTCGCCAGACTCTGCGTGTCTTCTCTGTTGTTCTGCTTCTACTGGTTGGCGTTGTCTTCATCCTCGGACCTGCAAAACTGCTCAGCAGCCTGACCGGATTCAATGTTCAGCTGCTTATCGGCTGCATCTTCCTCTACTATTTCATTGCCACCGTACTGCCGATCGACAAAATCATCGGTCGCCTCTACCCGCTCTTTGGAGCGCTGCTGCTCTTCATGACCATCGGTATCATGTTCGGTTTGGTCTATCATGGATATGAAATTCTGCCGAACCTGGATTTCAGCACCAATTCCCACCCAGGTGAAAAGGCGATCTGGCCACTGCTCTTCATTACCCTCAGCTGCGGTGCTATCAGCGGTTTCCATTCCACCCAGTCACCACTTATGGCCCGCTGTATCAGAAATGAAAATCTCGGCCGCAAGGTCTTCTATGGCTCAATGATCATCGAAGGTATCATCGCTTTGATCTGGGCTACCGTCGGTATGTCTTTTTACAGCGGCCCGGAAGCGATGAATGCCGTAATCGCATCCGGTTCACCTGCCGCAGTGGTCAACGAGGCCTGCACCACCCTGCTCGGTCCAATTGGTGGCTTTCTGGCAATCATTGGTGTTGTCATTCTGCCGATTTCCAGTGGTGATACCGCTTTCAGATCTACCCGCCTGATCATTGCCGAGACTTTCAAGGTCAACCAATCAGCGACTGCAAAACGTCTGATGATTGCAATTCCGCTCTTCATGATAGCCTTTTTGATTACCCAGCTTGATTTCAATATTATCTGGCGCTACTTTGGCTGGTCGAACCAGATGCTTTCCATGCTGGTTCTCTGGAGCGCGGCGATCTATCTTGCCAGGAAAGGTAAATTCCACTGGATCTGCACAATCCCTGCGACATTTATGACCGCAGTCGACGCAGCTTTTATCCTGCAGGCGCAAATAGGCTTCAACCTGCCGGCAACACCATCAAACATTGCCAGCGTAGTCATCGCCATAGTCGTTTTCGCCATATTTATGATCTACGTAAAACCTGCGGACGAACCCAGTTGCCAGGGTGAGCCTGAAATCCTGTCGTAACGGTAACTACCAAACATCCAGACTATAAGTAGTTGCTCCTTCAGGGACACTGCAATACATGCAGTGTCCCTGATCACGTCTGCTCAGGTCTGATTTCATATCTGTTTCAGTGCTGATCTTGTACCATTTCATTCCTTGACCTGGTTGCTAACTTGAAAGGTTTTAATCTGCGTTTGCCACGTCATTAATCATCCGCCCGAACGATCACCGACTGTGCATTCTGCAACAGCAATTGACAAGTACTCAGGTATCGATCGTTTTTCACATTTGCTTGACTTCGTGGTGCTCAATACAGGTTCCGAACCTCGAATTGTCCACAAGTTCCCATCTCCTCGGATACAGAGAAACAATTTCCAGGCTCAATGCTTTTCAGCATGGCTCATGCTGGCCGCATCTCCAGCAACATTCATGCTTCGGCCGGCCAACTACTCGGCCTCGCTTCGATAGATATGGAATTTTTCTTCTTAAAAAGATACTGTAACTCCCAATGTTACTTTAACTTCACCTTTATTGAGCCATGGAACAACCTATAGTCAACGGTACAATACTGACCAGGGAGCAGTTACGCGGAGTCATTGAAGAGTCCCACAAACGCTCAGAGTCTTACGGTGTAAACAGAGACGAAAGAGATCTCAATCAGCACAGGTTATCGGAAGATGAACTGGAAGCCAAAAAATTGGCAAACGCAGATATCCTCAGCCAGGTGAAGGCAACCATCAAGGAATTCTACGAGCTCATGTCGCCTGAGGATTTCAGTGTCGGCTTCGCGGATAAGGATGGATATATTCTCTTATATGATGGCGGTGAAGCAGCACGCCAAAATTCGAGAAATAGAAAATTTTCTCCGGGTTACAGATGGACAGAACGTGATGTCGGCACATCTGCAACGAGCCTTTGCCTGAAATTACAAGTCCCTATCCAGCTCAATGACACGGACCATTATTGCCGCAGGGCCCATGGGTTTATAAGCTCTGCAGCACCCATCTTCGGCCATAAAAAAACGTTGCTGGGTGTGCTTTGCGTGTTCGGTGATTCGAGCCTGGTACATCCACACACCCTGATCATGATAACTTCCGCCGCCCGTTCAATTGAACGCAACATGAGGCTACTGAGGCGCAATAAAGACATGTCGATGTACATCGGGTTTCTGGACAGTGTCATTGAGGCGTCAGGTACCGGAATGATAACCTTGGACAAGAATTTACGGATCAGAAAAATCAACCGCCAGGGCAAAAAAATATTCCGGTCGGTCAACCTTGAAGGGAAACCCATATCAGCTCTGGCCGATTTTGACCTGGACCTGCAATCAATTTACAAGCACCCCGCCCATTGGAAACACAAAGAGTGTATCATCAAGTCAGGGAGAAAAGATCTCCACATCATCTATTCAGCTCAACCAGTTGTATCAGCAGAGAAAAAGCTTCTCGGCGCGGTTATAGATTTTGCCGAGTTCAGCAATATCCAGAAACTGGTAGATAAGATATCCGGAACAAAACCGTTCTTTACCTTCGACTCCATTATAGGTTCTTCACCTCCGTTCCTCGCGGCCATAGAACTTGCCCGACGAGCCTCAAATTCCCGATCAACCATCTTGCTCCTCGGTGAAACCGGGACCGGAAAAGAGCTTTTCGCCCAGGCGATTCACAACGGATCCGAGCCCAATGGCAGGCCCTTTGTCCCCATAAATTGCGGAGCCATCCCAGGCGAGCTTCTGGAGAGCGAACTGTTTGGCTATATGGAAGGATCGTTTACCGGTGCCATGAAGGGAGGCCGCCCGGGGAAGTTCGCCCTCGCGAAAGGCGGGACAATTCTCCTGGATGAGATCGGCGACATGCCCCACGATATGCAGGTCAAGTTGCTCCGTGTCCTGCAGACCGGCGAGATTCAACCTATTGGCGCCAATCATGTCATTAAGGTTGACGCCAGGATTATCGCCTCCACCCACGTAAACCTTTCCGAGGCCGTACAGACCAACAGGTTCAGGCAGGATCTCTACTATCGCCTGAATATTCTCCAGATAAAAATCCCTCCCTTAAGGGAAAGGGGAGCAAGAGATATCCACACACTTGCCAACCATTTCCTGCAAAAAGCTGGACATAAACAACAACTTACTGGAGATGCATTAAAAGCTCTTGCCACCTATCACTGGCCGGGCAATATCCGGGAGTTGGAAAATACAATCCAGAGAGCACTCCATGTCTGCGACGCCAGGCGCATAACAGCCGAGGACCTTGCCCTGGGGATCAATCATGGTAACAGGAACGTACCGGGCGGCACCTTGGCTGAGATGGAGAGAAATATGATTTCCGCCTCACTGAAGAGTACCGATGCGAACATGGCCGAATCGGCCCGGCGGCTCGGAATCTCCCGGGCAACTCTCTACAGAAAGGTCAAACTGTATCAGATAGAAACAGTCTAAAATTGGTCGTTGATACCCGCCACGCCAACACTCCTCGTCCTTTCATACCACCCGGTTCCATCGAACTGGCGAGATTGCCCCTATTTCCCGATTCCTGCTGATCATGGATATCCGATCACGATTGCAACAATATTGCCTTGAGCCCCTTTCTAAGCTCAATAATTCTGCTACATAAGCCCTTCAAAACTCCAACTCATCACCAACAACAAATGGTAACGGGCCGGAATCAAAGGCCCGGGAAAACCAAGATCAGATCCGCCGCGAATTCTCTTACAGTTACGTAAAAATGCCTGCCCCACCCAACGCCGGCCCGACCTCCCGTTTTGCTTATTCATTACATCGCACGAGATATTCTCACTTTGCGACATGTCTCAAAGTGAGAATATCTCGTCAATCCCAATAGTAATTGGCATGAAAGATCGTCCGGCAGAAAATGTGTCTCATTTTGACACATGCCTCATGACGAGTATCTAGGTATATGCGCGTGAGTTTCCACTGTTGCACACCCGTAATCAAACAATCAATTTAATATAATGTTTTCAAACTATTGGATCTTTCTTCCTCTGTAATCGTCACTGTAAGTACCACATTTAACCATACAAGATGCCGGGTGGCATGAATATGGCTAGTGAGAACGTAAATCACAATTTATTGACTGAACATCTCTCATACAGGGACCTGTTCGAGACTGATGGGGACAATCAAGTGGAAAAAATTGATATTATCGTTATCGGTGGAGGAATCGCCGGCGCTGCAACAGCCCTGGGCATGGTTCGCCGGGGTGGTGGCAAAGTGGTCATGTTTGATGAACAACTTCCAAGCCAGAGACTTTCGAGAGGTAACTTCGGTCTGACATGGTTCATGCCCAAAGGAGCAAACAACCCGACATACGCCCTGTGGAGCAGGATGGCAACCATGCATTGGCCCGAGTTTGCTGCCAAGCTTGAGGAAGAAAGTGGCTATGACGTTGAGCTGGAGTGGAACGGCGGGGCCATGCACGCCATAGGCGAGGAACAGTTTAATGCCTATGGGGAATCTGTGAAGAAAATGACAGACGTCTGTAGGGAAGTAGGACTTGACTACCCCGTCAGGATGCTCGACAGAGACGAGTTCGCAGCCATGGTTCCGGGCATGCGACTCGGCGACGAAGTTTCGGGAGCAATGTATTCAGCCGAGCAGGGGCATGTAAATCCCCTATGCCTCCTTGGCGCAATGCGTTACGCCTTCCAGAAAAGGGGCGGCGTCTACCATGGGGGGACCTCCGTTTCAGCGATAACCCCGAAAGGAAACGGTACCATTGAGCTCACTACCTCCAAAGGAAAGTTCGTAGCTGAAAAACTGGTCGTTGCGGCAGGCCATGGTTCAACCCGCCTGCTGGCCGAACTCGGAGAACAACTACATATCTACCCCCAGCGTGGCCAATTGATAGTCACCGAGCGAGTAAAGAAGGTACTCAATTTCCCTATTCTTGCCGTACGTCAGACCATGGATGGAACGTTCATGATCGGGCTTTCCACGGAAGACACCGCCCATGATGTCCAGGTAACAGTTGAAGCCATGAACAGCCAGGCCAAAGGAGCAATACGGTTGTTTCCGGAACTCGCTGACCTGAACTGGGTACGGGGCTGGGGTGCCATCCGAGTCATGACCCCTGACGGCTCCCCCATCTATGAGCAACTATCGGAGCATCCGAACATCTATGTTCTGGCCGGACATTCAGCGGTTTCCCTGGCACCGGTTATGGAAAAGCAGATCAGTGACTGGATACTCGACAGGGACATAGCGCCCCAAATTTCTCAATTTAGCAACGGAAGGTTCAATGTTTAATCAAGAATCGACAGTAACTGCCAAATTCGAAATAGTTCTTGACGGTGAGACCATCGCAGTGCCGGGTGACATGAGTGTCGCAGCCGCTCTCCTGGCAATAGGGAAAATCACCACGAGAACCTCACCTACTGCGAAAGAACCCCGTTCGCCGCACTGTCTGATGGGAATCTGCTTTGAGTGCTTGATGGAAATAGACGGGGTTCAGCGACAAGCGTGCATGACTGAAGTCCATGAAGGTATGGTCATTAATCGTGGGATCAAAGAAGGTGAGGGAGGGAAGTGATGAGTGATCATTATGATGCTATCGTGATTGGGGCAGGTCCTGCAGGTCTCACAGCAAGCTCCCGCCTGGCTGAAATGGGACTGAAGGTGCTGACCCTCGATGAACAGATCAGGCCAGGAGGGCAGATCTACCGCAACGTGGATAATGCCTCCCCCACAAATCTGGAAAAAATGGGCGAGGAGTACCGAAAAGGTCTCACCCTCACGGAGAGATTCCGAAAAAGCGGTGCTATCTACCTCAATAACAGTTCAGTATGGAACGTGGAACCTCAGGGCAGAGTCTGCTATTCCAGGGATGGTGTATCTGAACGAATCACAGCTAATTACATCATCATCGCAACCGGCGCCATGGAACGGCCGGTGCCGATCCCGGGATGGACACTTCCCGGTGTAATGGGGGCTGGAGCCGTCAACGGTCTTGCCAAGGAAGCTGAGCTATCCCCAGCAGGCAAGGTGGTTCTGGCAGGCAGCGGCCCATTGCTGTTGCTGGAAGCGTCTCTGCTCTTGGAAAAAGGTATTGAGGTCGAAGCAATCCTTGAAACAACGCCCCAAATTCCGACACCGGCAATTTTGAGCGATGTTCCCAAGGCCCTGCTCGGAACAGGTTTTCTGTTCAAGGGATTGAAAATGCTGAGGGATATCAAGAAAACAGGTGTCCCTCATTATAAAGGTATAAAAAAACTGAGAGCCATCGGCAACGAGACTCTTGAAACGGTTGAGGCGGAATGCGGCTCTGAAAAAATATCTTTCCAGGCTGACATGCTCCTGCTTCACTTTGGTGTAATTCCCGAGACACATATTTACAGAATGCTCAAATGCCATATGCAATGGCATGAAAAATACCGGTACTGGCAGCCTGTAACCGACAGCTGGGGACGGACCAACTACGAAAAAATCTTTGCCTCCGGCGATGGTACCGGCGTCGGGGGTGCCCTTGCGGCCGAAATCAAAGGTGAGTTATCTGCCCTTGAAGTAGCTCATTGCCTGGGAATAATTCCGACTTACGAGCGGGACAGCCTGGCTGCATCACACCGGGAATCGCTGTTAAAAGACAGCTATCCCAGACCGCTTATTGACGCATTCTTTGCGTTTAATCCGGCGAACTTCACTTTCGATGATGATACCGTTCTCTGCCGATGCGAAAACGTAACCGTCGGAGATATCAGGACCATCATATCCCAGGGGGTGACCGAACTCAATGAAGTGAAAGCGATCACCAGATGCGGCATGGGGCCCTGCCAGGGACGCATGTGCGGGCCGGTGCTCGGTGAGATCGTGGCCGCCGAACTTGACGCCCGGGTTCCCGAAGCGGGGCTTCTTACCATACGGCCACCGCTCAAGCAGATTCCCCTGGGGGAACTGGCAGCAATGGACATAGTCGCCGATGGAGTTGACCCTGCAAACCTGTTTAAGAACCAGAGTAAATAATTATCAAAGTCAGGAGAATGGAATGAGTGCTATAAAGCGGATCGAGACTTCCGAACGAATGAGCAAAATTGTTATTCATAACCGAACTGTATACCTTTGCGGCCAGGTTGGTCACAGTTCTGACGACCCTGTTTCAATAGGTTGCCAGACCGAAAACATGCTCGCCAGAGTGGACGCCCTGCTAGCGGAAGCCGGCAGCAGCAGGAACTCTATTTTATCAGCTACGATCTACCTCCGCGACATGAAGGATTTTGCCGAGATGAACAAGGTATGGGACCGCTGGACCCCCGAGGGCCATGCCCCGGCAAGGGCCTGTGTCGAGGCCAGAATGGCACGACCCGATCTGTTGGTTGAGATATCCGTTATTGCCGCTCTTGAGGAGTAATCATTCACATTCATACAGGTACTGACAGGTACAGGCATACGTTTCATACAACTAAAAATCAGAACAAAGGGATCAGCAGTATTGTAATATCTGACAATTAACCTTTAAAGCGGAATCGTCGAAGTCGGAGGAGAAGTGTATGGAGAGGTTTTTTAAGTACATTCTGCCACTGCTTATCAGTATCGTCGCGGCAGTGGAATTTTACCAGGTTCTGATGAGATACGTGTTCGAGCTCCCGGTCATGGGGCTTGATGAACTACTCATCTATCCGACCCTGTGGCTGTATCTGCTTGGTAGCGTCAATGCCGCTCGGGAGGACACACAGATTAAGGCCAACGTCCTCGACGTATTTCTGAAAACCGATAAGTCGAAACTTGCGGTCCGGGTCGTGGCCGACATCATGTCGGTTGTCGTCTCCATCTGGCTCACATACTGGGCATGGGATTATTTCGTCTACGCTAAAACAGTGTGGAAAGAGAGCCCGACCCTTTATATCCCCACCTTCTGGGCGGAGTGCTCCCTGTTTATCGGGCTGGTCCTGATGACGTTCTACAGCGGCTGGTACATGCTGACAAACATGCGCAGGCTCGCAACCTTTCCTGCACCGGTAAAGGAGTCTTAAGATGGAAATTGTAACTGCTTCTCTCATCGCCTTGGGCGTTCTGGTCCTGATGCTGACATTTGGCGTAGCGCTGCCGTTTTGTTTCGGTGGTGCGCTGATGACCATGTACTACCTTGCAGATGCCACCATGGAAGGGACCATGGTCTGGGGATACTCTCAGCTTGCAAATCCGGTTCTTCTTTGCATCCCGCTCTTTGTCTTTGCCGGCACGATCATGAGTGAAAGCGGCATTGCCGCCAGCCTACTTAATTTTGTCAATGTGTTTGTCGGCCGCATACGGGGCGGGCTTGGTGTGGTTGCCTCCGTGAGCTGTGCCATCATCGGCGCCATCTCAGGAAGCGGTCTCACCGGTGTTGCCGCCACCGGCCCATTGCTGATTCCAGAAATGGCCGAAAAGGGCTATCCCCGTGGGTACGCAACCGCCCTGGTGGCCAACTCCTCAGTACTCGGTCTCCTCATCCCTCCAAGCGTCACCATGATTATCTACGGCTGGGTGACAGATACTTCCATTCTCGCCTGCTTCCTTGCGACACTTGGCCCCGGTTTGCTGATAACTTTTCTCTTCTCTGTGGTCAACCTTGTCATGGCCCGCAAGTTTCCTCTCCAACTCGATCCCCCCTTATCTAAAAAAGAGATGGTGAAGGAAGCTGTCAGCTGCTCCTCACGGGCAGTTCCGGCCCTTGTTATGCCGCTTATCATCCTGGGTGGAATATATGGCGGCATCATGACCCCCACCGAGGCCGCCGCCGTGGCGGTAATCTATGCAGTCCCGGTTGGGTTTCTGATCTATAAGGGCTTGACATGGCCTACGTTCCTCAAAGCCGCCAAAAGCTCCGCAACTGCGGTGGGTGCCATCATGGTCATGATTATTTTCAGCCTGATGCTCAGTCAGATATTTGTGATGGAGGATGTTCCCCAGGCTCTGGTTGAAGGAATATTCACGGTCACAGAGAACAAAGTGCTGCTACTTATCCTGATAAATTTTCTACTGTTTTTTGTTGGCATGATTGTCAACGACATCACCGCGATAATCCTGATTGCGCCACTTCTCCTTCCTCTCATGGAGGCAATTGGGGTCTCTCCGATCCAGTTTGCGGCGATAATGGGTGTGAATACCGCCATGGGGGGAGTGACTCCACCTTATGCCTCCATCCTATACCTGGGTATCCGTATCGGTAAAGTAGAATTCTCAGAAGTTATTAAGCCAGCGATGCTACTGATTCTCTGCGGTTATGTCCCTGTCGTTTTTCTTACCTCGCTTTGGCCAAACCTGTCTCTCTTTTTCCCGAGAATTTTTGGCTATTAATCATCAACCCCAATTAGGAGTTCGAAATGAAGAAGCGTTCAATTGTTGGTTCATTAATTGTTGCAGCGAGTATGTTACTGGTGACTGGTACCCTTCAGGCCAAAACCTATAAGATCTCACACGTCAGACCCCAGGGGGCAGCAATAGATACTGATTTACGTTGGTTTGCCGACTCCATAGCAGAAGCCTCTGACGGGAAGATAAAAGCCAAGGTTTATCCTGCAAGTGCCCTTGGGGATTATACCATCGTCCAAGAGCGAGTAGGTCTTGGTGCTGTAGACATGGCCTGCCAACCACCCTCCTCAGCAGCTGACAAAAGATTCCAGCTGGTCTATTTCCCATATATGATGAAAAACTGGGAGCAGGCGCGTAAGAACTACTCAGCCGATGCGCCTCTGAGAAAGGTTGTCGCTGAACTCTATGAAAAACAAAACATCCAGCTTCTCGCCGCATGGCCGGTGTACTTTGGCGGCATTGCATTTAATACAGACGTGAAAGACTATGGGAACCCCGAAGCAGCCAAGGGCATCAAACTGCGCGTTCCCCCTATGAAGACATTCCAGCTTCTTGCCGATACAACAGGATACCTCGGCACCCCGATTCCATTTTCCGATGCTTTTACTGCTGTCCAGACCGGTGTGGTTGACGGTGTGATCGGCTCCGGTGCAGAAGGTTATTATTCCTCCTTCAGAGATGTTACCAAAAATTACCTGCCGGCAAACACCCATTTTGAGGTGTGGTACCTGATCATGAGTAAAAAGAAGTACGACAAGCTTTCCCCGGAAGGACAAGAGCAGATCCAGGATATCGCCAATCAGTTTGAGGATCGTCGTTGGGAAGTAGCGGCAAAAGATCAAGAGGCAAATGAGCAGCGTCTTGCTGATTATGGCGCGACAATTCTCCCTATTAGTGAAGAGGAAATTGACGCAATAGCACAAAAAGTCAGAACTGTTGTTTGGCCGCAGATCCAGGAAGATGTCGGCGCAGAGTGGGCTCAGACCGTTCTGAACAGCATAGTTGAATAACTGACCGCCAGGACATCGGTCCGCAATAATTCAAGTTGCGGGCCGATCCGTTTCACGCTTGAGGTTGGCTGAAATCGATTGTTTTCCTGATCCCTGTTCTGACTATTCGGTTGAAAGACTGCCGCTCAATAAAGAACTCAATCTCATCATTACTGGTGATTGACTTTTGAACAGATCAAATCCAACGGTTATTTAATACCCTGATATATTTTTTGATCGAGGCAGGTTGATCAAGAAATATTTTCTGGCAGTGGATGCCATTCCCCCACTATTCACATCTGCTTTACCAGCTAACTCACCCCACCTTGAGAAGACCCCTAAACTGAAACCACTCTGGTCTTTCTGGCTCTTTTTCTCGCTTATCTGAATTAGTAAGGGCTTTTTCGGCAGCCTCAATGAGAAAATCTGCAAAGAAAAATTCGATCGGTACTCTCTGCACTTGACTTATTCGGTCAAGTGACCTAATATCTCAGTCAAGTGACCTTCGACATTCATTTTCGTCAATGTTCACCCTGTCTCCTGGTGTGGTAGCAGCGCTTAGGTACTGACAGACTGTATTTTCCGGATCGCTTATCTCCCTACTCTCTCTCTCTTCAAGCGGTTCGCAGTCGAGGGGGGAAGGCTTCTGGTCTTCCTCCCTCGACTTTTTTCAGGTAACGACAGACACACTGTTCTTCTAAAGAAGATATAAACATTCCAGTATTTTTTCACCTATTCCGGTCGAACTATGAAAAAAACTGAGAGTACCAAGGAACAACTCATCACCAGTGCCGGCGAGCTCTTTGCAGACAATGGGTTTGGCGCCGTAAGCACCAGAATGATCGCTGACAGGGCCGGAGTCAAACTAAGCGGAATTCATTATCATTTTGGCAGCAAGGAAAAGCTCTATATAGAGGCCTGTCTTACTGCCCACCGCCGTTGTCAACTCACGACTTTTGCCGATATTCTTGAAGAAAACCCAGCTCTCGCCTCAACACCGGAAGGCCAGGCAGAAATAGTCAGAAACGCTGTTTTTCGCTGTTTTCACGATCACTTCTATTCCAAGCGCCCCGAATGGGAAGTTAATCTTCTCCTGCGGGAAATGATCACCCCCACCAACGCCATGACCACTCTGGTCGATTTGATTTTCAGACCGGAAGCGGAGAGCGCCGCACTTTTTTACCAGCAGGTAAAGCCAACAGCCAGTTATGAGGAAGCGGCCGCCTGGTTTGATCTCATGTATGGTGAAATATTCTTCTATACCGTTGCCCGAAAAACCATCCAGATGGTTCGCGGTGTCGAAACTCTCAGTACCGAGTTTTACCAGATGGCTGCAGCAAAACTTGCACGAGCCATGATTCTGGAAGCAGATCTCCCGCTTCCGGCAGATTTGACATAGCTATTGCATCGGGTCACTTACTGAAAACACGCTTTCTCTCTTTTTCAATCCTTCAAAGACAGCCAGGATAGCTCCGGGATTGAAGTCTCATCCCTATTTCCCACACAAAAAACCGGCAAGGGTATAGTCCCCCGTGCCGGTTTGCGGTATCAGTTCAACTCTGTGGTCTCGATCCGGTCACTACCGGAAATGGCTGCGGACTCCATCGCCTCGATATCCTCTTCAGACATTATCTTCATCCGCAAAAACTGCTTTTTGGAAAAAAGCGCAAACTCACCATCCGCTGCGGCACAAAGCTCGCCATGCTCGTCATGAATTTCGGCTCGTACCAGGGCCCGCCTCTCGGTTGGCTGCTCCCTGATATAGCCGGTAACTGTCAATTTAGCACCTATTCGCACAGGGCGATGGAAAGATACCGTCATAGTCTTGGTGAGCATAAACCGACGTGTCAGGATAATTACCGTCCACCCCATGGTCTCATCGAGCATGGTGGAGAGTATCCCGCCATGAATGAGATTAGACCAGCCGCGAAAGCGTTTATCCATCGTAAGCCGTGAGCGCAACATGCTCCCGTTCGACTCAAAGCGCATCTGTAAGCCGTGGTTATTACCCGGACCACAGCCAAAACATTCCTCATCTGCAGACTTCAGAAACCTCCATAATGGTTCCGTCTCTTCCGTATGGCTCTCGTACATGCCATCTCCTTTTCTGTGAAAAATTGCGCATATTTGAATGGAAAATATCGTGACTTTCGATATGCAATTAAGGTTGCAGCCGGATGTTGCCGTTTTCTGCAACCCGCATTCTGATCACTCCCTCTTCGGCGGTGGCGAAAGTCCGGATCTTATGACTGAGTAATTGATCAACCAACTCACGGCCAGGTCTGGCACCACTGATTATGACAACCTTCGGCTGAACACGCTCAAGTAGGGTTTGTGAGATTCTATTCTCTTCACCGGCTCCGAACTGCAGAACCATGGAATTCAGATCCTGCCTGGAGCGAAGCATTCTCTCCTCGCCATTTGCTGAAACATCACCAAATAGTAGAAAGCGGAAATCGTTAAACTCCACCAGAAGCGCCAACGCACGGCTGGTGTAGTCTCCCCCCCCCGCAAAGGCCACCGAAGGATGAACCACCTTGATCCGCATATCACCACACTTCCAGGAGTCCCCCCTGGCCAGTACGGAGTACGGCAGATGAAACTGCAGTTCGCTATACTTCCTGTAGCCGTCCTCGGATTCATTCATATCACCATTATCCGAGAGCTCTAAAATTTTCATGGAATCAAACAGAACCTCCAAACCACCATAAAGCTGCTTATGTGGATGGGTGATTACCACAAAATCAAGCGTCTCGATCCCTCTCTCCTTGAGTAGGTGGGCAATCTCATCGCCATATTTTCTGGGGCCGGCATCCACCAGCATTGCGCACTTGCCGGGTTGATGCAGCAGGGTGGCATTACCATCTCCCACATCCGCGAAATAAATATCTACCGGTTTCGCCAAAACAGAAACAGCAGAAAAACCCCAGATCAGGGCTAAAAGCAGACAGCACGCAATTCGAGTCCCCATTAAACTCCCCTCGTGGCCTGAAATTGTATCTCCTTTTTACGGACCTAAAAAATTCTGCGCATGTTCAAATGATATCTGTTGTGCGCACATTGTTCAAATCCAGGCAGCTCTCTTACCCTTGTTTTTCCTGCTTCTCACTTTCTTGGGGCGATACGGCAATCTCTTCCACCCCGGCCGATTCTTGTCGGACGGCGCGGATTATCGGGCCGACGTCGGGGAGGTATTCGTGAAAAACCTTGCCGTAAATACCCCAGATAGTGATGAAAAGCGCAGCTATTATGGGGCCGATTATAATTCCGAGCAAGCCAAACATGGTGATTCCGCCGAGGGTTCCGAAGAGTACGAACAGATCATGCATTTCCGTATCTTTGCCCACCAAGCGTGGTCGCACCAAATTATCAAGGTTACCTGCGACCGCTCCACACAGGATAACCAGAATAATGACACCGGTGAAATTCCCCAACAGCGCCAGAATAATTACCGCAGGTCCCCAGACAATAGCAGTACCGAAAGCAGGGATAATGGAAGTAACAGCCATTACACTTCCCCAGAACACCGCACCCTCAATACCGGCAATGGCAAAGGCCAGGCCGCAGATCGTGCCCTGCATGATCCCGATAATGATCGTGCCCTTGATGGTCGCCCTGGTTACGGAGGTGAAACGCTGCAGCAGGAGCTGCTCGTCTTCATCCTCTAAAGGCAGAAAGTAGAGGATGCGCTCCAGCAACACATCACCCATAGTGAGAAAATAGAACATCACGTAGAGCATTATGATCGCACCGAATAGCGCATTCACGGTGATACCGGCAACTGACTGCAACGATTCAATCAGAAAGCTCGACACCGTACCGACCAACTCCCCGGCTTTCTGGACAAGCACATCCCGATACGGCAGTAACAGCTCATAATATGGAATTTTCTCCAAGAAACGACCGACTGCAGACGGTTCATTAATAAATTCCTGCACCCAGGGCGTGACAGACTGGCCCACATTGATCGCCTGGCCGACAACAACGCCGATAAGGATTGTGAGAGGTATAAGCACCACCAGTACGATGCCGATAACAACCAGGATAGACGCGATATTCTGCCTGCCACCGATCTTGCCGCTCAACCACCTGTGGGTCGGGCTGGCCATGGATGAAAAGAGTGCCGCCATGAATATCGCCATCAAAAAGCCTTGAATCATACTCAGGAATATGGCCGAGATGAGTACCACCAACCCCAGCAACACCGCCTTGTGTACAGCTTCCTTCTTCATTTCTATTCACTCTCCGAAAATCGTTACTGTGGTTATGTCCATAACATTCTATTGCAAATCCGGGAGAGTATTCAGGCTCGTTACATCTCCCGGTTTGACCGGCTGAAAATTACGGCCGGCCAAAACTGCGGCATTCAGTTCCTGATACCTCACATAATCGCTGTATTACAACATAGTACTGCAATTTCGCATAGAACAACATACGCCTTGGCGCCTCAGGTGATTCTCCATTCCGCACGCCTTCCGACTCATCCCCTGCCCAAAAGGCCCGCTTGATGCCGGACCTTTCACGGTCTGCCGCTCTCGGAAATGAGCTATTTTTTCCAGAAGTCAGGCAAAAAGATCACCAGGGCTGAAAACATCTCCAAACGGCCGACCAACATATTCCAGGAGAGAAACCACTTGCTGGCGTTTGACAAAAAGGCATAATTCTCGGTCGGTCCCACCGCACCGAAACCGGGGCCGATATTCATCAGTGATGCAATTACGGCACTCATGGCGCTGAGGTAATCCACCGGGTCAAAGAGAACCACCAGGCAACCTCCACTCAGGACGAGCAGGATATTTACAATAAAATAGCATACCGCCAGGTCGATTACCCCGGCCTCAACCGGCCTGCCATTCAAACGCACCGAGTTGACCGTCATCGGCTGCACATAGATACGCCGCATGGTCGCATACATATATTTGAAGATGAGCGCATAATGAACGATTTTGATACCGCTGGTGGTGGAACCGGCGCAGGCGCCAATGAAGCAAACCACAAAAAGCAGCATAATTGCCGCCTGGGGCCACAACTCATAGTTGGCGGTGGTAAAGCCGGTTGTGGTCAACAGTGAAACTACCTGGAAAGCCCCGAATCTTAAGCAATCTGTAAAGGTAGCGTATGAACCGCTGCCATAGAGCACCAGACTGGTAGCCATAACGAAGAACAGTACAATCACCAAGTACCAGCGAAATTCCGTATTTTTAGCTACCCCGCGAAAATCACCCTTTATGAATTGGTAGAAGAGACCAAAAGTGATACCACCGAGAAACATAAAGACTATGATGACCCAGTCGATATAGGCGCTGTCAAACGCCTGCACGCTGGCATTGCGGGTAGAGTAGCCTGATGTTGAGACTGTTCCGAAGGCGTGGCAGAGGGCATCAAAGAGCGACATGCCGCCAAACTGCAAAAGGACGGTCTGAATAAGATTCAGGGCCAGATAAATAGACCAGAGCCAGAGCATGGTGTCCTTATTTCTGGCTTTGAATTTCTCACCGGTTATCACCTGCCCCGGACTTGACTCCGCCCTGAAGATACGCACCCCACCCATGCCGTGGGGCAAAAAAAGCAAGGTAAGGGTCAAAAAGCCCATCCCCCCGAGCAGATGCGTCTGGCTACGCCAGAACAGTAGCCCGTGCGGCACAGATTCGATATCAGTCAGTATCGTCGCACCGGTCGTAGTATACCCGGACATCATTTCAAAAAATGCATCGGTAAACGATGGAATCGTGCCATGCAAAATAAAAGGCAGTGCAGAAAAGGCTGAAATCATGACCCAGCCGAAAGTGGCCAGGAAAAGTCCATCCTTCATACTGAAATCATAATTTTTGCGATAAACGTGTTTGATCACCAGGCCTAAACTAATTGTGATCAGAGCAGAAATAATCAGAGCATTCAGGTCGTCGCCCCCAAACCAGAGAGAGCAGAGTATCGGCATTATCATGGAAGAGCCGGTGACAACCAGTAAGACTCCGAAAACATTGAGAATTGATCTGTAATTCATAGCTGATACATTCCCCCAGACTACCTCACAGGACTTTTCCTGAAGACGAAGCCGGAATCATAGGGCAGCTGCAACCCTGAAATTCTGCCAAACCCGACAGGACCTAACATACCGGAAAATAGGAACTTACCAGTCTGCCCCTGGCGAATCGACTAAAAAAGTGAGAGCAACCGGCCTCAATGGCGGCCGGTCCTCTCGTATCTTTTAACATAACGTTCTGAAGATCAATAGGATTTCATCCATATTGAATCAGTTTTCCAAGGAAGGCTAGGAGGAAGAGTCAACTATATCTTGCTGCATCATTTCGATAACGCGGACAGGATCGTCAGCTTTGGTGATAGGGCGGCCGACCACGACGTAATTGGCGCCATTCTTGATTGCCATTCCAGCGGTAACCACACGTTTCTGGTCATCACCGGAATCGGTTACATTGGCACCGGGACGAATGCCCGGGGTGACAATGAGAAGTTTCTCACCCAGCTCTTTACGCATTCTCTCTGCTTCCATGCCAGATGAAACCACACCGTCACAGCCCAGTTCGAGGGCACGTTTGGCACGGTAATAGACCAAATCCTCAACAGACTGGGTCATGCCCATGGCACGCATATCCTCTTCGCCAAAGCTGGTCAGCACAGTAACTGCCAAAAGCTGCATATCACCTCTGGCTTCCATGGCAGCCCTGATGATGGGGTCATTACCATGGATGGTTGCAAAGGTTACACCCCTGCTGTTCACCTGCTCCACTGCCAGCTTGACAGTTTCGGGAATATCAAAAAATTTCAGGTCAAGCATGACTTTATGACCTCTGTCCACGATCCAGTCCACGGTGTTGAACCAATCCGACATAAAGAGCTGTAGCCCAACTTTGAAAAAGCCTGCATGCGACTCGCACCGTTTGACCATTTCCTTGGCCTTCTCCGGATTATCAACATCCAGAGCGACAATTATCCGATCCTTTAACGGGATTTGCTGTTCACTCATCTTGTACTCGAAGGGTAATATTTTAACAGGTGGCAGACCCGCAGTAACATGCAGGGTTTATTATGCACCACCAGTTGGTGAAAATCCACGCTGTATTTACTCCCATTGGGACTGTTCTGCAAGTAGTGAGAAAATCCGGGAACACTGCTGCGGACTCGGGGTCTCACCACTTTCAGGCAACAGTTTCACAATTTTCTCAAGCTCGACGCCCCGCTCAGCATCGGCGACCGAAGCGACAACAGACGTTCCCTGTGCTCTTAACCTGAGCCATTTTCCCCTGTCCGTGCTTTTGCTTATGCAGGCAGAGGCAATATCAGACATCCACTGCTCCAGATCCCTGGTTTCCAACGCCTCCTCAGCTGAGGCTCTTTCCCGCTCCTCATCCAGGGACATCGCTTCAGGCATTGCCCGCTTCTGCAATGATTTTGTCTGGGGCTGGACAGCGTCTGACGATACCTTTGGAACAGGTGCTCTCTCCACCGCAGACTGCTCCATAACTGGGGCGGAAGGAGCAAAATCCTGCTGATTGATCTCCCTCGGCACTTCGCGGATATTGAGGAAGACAACAACACTTGCCGCAATGGCAAACGCCGAACCAAGCCAGGTCAGATTGCGAACAGTTGAGGCAGAGCGTGACGTACCGCCGCTTCGTTCCACAGAGGCAATACTGAAACTGATTGCCACCAGGGCATTATAACATTTTTTACACTCGGCAAAATGCGCCATCGCCTGCTTTTTTTCTTCGGGAGAGCTGGTTCCCATGGCTATCGAAGCCAGTTGCTCATTGGTAAGGCATGCTCCGCTGTCAGGCGCTTCCTGCTGGTCTTTTTCTTCAGCAGCGAGCGCCAGTTGTGCCGTCAGCGCATCCTTTTTTTGATGTGTATCTATACGCTCGTTTTTCTTATTCTGCTCGTTCGCTGTCATGACTGAAATCACTTATTGTGTCGAACAATTGCCCGCTTCGACCTTTTTATGTTTGCCCCACCATTGAGGCATAAAAAAACACCTACGTGGCTCCTGCCAATAACCCCGGTTCCTGTTACCGTAACTGGCCGAGGATCTCTTCGGCAAGGCCGGCCCGATCAAAATCATCCCGCAATCGGCTGAGCAGCCGCCGCAATCGACCGTGCGCCTGGTGGCGGTTAAGACCGAGTAATTGACCTGCCTGGGTAACGTTCATTCCATCCTGATAACAAAGTTTCAGCAGCAGTTTTTCTTCAGGGTTGAGCTCTATCTGCAGAGAACAGAGCCGGTTCAAATCCCCCTCAACAACCTCTTCGGCAACATCGGTCATGATGGTGAAGAGCATCCGAAACATCTCTTCACGCTGTTGTCGCTCCAGTGTCTCTCTTGGTGGCGGGATTCTGCCATTATCATTTTGCTTGTTATCACCATCAGCATCAGCCTGCTCAAGCTCAACCTCGAGCCCCTGGTGAGCACCGCAATCAACAACCTGCTGCCTGATTATCCAGGCAGCCTCTTCGATATCAACTCCGGGGTTTATTTCTCTGCTGTACCGGCTCTGCTGATCCATTGCGGCCACCGATTCGGCTATATCAAGACGCTCAAGACAGAGCAGTCGATACAGTTTCAACCAGAAACCACCAAGGTTTCGTATCCAGAGCGGAGCTCGTTTTCTGCCAAAGCGGCTCCGGGCAAAATCTTCGAGCAGTCGATAGCACACCGTTGCTATAAACGCTGAGAGATCAGCTTTCCCAGCATATTTCTTTAATCTGCTGCAATCGTCGGCGAGTAGCTTATCGACTACAAAGAGAGCCGCCTCCTCAGCGGTGGTCCCTTTACCAAAACGCCGCACGGCCAATACATCTATCAATTTCCAATGCGCCGTAATCTGTTTATTCCAGTCAATCACCAAGCTCCGCCATCCACATGCAGGTTTTCTTCAAACATTCTCACCGTCCCGGCCTTACGCCCGCAATTTTACACCGAATGACCGGATAATACAGAGATTTGTAGAGCTATCCATTTATTTTCTCAAAATATTTCTATTCAGACTGTTTTTTCCGACACATCTGTTCCTGTTTTCCGTCACCTCTGGAAATGCCTTTGTTAAAAGAAATCTTATTGGCCATACAACCGTCAAAATCAACCGTATTAAGGGAGGAGGTTATGCAAAACGTTGAACAATCAGCACCCGGCAAAAACTATCAACCAGGGAGAGTAAACAGGTTGGCCGTTATCGCATCATGCCTTGTTTTGTCGATCACAATCGGCTGTCACCGCTCAGCCATCGAAAACGACGAAGAGAAGAGACAAAGCTTGACCCAAACAGATGAAACCAGCCAAATTGAACCGGCCCTGCCACCACCAATTTCACCGCCTCAAACACTCAATGATGTAGTAATTGAGACAAAAGGCACATTTGAGGCCAAAAGGCTTCATGAGTCTGAGCAGAGAGCTTTCGTCAATGCCGGGGCCGCCCCATACGGACATGACAGTTATCACCTTCCAGCTCCGGTGATAAATAATGAATCGTATAACGCACAAAAAGAGAATGGATTCATTGCCACCTCGAACGATCAACTCTCGACATTTGCAATTGATGTCGACACAGCCAGCTACGCCAATATCCGTCGTTTTCTAAATAGTGGTCAACTTCCACCCGTTGGCGCCGTACGGATAGAGGAGATGATTAACTATTTCGATTATTCACTCTCCCCTCCCCAGGCAGAACCCTTTGCGATCCATGCCGAGCTTGGCAAAGCTCCATGGAACGAAAGCCATAATCTGCTGAAAATATCCTTAAAAGCCAAAGAGCTCGATGACAAAGAGCTGGCCCCATCGAATCTTGTTTTTCTGATAGACGTCTCCGGTTCCATGTCTCAGCCAAACAAGCTGCCACTGCTGCAGAAATCGTTATATATGCTGGTCGATCAACTTTCCGCCAAAGACCGGGTAACGATTGTAACCTATGCAGGATCTGACAGTATCGTACTGCAGCCGACTGCCGGTGATAAAAAAGAACACATCCGGGAGGCAATCAACAGCCTGGCATCGGGCGGATCAACCCACGCCTCTTCAGGAATCCATACAGCGTACCGACTTGCCGAACAGGCATACATGCCCGGCGGCAACAACCGGGTTATCCTCGCCTCGGATGGTGATTTTAACGTCGGCGTTACCAGCAGGGATGAACTTCAGGAGCTGATCCGAAACAAAAAAGAGAGCAACATCTATCTCACCGTGCTTGGTTTCGGCATGGGAAATTACGCTGACGACACCATGGAACTTCTGGCCGACAGCGGCAACGGCAACTATGCATATATCGATTCTATTCTGGAGGCAAAAAAAGTTCTGGTCAAAGAACGTGCTTCCACCCTTTTCACCTTAGCCAGAGACGTAAAACTGCAGATAGAATTTAACCCTGAGATTGTTGGGGCCTACAGATTGCTCGGCTATGAAAACAGGTTGCTGGCCGATGAAGATTTCAATGACGACAGCAAGGACGCCGGGGAGATCGGGTTAGGGCATACGGTAACCGCCCTGTATGAGCTTATCCCGGCCGGGAACGCGGATCTGCCAGATGTCGACCCACTGAAATATAGCCTGACCTCCACCAGCACCGCGCCCAACCAGGTCGATAAAGGTGGCGGTTACAATAGCGAAGCCGCTACCATCAAACTCCGCTACATCCTGCCTGGCAGCCCAGGTTCGGTAAAAAAAGAACTGGTCGTTAAAAATCATCCCAAAGAGCTTGCTGCAACCTCGGATGACTTTCGCTTCTCAGCCTCAGTTGCCGGGTTTGGCATGCTGTTGAAAAACTCAGAATATATCGGCAGCACAAACTATCAGCAACTACTGCTGCTCGCAAAAGGCTCCCGTGGCCCAGATGAAGAAGGATACCGGGCGGAATTTATCCGCCTGCTCGAAATGGCCAGCCTTATCAACCCGCCACCTGACATCCTGGTTGAGTAAGTAAAAAAACTTCCAGCCGCAATGTACCGGCGGCTGGAAGACTTTTCGCCTCTTTTATTTAGCTGCAAATTGTCACAGCGTTATACGCCCCAAAAAGCCCTTTACTAATTCCTTTTACGCCTATATCCTTCTAGAAAAGCGACATTTTTCATTCAGAGAAACAATCTCTTTACTGCTTTTTTCCCTGTAATTCACAGCTAAGATTACACCGGCCAAAGCCGGGAGGAGCGCTTATGACAGTAAAAATTTTCATAAGACGTAAAGTGGCTGCCAACAACATTCTTGAACTCACTGTACTACTAAAAAAATTACGGGCTCTCACGCTGAGCCAGCCCGGTTATATTTACGGCGAGACCTTGCGACGCCTGGATCAGGATAATGAGTGTCTGGTCATCAGCACCTGGCGCTCCCTGGAAGACTGGGATAACTGGTTTCAGAACGATGAGCGGGTGGCTATTCAGCAGCAAATCGACGAACTCCTCGGTGAAACTACCGAATACGCCATCTATGAGGTGTGAGCTACCGTTAGAGGGGCGGGCGAATATACCCCACACGAAACCCTGCCCCAGCACCTTTATTTTATTGATTTCATTTCTTTCAAGCAGAAATGTTTCAAACCCATGTAAGCTGTCAGGCTCCTGACAGAAATCAGCTCCCACCTCTGTGTTACATCAGTAAATCTGATTAATCCAATTATTCTAATGCATTTGTCCGGCCCCTATGCATGGTGTACATTGACCTCCTGCGGTTTATTTTTTATACCAGTCAACCCTTCAACAGGAGGAGGTGTACGCTGATGATAATTGAAGGTGTCAAGCTGATGTTTGTGGGCATGACTACGGTCGTGTTGTTTCTGCTCTTCATGATCCTGCTGATCCAACTGGTGTCCCGTCTGACCCGTGAGGCCACCGCCAGAGAGCTTGCAGCAATCAAACTGGAGAGGGAGCTTCTGGCACGAAGCAAAAAAGAAAAGGCGGCCTCAAGTGATGCTGATGAAGACATCGCCGTAATCGCTGCCGCTGTGGCGGCGTTCGAGGCAGAGAAGTTTGCATGCAGTTGAGCTCGACTCCTGAAACTCACTGACCGGCAAGGTCAAAATTTTCAGGAAATGTTGTAAGAGATAAAACCTAAAGCGAGGAGAGTAACGTGGGCAAGAAAGTAATCAAATTCATGGATACATCCTTCAGGGATGGATTCCAATCTGTTTTCGGCGCAAGAGTTCTCACAGACGATTTTCTTCCGGCAGTAAAAGCTTCCGTTGAAGCTGGTATCGACAACATCGAAGCTGGCGGCGGTGCCAGATTTCAAAGCCTGTTCTTCTACTGTGGTGAGTCCGCATTCGACATGATGGACCGTTTCCGTGCGGAAGTCGGCCCGGACGTAGCTCTCCAGACTCTCGCCCGCGGCATCAACGTCGTCGCGCTCAGCCAGTGTCCACGTGATATCATCGATCTGCATGCCAAGATGTTCAAGAAGCACGGTATCACCACCATCCGTAACTTCGACGCCTTGAATGATATGCGCAACCTGGAGTATTCCGGCGAGCGTATTGACCACCACGGGCTCAATCACCAGATCGTTATCTCCATGATGGAACTGCCTCCAGGCTGTTCCGGTGCGCATGATCCCGAGTTTTACATCGATCGCCTCAAGCAGATTCTCGCTGCCGGTATCCCATTCCACTCCATCTGCTTCAAGGATGCCTCCGGAACATGCAACCCGAATAAAGTTTATGAAACTGTAAAAGCTGCCCGTAAGATTGTTTCCGAAGACACCACCCTCTGGTTCCACACCCATGATACAGCAGGTATTGGCCTGAGCCAGAACATGGCGGCCATCCAAGGTGGTATCGACGGTATCGATCTTGCCAAGACCCCGGTTTCCGGTGGTACCTGTCAGCCCGACATCCTCTCCATGATGCATATCCTGAAGGGCACCGACTACACCCTCGATATGGATTACAAGAAGATACTGGTTGCTGTGGAAGCCTTCGAGGAAGCAATGAAGGATTACTTCTTCCCGCCGGAAGCAAAGATGATCCACCCCAACGTTACCCTGTCACCAATGCCTGGTGGGGCACTTACCGCCAACACCATGATGATGCGTGACACCGGCACCCTGCATCTCTATGCCGATGTTATCAAAGAGATGAGTGAAGTTGTGGCCCGTGGTGGTTTCGGTACCTCCGTTACTCCTGTTTCCCAGTTCTACTTCCAGCAGGCGTATCTCAACGTTACCCAGGGCAAGTGGAAGAAGATCAACCCAAGCTACGGCAACATGGTACTCGGCTACTTTGGCCGCACCCCTGTCCCTGCAGATCCGGAGATCGTCAAACTTGCCTCCGAGCAGCTTGGAAAGCCGGTCTTCACAGAAGATCCTCTCGATATCCTCGAAGATGGCATCCCCAAAGCAACCAAGATCCTGGAAGAGAACAACCTGCCGGTCAATGATGAAAACATCTTCATCATCGCCAGCTGTGAGTCCAAGGGTCTCGACTTCCTGCTTGGCAATGCCAAGGTCAATGTGCGTAAGATCAGCGACGAGAAGCCTGAGGAGAAAAAACCTGCCAAAGCAGCCGCAGCTCCTGCCGCTGCACCGATGGGACCGCGCAACTACACCATTACTGTCAACAACCGTCCATACAACGTGAGCGTCAGCGAGGCCGGTGGCGTTCAGGCCGTTCCTGCCGCAGCAGCCGCTGCCCCGGCACCTGCAGCAGAGGGTGAGGATGTCGATGCTCCGACCCCGGGCAATGTCCTGAAGGTCCTGGTAGCAGTGGGTGATAGCGTCAAGAAAGACCAGCCTATCGTGGTTATGGAAGCGATGAAGATGGAGTCTGACGTTAAAGCTCCTGCAGATGGCAAAATTACCGCCCTGCACGTAGCTGTTGGCGACACCGTTCAGACCGGCGAACCGCTGGTGACCATCGCTTAAGAGACACTTCCGGTAATAACAGAATCCCGGCTCTGGTCGGGATTCGATACTCTGTCGTCTATGATTTGGATAGCAATATGAAAATACGATTGCTCATACTCTCTGTACTATTGGCCGCCCTCGCATTTGCCGGCAGTGCCTTAGCCACAGACAGGACGGTGGATATAGTGTCTCCAGCTGATGCCAAAGTTGTCCGGATTTTTTTTGAACCCGGAGACTATATCTACAGCGGTGACAAGATAGCCACCCTCAAAAGGGAAGATGGAAATGTTATCAAGTTGCGGGCCGGCCTTGCCGGGCAACTTGAGACACTGACCATCAAGGAATACGATAAAATTCATACAGGGGATGTAATCGGCACCTTTCAGCCTTCCGCAGTCGTTGCCGACATGCCAGGCAGTACATTGACCACTGAGCTTCCATCAATCTCCGAGCTCGCCGTAAATCTCTATAAAACCACCGGTCTCTATGGGATCATCGATGGCCAGCAGAACAAAGACTGGACGGTAGGCATCGGCCGGGTATTGATGATTTGTGTCGGCCTGCTGCTGCTCTACCTTGGTATCTTCCGACAGTTTGAACCGCTGCTGTTGATACCTATCGGATTTGGTGCTATTCTTTCCAACATTCCAATGGCCGGCATTGCCGAACCTGGCGGAATCCTGTTCTATATCTATGAAGTCGGTATCATGACAGGTATCTTCCCCCTGATCATCTTCATGGGTGTGGGCGCACTTACCGATTTCGGCCCAATGATCGCCAATCCCAAGACAATTCTGCTCGGTGGTGCCGCCCAGTTCGGTATTTTCACTACTCTGCTTGGCGCATTGATGCTCACTGACATGGTATCGGGAATCAATTTCTCACTGCGTGATGCTGCCGCTATCGGTATTATCGGCGGTGCAGACGGCCCGACGGCAATCTTCCTCTCCAGTCAGCTCTCTCCACGATTGCTTGGTTCCATCGCAATCGCAGCCTACTCCTATATGGCGCTGGTACCGATTATTCAGCCGCCGATCATGAAGTTGCTGACCAGCAAGGAAGAGCGCGAAATTAAGATGGTTCAGCTCAGGCACGTCTCGAAGATCGAAAAGATCATTCTGCCGTTGCTGGTGCTTGGTATCTGTGCGGTTCTCTTGCCATCAGCCGCACCGCTGATCGGTATGTTCATGCTGGGCAACCTGGCTAAGGAGTGTGGCGTTATCGACCGCCTCTCCGATACCATCAAGAACTCGCTGATGTATACCGTCACCATCTTTCTTGGTCTTGGTGTGGGCTCCAAACTTTCTGCGGACAAGTTCCTCAACATCGAGACCCTCGGTATTCTCGCTCTCGGTATGATTGCTTTCGCGATCGGCACCGCCACTGGCGTGCTTATCGCCAAGATGATGAACAAGATGTCCAAGACCCCGATCAATCCACTGATCGGTGCCGCAGGTGTTTCCGCTGTGCCAATGGCTGCCCGTGTTGTCAACAAGGTCGGCCTGGAGGCAAATCCACAGAATCACCTGATCATGCATGCCATGGGTGCCAACGTCTCCGGCGTTATCGGCTCCGCAGTGGCAGCAGGCGTTTTGCTGGCTCTCCTCTAACTGTTTAAACAACAACATCCAGCAAACAAAGGGGGCTGCCTTTTATCAAGGTCAGCCCCCTTTTGATATTTTAGTACCAGCCCAATCGTTAGGTGCATTCAAGAGAATTCATCAAATTCCCCTCAATTAAAAGGCTGAATATTGCTCAAAACATAGCACTATGCAAAGCCTTTGCTTCACCGGCAAGTCAAACTATTGTTACCTTGTAGCGCTTGTATAGCTGCTGTCTCTCCTTAATATTTCAAGCAGGATGCTCTCAACATCACAGGACAAAGCCCAACCTGTTCCAGGACAGACACGGACTGAAGCTGAAGTTTAATTGAGATAACCGGACTGCCTGAAGAGAGGTCATCCGGTTTTTTTCTATTACTTCAAACCGACATGCACCAGGGCACTAAAAGTGCTTAATCGCTAATAATCTGCGATACCTCGTCAGTACAATATGTGAGATCCGAATGTTTACCTGCAATTATGCGTGCAACAGCAATAGCAACCCGATCCTCGGATAGAAATCCAGGGTGAGCGCGAAAATGGGTGGGAACTGAGTGTCATAGCCTAACAAAACGAGGAACTCCTGATGGATGAACAACAAATCCGACAAGCCTTACAGGCAGTTATACATCCAAAGTTGAAAAAGAGTCTCATCGATATCGGCATGATTCGAAATATCTCAATACACGATGATGTTGTCACTCTCAACCTGGCACTCAAAAGCAAACGATCCCCTTTAAAAAATGTATTCATACGCCAAATTGAAAAGGCGCTGGTAGGTTTACCGGGAATTTCCGCTGTGCAGGTAGACGTCATAGCCTTATGTCATGAAGAGTTTCATCAATTGTTCCCCAGGGCTCCGTTAAAGGGTGTTGAAAAAGTAAAACAATTTCTGGCTGTAGCAAGCGGCAAGGGAGGTGTCGGCAAAACTACGATCGCCGTTAATGTGGCTTTGGCTCTTGCGCAGCAGGGATATCTTGTAGGGCTTCTTGATGCTGATGTGTATGGCCCAAGTCTTCCTGTGATGATGGGGATTTCTGAAGCATTAGAGATGAAAGACAACATGATCATCCCCAAAGAAAAGCATGGCTTGAGGGTAATGTCGCTGGGAATGACCACTGGCCGGAACGAAGCGTTTATCTGGCGGGGACCACTTGTCTCCAAAATGATTCATCAGTTGCTGGACCAGGTAGCCTGGGGTGAACTCGATTACCTGGTTATTGACCTTCCACCTGGAACCGGTGACCCATCAATTGCCATTGCCAATGCTCTTCCCCACTGTTCAATCTTAATGGTAACGACTCCCCAGGAAGTGGCCTTGGCAGATGTCCGGCGGGCTATTGAGCTCTTTCGTAAAACAGGGCAACCTTTTGTTGGGCTGGTTGAAAATATGTCCTATTTTCTTTGTGAACACTCAGCAAAACCGATTGAGATATTTGGCCATGGGGGCGGAGAACAACTCAGCAAAGAGACAGGATTCCCCTTGCTGGGCACCCTGCCCATTGACCTTGAACTTCAACAGAGCGGTGACTCTGGCATTCCATTGCTGGTATCATCCGAAGGCTCTGCATCTGTTGATGTTTTTCAGAAAATAGCAAAGAGAATAGCCGATCAGACACAATGACTACCTACTCCCCTCAACCAAGCAAGATGACGGGCAGATTGGATGTATATCCGGGTGGTAAAGGCAAGGTGCATACCCCGTGATCCATCCTCCCCCACATCTACGACAACTGAATGGAGGAAAGTACAATGACTCAACTGGAATGTGCAGGAAAGAACGTCACCATTGATAACGATGGATTTCTAACGAACATTGATGACTGGAATGAGGACGTGGCCAGAGTACTCGCCAAACGTGAGGGGGTAGATGAACTGGATGATCATCAGATAGAAATTATCAAATTTATGCGGGAGTATTACAAGAAGTTTCAGGCATTTCCTATATTAAATTATGTTTGCAAGAATGTGCATCAGCCCAAAAACTGCGTCAGCGAAGCGTTTGTCAACCCGATCAAAGCCTGGAAAATTGCCGGACTTCCACAAGCCTCACATATCAATTTTGAAACCGTTGATGGGGAACATTATGTATTGGATATCTGATAATCAGACGGAAGATTGATAGCCATGAACTTGTGGAGAAGCGGCTGAAGGATCAGGTGCAGCCAACAGCGCCCTTCATTTTTCAGGAAAATATCAGAGACCCGGTTCGTGGCCGACAGGGGTTTTATGATTTACGGCAAATGACGAGTTTGCTCTTGCCAGACGGGCTGTGAGACAAGGTGACGTCATTGAAGATGTTTCGGAATGGGGTTAAACCTTGTTCTAAAAACTCCCGTGCATCGGTTGGACCCATCATCAGCATACGTATATAAAACATAATTTTTACGAGATAATTTTGTGGAACCTCATGTTCCATAACCAGTACCTGCCCCCTGGGCGTTACTACTCGCTTCATCTCTTGAAGTGCAGCTGTTCTCGCCTGACCTTTCAATTCGTATAGCGCATGGGAGCAACAAACAATATCAAAACAGTCTTCACCGAAGGGCAGACATGCAGCATCGCCATGAACTAGAAGTATTTTATGAGCAGTATCCTTTAGTGCGGCTTTATGCAACATACCGGTAGAAAAATCACAACCAACCGTCAGGGCGTCTACATATTTATCAGCAAAAGCGAGAGCGACTGAACCAGTGCCGCAACAGACATCAAGCACTCGGACCTGTTTTGTCCTCACTGGCTGGGCTGAATCAACAAGAAAATTACGAGTCTCGTTTCTGTAGTGACCAGAATGCAGTGTTATGAAAAAATCATAACAATACGAAAAAACGTTATAAAATTTCTGTCGACTTCTGCGTAGTGTTGACATGACTGGAATACCAGTTCGAAAAGGAGGTTATTGGTCCCCCCTGGAATCAAGCCATTATCTTGAGAGTTGGGAAGACCTCTTAATTTTAAGCTATTCCCCTAACCCCTTGCTGCGATTCATGGTTTTGACATCATGCCAGTAAACCGCTCCCTGAGCCCCACGAGATCCAGCACTTCCCCCTGGCCGACATTTACCATGTCGACAAAGTCCCATAAATTGAACGAGCTGCACTCAGCACCCTGGATTACTGGCCACACAGGAGGTGAGGCATGAAACGATCCATCTGCTTTTCGCATATGACGCCGGTCACTTGAAAAGCTGCGGGTATATTCTGCAGCCTTGATGACCCTGAAGAGGGGCGCTTGCGCTATTCTGTCGCCAAACGGGAAGCTGGCGGTAAGATATTCCTGCAATCCACAGCCAAAATCAAGCGTTGAATCAGGATCGAATACAAACCATTCACCACTATCCTCCGCGATGAGGATTACATGGTAATCCCAACACATAAAATGCGTACCGTCACAGATTCGCTGGGCCTCGAAATGCACAATCCTCTGGAAATTTGAGATGAAAACAGCATGCGGGTCATAACCGGCAAACTCTTGTCGCTGGGCCAGGTGCCAGATGTTCTCTTCACAATAGCAGGGAGCATGCCGGATTGACTCTTTATTTATCTTAATACTCATGCACCCTCAATAAGGAGGTTCCAGGCAGGCTCTTTGGTGGCCACCCTACTCTTCCGGCAAGACATTGAACTGCCAGCTACCCACACCACAATATCACTTGCCCCCGCATCCTCACAGATGTACCTTTTTAACTAATTATCAGTAACAAAAACAGCGGCAGCCCCACAGTGATGCATATTTGACTCACGAGATACCGCCTACAGCAAGAGCCTTCACCAACCTGGAGAGTATCAATAGTACAAAGATATAATAACTTTTATTCTTATTTTTGGTTAAGATTCTCTCTTCCGTGACAACAACATGTTTCATATTTACAACATCGTCGTGTTTACTTCCTCAAAACTGAATCACAAACTACTCCAGCGACCATCGTTGCGAGTCAAATATGATTCACAACCAAATCTTTCCTCATTTGTTCGCAATATTTAGCCAACGCATTCAAGCACATACACACAGCACTACCATGTGGCATTCTTCTTGCCTATAACTGGACATCAGGCAATTTGTCAGTCCAACGTCTGATTATCTGAGTCTCACAAGCAGCACCTTACAGTGAAAAATGGTAGCAGAATAGTCTGCCCTAAGATAAAAGATTTTTTGCAGGAGAATGTTTTGAGAAAAGAAATACAACAGGAACAGGGACTGAAGAAAACTATCAAGCCTATCCATGCCTGGGCCCTGGCGCTCGGATCAGTACTGGGTTGGGGTGCTTTCGTTCTTCCGGCGCTCAGGTTCCTTCCACAAGCTGGCCCGCTGGCAGCCTGTATTGGTTTTGCGCTGGGTGGAATCATGCTGTTTTCGGTTGCCATTTCACTGGGGAATATGGTGAGCAAATACAAGGTAACCGGCGGAGCTTTTGCCTTCTCTTTTGTAGGCTTTGGCCCAACAATTGCCTTTATTTGCGGTTGGGCGCTGGTGCTTGGCTATATCTGTATCATTACCCTGAATGCGACGGCTATATCGCTTCTCACCCGCTTTGTTCTGCCAGGCGTTTTTGAAATCGGCCACCTATACAGTATTGCTGGCTATAGCGTATATGCAGGCGAAATCGCAATGCTCTCAGGAGTGTTGCTGCTGGCAGGTGTGCTCAATTATCGCGGTGCAGACCTGGTGGGTCAGATCCAGGTATTTCTTGCCTTTGCGCTCTGCGGTTCCATACTGGTACTTTTCACAGGTTCAAGTCTTGCCGAGACCGCATCCATCTCCAACCTGTACCCGCTTTTTGCAGAAAACAAGAGCGCCCTTGCCAGTGTGTTAAGTATTGTGGCGATCGCCCCCTGGCTCTATATAGGTTTCGATACCATTCCCCAGGCGGCCGAAGAATTTGACTTCCCCCACGAGCGTGCAATCAAACTCATGCTCAGCGCCATTGGCTGCGGTATTGTTCTTTACTCAATGGTAACCCTGGCCGTTGCCTGCATTATGCCATACCCTGAACTGTTGGCAATGGATGTACCCTGGGCGACCGGAACTGTAGCCAAAATGGCTCTTGGCACATCTGGCAGCGTAATCCTTACCGTTGCGGTCCTCGCCGCTATCTGCACAGGTATCAACGGCTTCTTCATCGCTTCATCCCGTCTGATCTTCTCCATGGGGCGTGCCGGCATCCTGCCTGCCTGGTTTGCACAAATTCACCCTCAATATCAGACTCCACATAAAGCAATCGCCTTCGTTCTCAGCATTTCACTGATTGCACCATTCTTTGGCCGTGAAGTATTGAACTGGGTTGTTGATATGTCTGCTATCGGTACAGTGATCGCGTATATGCTTGCCTCAATGACTGCTTACAAGGTCATGCGCCACGCAGGAGACAAGAAAGGGGCAATCCATGGCATTCTCGGCAGTATCAGTTCACTGGTTTGCCTTCTGTTACTCACCGTTCCATTCTCACCTGCCGCCATTGGGATGCCTTCCTGGTATGCCCTGCTCGTATGGATAGCCCTTGGCGCCTGGTTTTACTATACCAAGATGGGTGCATTCAAAATGCTCAGTGTGCGCGAACAAAGTGTGCGGATTCTTGGTAGCGAACGCCACGTTTATTTCGAAAAAGATCTTAGAAATTAGAAGATAGATTACCTGCCTGGTTGGACAAAGTGTACTCTTGACAGAAACACCAGCAGTACCGGCAGGAACAAAAATAGGCAGTGATCAGATTTCTGATCGCTGCCTTTTTTATTTGAAAACCAACAATTTTTAAATTCGCCAATGTCTCTTCTAAATAGGTGCTTTCCCCCTATCCACTTCCTGACAATCCTGCCTGCATTGCTACAATAAAGCGGAAGCATGCTTTTTTTCAGCCACACATAAAAAAGTTCGTGGCACAATGCAGAGAATGAGATATCCCGATGAACAACTCATTTTTGCATCACCTCCTGCTATCTTTAAACCGCAGTCGAAGAACACAACCCGCGACCAAGAAGAGAATTTACTTCACGATATCTAATAATTAAAACCATCCATCGCATTACATCCACCAGCCATACCAGCCACAGGCTTCACGGATATGTCCAGCAACCGACGGTCCAATGCACTTTTGACTCGACTCTCCAGCTGCCCCCTCTTGAAACAATTCACTTTTGCATCAAGCCGGTGAGAACAAAACCGATTCTAACCGTTTTAACCTTTCATATCGAGCACTTAAGGTTTTTTTCTCATTGTGGCATCAGCATTGCAATCATAGAGCACAAAGATTCTCGGCGATGCTCCTTATGGACAGCACGCCGCTCAATAAATACTCAGTAGTCGAATTCTTAATAGTAGTACGAGGTGACAAACATGATCCACGAATTTAATTCCGTACCCAAGATACTCAAAGGAGCCGGCGCAATCGACAGGGCTGGCAAAGAAGTTCAACGCCTCGGTGGTGAGCGTGCAATCATTGTCACAGACCCGGGCCTCTCGGCCCTCGGCCTGCAGGCTTCTCTGGAGAAAGCACTTCTCGCTGCAGGAGTACCATTTGTGCTCTATGATCAGGCAGAGCTCGAGCCTAATGCCACCTCAATTCAAAACTGCGTCAATGTCATCAACGAGTTCAAAGCTGATGTACTCATCGGTTTTGGTGGCGGCAGCGCCCTTGATACAGCCAAAGCTGCCTCGGTGCTGGTAAGTCATGGTGGTCCAATTGATAACTACTTCGGGGTTGATATGGTGCCCGGCCCATGTATGCCAATTATCGCCGTACCAACCACCGCTGGTACCGGCAGTGAGATGACATCCATCTCTGTGCTGACCAACAACGAAACCGGCGCAAAACTTGGAATCGTCAGCGACCACATCTATGCAGCCTCAGTAATCCTTGATCCTGCACTTACCACTGGCCTCCCTCCCCATGTCACCGCCATGACAGGAGTCGACGCCTTTGTTCACGCCATGGAGTCTTTTGTCGGTCTGAGAGCAACACCGTTCACCGATGCCCTTAACCTCCAGGCCATGAAGATGATCGCCTTGAACATCCGTAAGGCGTACACCAATGGCAATAACCTTCAGGCTCGTGAGGCTATGCTGTACAGCTCTGCCCTGGCTGGCATGGGCTTTGGCAATACTCAGAATGGAATTATCCATGCCATTGGTACTTCAGTACCTGCCAGATACAAGCTGCCACACGGATTACTTATGGCTGCGGTGGCACCGATGGGGATTGATTACAACTTCATGGCCAATCCTGAAAAATACGCCATTGTTTTTGATATCCTCACCGGAGCAAACAACGATCACCTCACCACCGAAGAACGTGCCGCCTCCTGCGCCGACGCCTTCAGTGCAATGCTGGAAGATCTCGACATTAAAGAAGGTCTCTCACCTTACGGGGTTACCGTGGAAGATCTCCCCGGTATCGCAACCAGAGCTGCCGCAGCAAAGCGGCTCATGGATAACAATCCCCGCCAGGGTAATGAGAAACAGCTGCTTGCCATGCTGGAAAAGCAGTTTTAGCAGGTCGGAATAGTTTGGAATAGCAAACGTTCCGACGGATTACCTGCCTGAAAAGCTCAGGCAAACTTGTCCATTAAAATCAAAGAAGAACCCTGAGTGACCCGGCGGACCCAAACCTCAACCGCCGGGTCACTCAACCACTACTCAGCATGGAGAAGTATTATGACTAAAAGTGTGACCCCAAATATGACCAATACCCTGCAACAGGCTAAAGATAATTGCTGGTTCCATCTTACTCAGCACAAACCCTATGAAGAGAATGATCCTCTGGTAATTGTCAGAGGTGAAGGAATGCGCGTCTGGGATGCCAAAGGCAACCAGTACCTCGACGCTGTAGCGGGTGGTGTGTGGACAGTCAATGTTGGTTATGGCCGCGAGAGTATCGCCAACGCAGTGCGTGACCAGCTTATTGAGTTAAACTATTTTGCCGGCACAGCCGGTAGCGTGCCGGGGGCCGCTTTCGCCGAAAAGCTGCTTGAGAAAATGCCCGGAATGGGCCGAGTCTACTACTCCAACTCCGGGTCCGAGGCCAATGAGAAAGCGTACAAGATCATTCGCCAGCTCGCCCATCTGAAAGGCGACGGCTCCAAGCATAAAATCATCTTCCGTGATCGCGATTATCATGGCACCACAATCGGCGCTCTCTCTTCAACCGGCCAATTCGAGCGTAAAAATCAGTTCGGCCCGTTCGCTCCAGGCTTTGTCGAAATGCCCCATTGCTGCTGTTACCGCTGCCCGTTCGATAAAGAGTACGGAAGCTGCGACATCGACTGCGCGAGAGCACTGGAGACAGTAATAATCAATGAAGGCCCGGACACTGTCGGCGGCCTGGTACTCGAACCGGTAACCGCAGGCGGTGGAGTAATAGTTCCTGTTCCCGAGTACTTCCCTATCATCAGAGAAATCTGTGATCGTTATGGAGTGCTCTTACATATAGATGAAGTTGTCTGCGGCCTTGGTCGTACCGGTAAGTGGTTCGGCTACCAGAACTTCGACTTCAAACCGGACATGGTGACCATGGCCAAAGGTGTGGCCAGTGGCTATGCTGCGATCTCCTGCACCGTAACAACCGAAGAAGTTTTCGACGCCTTCAAGGCAGACCCCAGTGATCGCATGCACTACTTCCGCGACATTTCCACCTTCGGCGGTTGCACAGCCGGACCGGTTGCAGCACTTGAGAACGTCAGTATTATCGAGCGCGAGAACCTGCTGGATAATGTCATTGAGATGGGTGACTACTTCCAGGATCGTCTCTTCGAGCTCAAAGACAAATATGAGATAATCGGTGACGTGCGTGGCCTCGGTCTCTTCCAGGGGCTTGAACTGGTAGAAAACCGCGAAACCAGGAAACCG
This sequence comes from Desulfosediminicola ganghwensis, assembly GCF_005116675.2. Lineage (NCBI taxonomy): Bacteria > Pseudomonadati > Thermodesulfobacteriota > Desulfobulbia > Desulfobulbales > Desulfocapsaceae > Desulfosediminicola > Desulfosediminicola ganghwensis. The sequence continues at coordinate 644,843 of NZ_CP050699.1, forward strand.
GTTGCCGAAAACGTGGCCGCAGGTATTGCCGGCCACTGCATGAGCCAGAGCAAGGTGATCATCGGCCGCACCAACCGATCTTTCAAAGAATACAACAACACCCTTGCCTTCAGCCCGGCGCTTATTTCCACCAGAAACGATATCGATGAGATCGTCAACGCGCTTGATGCAGCTTTTGCAGCCCAGGCCAAATAGGATCATCAAGGTTCACAATTATATAATTAACTTGGAGAAGTACAATGATTGTAGGTGTATTGAAAGAAATTAAGGATAAAGAAAATCGCGTTTGCATGACCCCTGCCGGTGTGGCAACCATGAAGGCGAATGGTCATGATGTTCTGGTAGAAGAGAATGCAGGTGTTGGCTCTGGCTTTGCTGACGAAACATACGTCGCAGCAGGTGCAACCATTGCCAGCGCCGACGAGATCTTTGTCAAAGCTGAGATGATCATGCATGTCAAAGAGCCTCAGGCCGGTGAGATTCCAAAGCTGAGAAAGGGGCAGGTCCTCTTCACCTACCTCCACCTTGCCGCAGACGAGCCACAAACCAGAGGTCTTATCGACTGTGGTGCCACCTGCATCGCCTACGAGACCATTCAGAAAAAAGATCGTTCCCTGCCGCTGCTCACCCCGATGTCTGAGGTTGCCGGCCGTATGGCGATTCAGCAGGGCGCCAAGGCACTCGAGAAGACCAATGGCGGTATCGGCAAACTGCTCGGCGGTGTGCCAGGTGTTGCCCCGGCCAAAGTCATGGTTATCGGCGGAGGTGTGGTTGGCGTGCAGGCAGCCAAGATGGCATGCGGTCTCGGCGCCCAGGTGTATCTGCTCGATATCAACCTCGACCGTCTCCGCTATCTTGATGACGTTATGCCTGCAAACTGCACCATGATGATGTCTTCTCCCGGAGCTATTCGTGAACTCCTGCCTGAGATGGACCTGGTAATCGGTGCGGTGCTTATTCCCGGTGCCAAGGCACCTGCGGTTATCAGCCGCGAAGACCTCAAATTGATGCGCCCAAATACTGCACTGGTGGACGTGGCAATCGATCAGGGTGGCTGCTTTGAGACCTCCAAAGCGACTACCCACTCCGAACCGACCTACGTGGTTGACGGTATTGTCCATTACTGTGTTGCCAATATTCCTGGTGCGGTACCGATGACCTCAACCATGGCCCTGACCAACGCCACCCTGCCGTATGCTGTGCAGATTGCCAACAAGGGCTGGAAAAAGGCCTGTCTGGAGAATGAAGAGATCAAGCTGGGCCTCAACGTCCATGAGGGCAAGTTGACCTATAAAGCTGTATGCGACGCCTTTGATCTGCCCTACACCCCGGTGGAGGAAGTGCTCGCCTAACCCGAGTATTTGCTGTTCTCCCAACCGGTCCCTGCCGCTGTTCACAGGGGCCGGTCAGCAAAACGAGCAAAAGGGCCGGAAGAAACAATCTTCCGGCCCTTTTGCTCGTTTTACACTTGTAAACATCTGGCTTGTCACACCTGGAGGCAAAACACTGGTCAACGCTACAGCGAGATCACCTCACTGTTGATATTATACCGCTGGGCTTTCCTGACGATGGTCGACTGGCTTGTTTGCAAAAGCTTCGCTGCCTTGTACGTGCTTTTGCCTTCAAGCAGAGCCTCCCGTATCATTCTCTCTTCCAGCTCTTCCACAGCCACTTTGAGGCTTTTCGGTTTAAATGCTTTCACCACTGATGCTGCCTCTTCGGGCATCAACCTCATGTGGTGGTCGGGCAATTCATCAACATCTATCAGGTTATTTTCGCTCATTGCCACCAGCAACTCTATACTTGCCCGCAGCTCCCGCACATTGCCAGGCCAACGATTATTCATCAGCAAATTGATCAGGCCTATGGACATAGTCTTGTACAAACCGTACTTTTCGTTTGCCTGTGCCAGAAAATGGTTAATAAGGCTGGGTATATCTTCTTTTCTCTCACGCAGGGGAGGGATGTTTACCACCAGCACTCGCAGCCGGAAAAATAGATCTTCCCGAAAAGTACCCTCCTCGACAAGCGAGGTCAGCTCTTTGTTGGTAGCCGCAATTATCCGTACATCAGGTATGAATTGTTTGACCCCGCCAAGACGTCGATAGCCGACTCCATCAAGCACGTGGAGCAGCTTCACCTGCATCTGCAGAGGTAGTTCCGCAATCTCATCGAGAAAAAGAGTGCCATTTTCGGCCAGCTCAAACATACCAGGCTTACCCTTCTCCGAGGCACCGGAGAAAGCCCCAGGCTCATAGCCAAACAGTTCCGCCTCCAGGAGATCAGCTGGGATGGCACCGCAGTTAATGGTGATGAACGGGTCATTCCTGCGATTGCTCAGATCGTGAATATTCGTGGCAGACATGGTTTTGCCTGTGCCCGTCTCGCCCAGCAGCAACACAGGTGCATCCACCTTGGCTGCCCGTTCTATGGTGCGCTCAAGATGAATAGCCGCAGAGCTCGTGCCACGATGATCATAATTCCTGCTTTCGATATTTTTCAGCTTTTCACGGTACAGCACCGCCTCCTGCTCTGCCCGAACCAGGCGGGACTTCAGAGACTCCATCTCACTGATATCGCGAATACAGGCAATCACCCGCCACACTTTCCCCTCAGCGTCAAAAACTGGCGTCGAAGTATTCAGGCAGCGTACCCCATCGGAATAATCGTCGAACATCGTCACAGGCTGGCGATTTTTCAATGCCTCCAGGGTAACACAGGTAGAAGTCAGCCCAAGGCTCACCGCTTCGGTGACATGCTTGCCAACAACCTCCTCCGCTTTTACCTGGGCAATGCGTTCCATCGCCTTATTCACTTTGATAGTCACGCCGTTGCCGTCAATTACCCAGACACCGTCATGCATATTATCGAAGATTATCTCCAATTCCTTGCCGGCAGCGACCGACTCCTCAAAGCTGCAGGCAACAGTGAGTTTATGTCCAAAAATGGCACGAATGTTGTTTTCCCTATCCAGCCAGTGCCATGAAAGAATAAAATCCCTGCCGTCCAGCGAGTACATTACTGCAAGCCCCTCTGTGGACTCCTGCAGAGGCTTTGATACACTTTGGGCATTGATCTCCTGTAGCTGCAGCAGAAGAGATGTGTTTACAGCAGAATGGTGTTCGCCGATGAAATAGCTGGCAAAACTCTCATTGCTGTTGATAATCCGCCAATCCTCACCACCGCAAACACAAACGGCCAACTCTTTCTGTATGGTCAGGGCATTCTCGGCCCAAATGGTTCGATCCATGATTCGTGCCTTCATTTCTACAGCATCATTCAATGCAGTTTTCCAAACAATCTTTTCGCCAGCTAGAATAGGTTAGGCATATTCACTTCCACCCGAGCAAACAGTATATACCGATCTCAAACAGCTAAACACTTCCTGGGCATTGGGTTGTGGCTGACTGCGGTGGTGTAAACCGGTCAGACACCCACAACCCTACGGTTCACTCAATTACAGAGTGATTACACTTCAGCAAATGGGAACTCCGGATCATCGAGCAGTTTAAAAATCCGCTGTTTCTTCCCGGTTTTCGCATCGTGAAAATCAACAAGCTTCTCAACAATATCAAGCATCTCGTTCTCATCGACTTTTCTGGCAACCCGCCTACCGGCCTCCGGTGCAACGCCGCCCTTGCCACCTGCATAGATATCAAAACCATTACGGGTGGTGATAATGCCGATATCAGTGTTTCTCGGATTAGAGCAGCAGGTGGGGCAACCAGATATAGCAACCTTGAACTTGGCCTTGACGTTTTCCCTTTCGCCAAAACGATCCATAATCAGCTTACTGATCTCCGAAGTATCACCTATCCCAAGGTTACAGTGTCCATTACCCACACAGACCCTTGGCAATGGGAATTTTCCTTTTTCCTTAAAAACCGCACCGAGTGCAGCCAACTCTGCCTTGATCTCATCGACCAACTCAATTGACACATTGTTAAGACGAAGATTTTGCGCAGTGGTGAGATACAATTCTAATGAATGCTTCTCAGCAAGTTCATTGGCAGCTTTCATAACAGCAAGCGGCAGACGGCCGGCAGGCACCATCACAATGATGCTTGAGGTCTTTCTTTCTTCCATCTCTTATTCCTTGTTTGCTTCAGAATGAACATAGGTGAATACAGCGATTGAGCACAACATTTTGATCACTGCAAAATGGCAGTGGCGGCAATATTACCACCCATGAGGAAAAGTGCCAGAAATAGTACTTTACGGTACTGAGCTTCTGCGAGAAACCCCGAAATCCATATGCCGATTTTAGAACCAATAAGCACCGCCGGAGTCGCCACAAAAAAGTTGGTGATAACGGTTGAATCGATCAAGCCGGTCATGAATTGCGCCCCGACTATAATCACCCCTGAAACGATAAATGCTGCACCTATAGTGCCTCTCACAGCTTTGGCCGGACAACCGCTATAGGCGATATACGCCACCATTGGCGGACCATTGACTCCAAAGGCCAACCCCATGGCTGCAGACAAAACCCCTGCCAGATATCCCCATGTATTTTTTACAACCCGTTCCCCGGCTTCGCCTGCTAAAAAGAGATTCCACAGGGCATAGCCTGCGACAAAACTCCCCAGGGCCACTTTCAACCAGGTTTCCGGCAGGTATTTCAGCACCACGACACTGAGCAAAGCTCCCGGTATCAGGCCAACACCTATCTCTTTCACATAGTCCCAGCGGATGTGTCTCCGGAAAATCCAGGCGACCTGGACATTTAAGGTCAGCACTGTCAACGTGCAGGCAGGAACAGCTATGGCCAGGTCGACCGAGCCGGCAACGAGCGGCATGGCAATCATCGCCGCTCCAAACCCGGCAAGACCATTACCAACCCCGGCGGCAAACCAGGCAAGGGCAAATATCAGGACTTCAGGCATCAGTTTTTCAGGGTCTCTTCGCGCATTTTTCTAAAAAGAGTGGTCCTGTTAATCCCAAGCGCGGCTGACGCCTTGGTGACAGAACCCAGCTGGTCGATGGTCTTCTGAATTACCTGACGTTCATATTCAAGAACAGCCTGCTTCAGGGTTTTCCCACTCATATCGAACAGCCCGGCCTGCATGGCTTCAGCTTCAGGAAAAGGGACGGAACCAGTACCAGATGCCTCCTCCGGTTGTATACGTTGCTGATAGTATGCGGCTTGCATACATGGCGCCAGATCATCCGGGTCTATCTCGTTACCCTGGCAGGTGACCACCAGACTCTGAGTAGCATTTTCCAACTCACGAATATTTCCAGGCCAGCGGTAGGCCATAAAAATTCGCATTGACTCCGGATGACAGGTTACTTCCTTTTTATATTTTCTATTGAACCGTTCCAGAAAATGGTAAATAAGGCCGGGGATCATCTCCGGATTTTCTCTCAAGGGGGGGATATCGACCACAGCTACCCGAAGACGATAGTAGAGGTCGATACGGAAATTGCCTTTTTCCACTTCTGCCTCAAGGTTCCTGTTGGTAGCTGCGATGATACGTACATCAACTTTTTTCGGGGTCGAGGAGCCGACCCGCACCACCTCCTGGTCCTGCAGGACGCGCAGCAGCTTGGCCTGCATGGGCATGGGCAACTCGCCGATCTCGTCAAGAAAAATGGTGCCCTTATGGGCCATCTCGAAATGACCCATCTTGCCCTGGCGGTTTGCACCGGTAAATGCGCCCGGTGCGTAACCAAACAGCTCAGATTCTATCAGGGTCTCAGAAATGGAGCCACAGTCAACCTTGAGAAACACCTGATCCTTTCGCAAGCTACTCTCATGAGCCATACGGGCAAACCAGTCTTTACCTACACCGGTCTCCCCCAGCAGCAAAATGATGGCATCAGTAGTTGCAACGCGCTTAACCAGATCAGCGATTTCATCCCGCTGATTTGAAGAGTACGGGCTCTCACCGTCCTTATTGGATGTGGTTATACTCTCGATATGCTCATGGTAGATCGAAAGCAACTTCTTCTGCTCTTTGATCTGCTCACGCATCTGCCCCATCAGCGTGACATCGCGAACCGTGGTGACAACCAAAGCTATTTCTTTGTACTCGTTGAAAACTGGTGTGCCGCGCAGAACCACACGTTTGCCGTTTCCAAGCACCTGGAGCTCGGTCACCGGTTCACGTTTCTCAATTACCTGTGGGTTGACAATGGCGTTGAAGGTACCTTCATCAAGCAGATCGCGGACGTTTTTGCCCACAAGTTCCACTGCTTTCAAGCCAGTAAGCCGTTCATAGCTTGAATTGACATGTAAGGTCATGCCCTCTTTATCGGTCACATAGAGGCCATCATCGAGCGTCCCCAGGACACCCTCCATATGGTCAGACAGTTTCTGATGATATTCGTACATAATTCCGGCAAATTACTTATAAGCACATCTCGTTTATTAAGCCACAAACTGAAGACCGGGAAGCCTCACCGGTTCAACCACAATGTAGCAGTTAGCAACCGGTATAACCTAGCATCTTTTTACAGTTCAAGAAACAGTCAATTCCTTCAAAGCACGTAACAACAGACGTATAACTTCATATCCCCTGAGAGAAAGGGACAATTTTGCAACTAAAAAAAATGTGGCAATGCCAAAAGATCAGCACAGCCACATGGTTGAATCATATATTTTCTCGTTATCGGTCCAAACCGGGAGAGTTCCTGTTCTACGCTCTGAATCAAAGCCTATCAGCTTGCTGAATGCACTTACTTCACCTCAGCACCGGCATCAATTGCCGCTTGTCTCAATCGCAGATATTTTTCGTTTTCCAGTGCGACCTCGCCCATCGGATACTCGAGCCCTATATTGGTGTATTTCTGGGTACCGAGGCGATGATACGGGAGCAGCTCAAATTCCACATTCAGCTCTTTGATAAACGCCGCAATTGCCTCAATCTCCCGGGTAGTGTCATTGAAACCCGGAATTACAGGAGTACGAACACGTATTGGCAGTTTAGGATACATCTCTCGCACTGCCTTGATATTTTTCAGTATTATTGCATTATCGACATCGGTAAATTCTTTATGGAGTTCACTATCCACACATTTAATGTCATACATCAAAAAGTTTATAAATTTGCATGCTTCAAGAAGAACCTCTTCACCAACATAACCACAGGTCTCCACCGCAGTTTTGATGTAACGGCGTTTTGCCTCCTGCAGCAGGGCAAGAGCAAAAGCTTTCTGGGCCAGTGGTTCACCGCCGCCCAGGGTCAGACCACCGCCGGAACGTGCATAAAAAGAGGCGTCTTTTTCAACCTGATCAATGACATTTTTGGCTGTCATCTGCTCACCATAAACAATCAGCGCACCAGCCGGGCATACATCTGCACAGGCCAGGCAGTTCGTACAGGAACCCCACTCCACGGTGACTTTATCATCATCTCCGCGACTCAATGCACCTACTGTACAGACCTCGGCACAACGAACACATTCACTGATTGAGATACACTTATTCCGGTTATAGGCAAGCTGTGGCTTATGTGCCTGTGATTCGGGGTTACTGCACCAGCGGCATGAGAGCGGACAACCTTTTAAAAAGACGACTGTACGGATACCCGGCCCGTCATGTACCGAGTACTTCTGAATATTAAAAATGCAGCCGCTTGTATTCTGAATTTCTTTATAGTTCATGATCGCTCTCGACTCTTCTCCCCACCAGGCAGAGGTGGTCACCGCATAAATTCACGGCTATTACTTTGAAAAGAAATAAGTAAATTTCTGTAACGTATACCTGCAACCGGTAAGCAATCCTCCTTATAACGAGGGATTGCTTACCGGTTCTCCGACTCAGGCTGAACATTCTCCTGCCGGCCCTGACATCCTGGACAGGGATTGAGTTAAACGGGCCGGCAATAAAGTCCGTTCAAACTGAGGTCGGTTAAACAGTCTCGTGCTCGGTACGAGCAATGAGATCGTTCTGCAGATCCGGGGAGAGATCTACGAAGTAGGCAGAGTAGCCTGCGATACGAACGATCAGACTCTTATATTTCTCAGGGTCCTTCTGGGCTGCGATAAGAGTAGACTTGTTGATAACGTTGAACTGAACGTGCCACAACTTGAGATCGCAGAAGGTTCTGATGAAGGAAATCATCTTGTCGGTTCCCTCCTCACCCTCCAGACACTTCGGAGTGAACTTGATGTTCAGCATGCGTGCTGCACGATCACGGTGTCCATAGTTCTTGGAATTGTAGTTCGAAAGAAGAACGGAAGTCGGACCGGTTTTATCTGCTCCATGGGAGGCGGAAGATCCGTCAGAAAGCGGAGTCCAGGCGTAACGACCGTTTGGAGTCGCACCAACCACCTTACCGAAAGGTACATGGGAGGTAAACGGTACGTAACGGATATCGTTATGCATGCCAAGCTCTTTGGAGTACTTCTGGCCGTAGAGCACGTTCATCTCATCAATCTTGCAACCGATTTCGTCCGCATACGGATCATCATTACCGTAGCATGGAGCGGTCATCAGGAGCTGGCGGACATCTTCCTTGCCCTCAAAGTTGCACTCACACGCCTCGATAACCTCAGCCATGGTGATTTTCTTCTCTTCGAAGACCAGCTTTTTAATTGCAGCCAGGGAGTCAACCAGGGTTCCGAGACCCATATGCTCGAAGTAACCGAGGTTAATGCCCTCAGGGATCTGCGGGGTGTGCAGGTCGAGGCAATGCTTCATACAGAGATCATGCATGGAGCTGCCAAGAGGATGCGCAAAGTGCTTGGCGCGCAGATTATTGATCACATACTGCTGATAAAAAGCGGTTTTCAGGAACAGCTCGTGGTGCTTGACGTATGCCTGCCAGAACTCTTCCCAGGTTTCAAACTGGGTAGGATCGCCGGTCTCAAGACCAAGCATTTCCTCGCCATGCTTCTGCATACGGCCGTTCTTCAGGGTCATCTCAAGGGCTGCTACAAAGTTGATGTAGGCACCACCGGAGGTGTAGGTGTCACGATTCGGCATACGCGCTTCGGTACAACCGGAAACCGCGTAATCATACGCTTCCTGGAAGGTTGCTCCCTTGGACACGTAGAGTGGTACCACTTCCTCGTCGTTGATCAGCTTCGGAAAGCCGGAACCGTCCTTGATGGTCTCGGCAACGTCAGCCAGATAACGCTCTGGTGAGCGGGAGTGGATACGTGCAGCGAGATCCGGGTAGTGCAGCGGGAACTCACGCTTGGACTTCAGGAACAGATAGGTGAGTTCGTTGGTTGCGTCACGGCCATCCGGGGTCTGGCCACCGATGGTAACCGCCTCCCAGTGGGCATATCCTTCATTAAACGCACCACCAGTCGGCGATACGTAGAGGTCGATGAACTGCGCCATGCCAACCCAGAGACACTCAAGGAGTTCAAGAGCCTGATCGTCATCGAGGATTCCAGCCTCAATATCTGCCTGGTAGAATGGGTAGAAGTACTGATCCATACGACCGTTGGAAACGATGGTGCCGGTCTTCTGCTCGATACGGGAAAACATCTGGGTGAACCACTGGGACTGCACAGCCTCGTGGAAGGTGCGTGCTGGATGCTCAGGCACACGCTCACAGATGTCGGCCATCTTGAACAGCTCCATCTTACGGGTCATGTCGGTCTCTTTCTCTGCCAGCTCACGGGCGAGAACAGCGTGGCGACGTGCCCAGGTAATGATGGCATCACAGACAATAACGATTGACTCAAGGAACGGCTTTTTCTCTACATTATCAATCGGTGAGAGTGGATCAAGCGCCTCCATCTTGTCCAGTGCTTCCTGCTTGATACCACCAAAACCTCTCTTGAGTATCTTCTCGTAGTCATGTACCCACTGGATGGATGAGCGGAAAGAAGAAGTCTCGTTGACGATAAAGCGGGAAGCGAGCCCTTCAGGGTCGTCGTAGCTCAGCTTGTGGACTTCCGGCGGAAGTGCGGCATTCAGCGCCTCGTGGTAGGTCTTACCCTTCCAGTATGGTGCGATCTCCTCAACAACAATTTTTGCGTCTTCTTCAGAGATTGAAAACGGAGACTCGGTACGGCTCGGCAGATCCTGTACAGCAACATCGAGGAAGTCGCCATCAAGCTCAGGGTAGAGCAGGCCGTAACGACCCTTTACGCCACCACGCCCGCAGATCAGGTTATCTTCATCAATATATACGGTGATGTTTTCTGCAACATGCTTCATCGCCTTGGCCCAGCGCAGGCAGAGCATCTGACCTTCGGTTTCCTGCATGGACTGGGTGAAGTAGCGGGCACGTTCTATATCGATTACCGGGCGCACACCGTCGAAGGTGTCGAGAATTTTGAAAACCCTGGCGTGGGATGCGCGGTAGATATCTTCTTTTCCTTCTATCTTATCCAAGAGTCTCTGCTCATGAGGGGAACAGCATTGCATAGCAATCTCCTTGCGATTTTTTTTTGGGTAGATCTTTACATGATCATGGAAGGGATCGGAAAAAGGGGTAACGAACCTTCCATGACCTGATTGGTATCACATCTTATTTGACAAACAGTAACGGTACAGACGGGAAGTATGTGATTAACAACAGTACTGCAATCATTATGCCAACCATCGGCAAAATGGCCTTGGCCAAATGTTGAATTTTTGCCTGGGCAACCCCGGAGGCCACGAAAAGGTTCACACCAACAGGCGGAGTAATGAAACCTACAGCGAGGTTAACCACCATCATGATGCCGAAGTGGACTGGATCAACTCCGACTTTGATAACAATCGGCAGCAGAATCGGAGTGAGAATAACAATCGCTGCCAGGGCCTCCATGAAGGTACCGACAATAAGCAGCAACACGTTAATCATGAGTAGAATCATGATCTTGTTCTCAGTCAGCGAAAGCATGGCAGCGGCAATAGTGGCAGGAACCTGCTCGATGGTCATGATGTTGCCGAAAATGGTTGCCATGGCCATGAGGATAATAACGAGAGCTGAGGTGGAGCAGGCCTCAACGAAGGCCGGAGCCAGGTTTTTCAGGTTCAGCTCACGATAAACAAAGATTCCTACGACAAGACCATAAAAAGCGGCCAGGGCGGCTGCTTCTGTGGGGGTCATAATGCCGCCATAGATACCACCCAGAATAATGACCGGTACCATGAGGGCCCACTTGGCATCCCAGAAGGCCTTGACGAAGGTGCCAATGCTGCGCTCCTTCTCAACTCCTTTCCAACCGCGCTTCTTGGAGTACCAGTAGGTATAAAACATCAGGGCAAAACCGGTCAGCACGCCTGGCACAATACCGCCCATAAAGAGCTTGCCGATGGAAACCTGGGCTGAAACACCGTAGACAACAAATGGGTTACTCGGTGGAATCATAACGCCGATGGCGCCGGCCGCGGCAACGATACATGCTGCGAAGTATTTATCATACCCTCGCTGCACCATCGCAGGGATGGTCAGAGAGCCAATCGCGGCAACAGTTGCGGGGCCGGAACCTGAAATGGCCGCAAAAAACATACTGGTGGCAATTGCGGCAAGCGCAATACCGCCTGGTAGAGAGCCGAGTACTTCGTCAGCAAGATTGAGCAACCTTTTAGAAAGACCGCCGGCACCCATGAACACACCCGCTGCGATAAAGAACGGGATCGCCATAATAGGGAAAGAATCAATGGAGGTAAAAGCGATCTGGGCAACATATTCAATAGGCAGGGTGCCTGCATTGATGATTGTCGCGGTGGCAGCGAGACCAAGGCTTACTGCGATGGGAACCCCGATTACCAGAAAGAGCAAAAAATATCCAAAAAGGATAGTCAGCACAGACGCACTTTCACTAAAATAGGCAGGAAGAGCAATAACAACAGCAAGGGCCACACCGATCAGTGAATCAACAATACCGCACTCACGTACCTGCTTATAGAGGTCCTGAAACAAGCGAAGACCCATCAGGCCGAAACCAAAAGGCAGAATCAGATACGGAATGAGATACGACATTCCTGTGCCGGGCGCGACCTGGGGGAATTCCCTCAACATATATATATTCTGAAGCCCCATGTAGAAAACAACAGCCACCAGGGCGAAAAAGCACAAATCAACAACGATCCAGCTAATACCCTGGAATCGCTTAGGCAATCTATCAAAAACTATATCAACACGGATATTCTGTCGGGTCTTAATGGCCAGCGGAATTGCCAGATAGGAAATCCAGATAAAAATAAATCGCGCCAGTTCTTCGGTCCAGATAGCGCCCGCCGCATTGGTAGAAAAATGGGCACCGATATAGCGATAAAAAGTCTGAAAGGTGATTATGAGAATGATTGCAAGCATACCGCTAATCAGAAACGGTTTCTCGAAATTCTCATCAAGCCAGTTCAGAGCGGCGGTCAGCTTGTTTGGATGTTCTTTAACAGCCTCTCCGGCAGTTATATGAGCGTTCATGGCTTCTCCTCAATTCTACATTTTCGACGCAAAATCCCGGCAGATGCCTAAAACAATGCACCTGCCGGGATTAGGGAAATACTCTTTTCTTTACTTCTGAGTAGCCTGAACAAGCTCCATCAGCTCAGCAGGAATCTGTGGGGTAAACTCGTCCCATACTGCTCTGGTTGCCTCTACAAACTCTGCACGCTCTTCGTCGCTCAGATTATGAACGGAAATGCCCTGATCGGCAAAGGCCTGGGTGGCCTTTTTTTCGAGGTCGGCAGTGATGGAACGCTGATAATCGAGTGCATCCTTACCAGACTGCACCAGAACTTCCTGAATATCTGCCGGCAGAGAATCAAACTTCCTCTTATTCATCAGCAAGATATGCATAGAGTAATTATGCTCAGAATTAATCGCATATTTCAGAACTTCAGTATGCTTCGCGTCATTAAGAAGAGAGAAGGTGTTGCCCTCGCCCTCGACAGTGCCCTGCTGAAGTGCAGTGTACACCTCACCCCAGGCAATAGGGGTTGGGTTCATACCGAGCTTTGCTGCAACAGCCACCTCAACAGGGGAAGCTGTGGTACGAACCTTCATATTACTGAAATCACTAAGACTTTTTATTTCTCTGTTGGCTGAAACAAAATTACGGTAACCGTACTCGCTGTACATGATTGGCTTCAGATTGATGCCTTCAAGCTCCTTGTCGAGGAAGTCGCCGAGAGGACCATTATCCAACGCATCGTAAAGGTTTTGTTGATATTTCGGGCTAGTGACATATGGCAAATCAAATACCATGAAAGCCTTTGAAAAATTCGCCATATTGGGAGAGGAACTGGATGCAAGGTCGAGAGTACCCCGCTGAGCAGATTCCATGGTTACGCGGTCGCTACCAAGCATCGCGTTGCCAAAAAGCTGCACACGAACTTTCCCTTCAGTACGCTCCTCAACGAGTTCCTTAAACTTCTCATATCCCATGGTTACGTTGTTGCCAGGTGCCATTGGGTGACCAAGTCGCAGGGTGATTTTTTTGGCATAGGCGCTTGCACTCATGCCAAATACCATTCCTGCTGCCAAAAGGGTTGCCACAACCTGTTTTTTGCTGAAAAAGCTCATAATTTCTCCATATAAAATCAATTGTTTTGTAAACGGACTAAAACCGCACCAAATCACACTGATACTTCCAAACCTCACAGGCCATTTCGCAAAAGCCATGCCAGTTGACAAAACTTATCTCAGCGCGAATGTGCTGAAAACGTATCGCATTGAATATACATGGTGAAGAAAACCTCTATTATGCGCGTCATTACGTTTGATTAGGCCGTCGACACCCCAGGACCGTTCTTGAATCGTTCAAGCATGGAAAAGAAACTGATTGAGAATCACTATCACAAACCATGCCAGGTAATGGGAATTACTCCCAACTACTCAACGCTCTAGCTGTCTATCTGCACAAGCACTGTTGCATTCACGCAACATCCAGCATCATTCCCAATGAGTTGAGCCAGATAGACGCCTTCTACCATGTTGCAATTCGGCATCATGATGCTTTTCCGCAACATCCAAACCCTGTTGCTACATCTTCAAGCAGCCACTATTTCTTATACTAATACAGTCCCCTGCCTTCCTGCACAGCTGCGAAACCTGTAACCACTACAAACTACAGCCCTGCAACTTTCAGGCGATCCTGGCTCAGCATCTCTAGTCGCGCCTGCCAAGCCAAACCTCTCTCACACCACCTCGGGCAGAGCAACAAGATCCATAACATCTGCCACAAAACTCCCAAAACAATAAAACAACCTGGAATACCCCCATAACTATTTGGCGCTGCGTTACAAACCCAGACATGTTGCATTTTCAGGACAGTCGTTGCACTGTCGCAACACCAGTTGCCTACAAGCCACAAAATCCCCTGCAGCACAGTACGTTCAAGCGAATCACCCGAACAACAACACCCGCAGCATCGCTGCACATACGCAACCATGTTTCACCCATGCAACCCGCAGTGTTTTTCCCTGTTGTTCTTGTTGCCGGAAGTTTTCACTCCAGCCAGCAAAACCTTTCCTCTCGTCAGCAAAAATCAAACTCGATAATCTCACATTAACAGGCTGTTAGTATCATCACGAAAGCAACACCTGTGGAACAGCAACAAATTAAGGCACACATCTTGCTCAAGTACCGGTGACAAACAGTACAACGTCCACGGGACATAACGAATAAGGAGTAGACCGATGAAGATTATAGATTTTCGCTTCCGGCCCAATACCCCGGAGGTTATTGAAGGTATAAAGAACAGCACAATGTTCGCAGGACTCTGCAAGGCAATCAATTTTGATGATCGTCCAATCCAGAGCCTTGAAGAGATTGTTACCGAGCTTGATGATAGAAATGTAGAAGTAGCTGTAATAACTGGTCGTGACTGCGAGAAGACCTACGGCATCCCCGCTAACAACGGCAGCGTTCTTGAGTTTTGCGCAGCGTATCCTGAAAAATTTATCGGTTTTTACGGTCTTGACCCCCACAAGGGAATGGATGCAGTGCGCGAATTGACCAAGGCTGTGACGGAACTTGGCATGAAAGGTGCGGCTGTAGACCCCTACCTCGCGAAACTCTACCCTAACGATGCCAAGTATTACCCCATTTACGCCAAGTGCTGTGAGCTGGAAATCCCTGTCATCTTCACCACCGGCCCTGCCACACTGGTAGAAGGCGCGGTTATGGATCACGTAGCCCCGCGCTATATTGATTTTGTAGCCCGCGACTTCCCGGAGTTGAAGATCGTCATCAGTCACGGTGGCTACCCATGGGTGAATGAAGCGATATTTGTTACCCAGAGAAATGCCAATGTCTTTCTTGAAGTATCGGAGTTTGAGCTCTCCCCGCAGGCTGACGCATATATTCAAGCAGCAAATACTGTCATTCAGGACCAGTTTATCTTTGCAAGTGCCCACCCTTTTGTGGAGCAGAAGCATGCCCTGGAAATATATGAGTCATTACCTTTCGATGAAAAGGTTCGGGAAAAGGTTATGTATTCCAATGCCAAGAGGCTGCTCGGCCTCTAGGCCGACGCATCTGTGAAAATTGCGGGACGTCGTTGCAGAAAAAACAATCCAACACTTAGGCACTGCTGGTCCAATTGTTTTACTGATCGACGTTCCAGGATTTGGTTCCAAAGATTTGCCCGCAATTTTCACCTCTGATAGCTTCATAACGACCTGTGCAGCAGAGCAGCCAAGTGTGCGCTCTCCTATTTTCGCTGGAAGATGCGTCAATCGAGTACTCTGCAGCTCTATGGAACACATTCAACCAGTGTCTATGTGACCCCATTGATTTACCCAATAAACATGGTACTATAGGAGGATAAACACCATACATGTAACCAGGGGAGATTTGCATATGGCACATCATGTCGACCTTTCCGCGTACAACAAGCTCACCGAACGGTTAAACCGTTTTCCACAAGGCGCCCCTCCGTCGAAGTATCTGGAGCGGATACTGAAGATCCTGCTCAGTGATGAGGAGGCGAGAAAAGTTTCTCTGCTTCCAATCAAGCCCTTCACACCACGCCAGGCTGCAACTATTTGGGGACTCAGCGAAACCGAAGCGTTCAAACTCCTGAATGAACTCGCCTCCAGAGCCATTCTGGTTGACATTCACAGCGACAACGAAGTCCGGTATGTGCTCCCGCCACCCATGGCAGGTTTTTTCGAGTTTTCCCTGATGCGCATTCGCGACGACCTGGATCAGAAACTGCTTGCTGAACTTTTCTACCAATACCTCAATGTTGAGGAAGAATTTATCAAAGCACTCTTCACTGAAGGAGAGACTCAGCTCGGCAGGGTTTTCGTGCAGGAGGCCGCTCTGAAAAACAGCGCTGCCCTGCATGTACTTGACTACGAGCGAGCCACGGAAGTCATCGACACCAGCGAGCAGATCGGCATCAGCCTCTGTTACTGCCGACATAAGATGAAACACGTCGGCAAAAATTGTGATGCCCCCATGGACATCTGCATGACCTTTAACAGTTCAGCCGGCTCGCTTATCCGCCATGGCCACGCCCGGCCAGTGGACAAGGTTGAGGGACGTGAGTTGCTGGCAAAAGCCTGGGAACACAACCTGATCCAATTTGGCGAGAATGTCCGCCAGAGAGTCAACTTTATCTGTAATTGCTGCGGTTGCTGCTGCGAGGCGATGCTGGCAGCCAAGCGGTTTGCATCTCTTCATCCCGTCCATACCACCAACTTCCTACCGGTTGTTGCCCATCACAATTGTACCGGTTGCGGCAAGTGTGTAGACGCCTGTCCTGTTGAAGCGATGTCACTGGTCTCCGCCAATGATCCCCATAAACCGAAACGTAAACAAGCCAAACTGGACAGGGAACTCTGCCTGGGTTGCGGTGTGTGCGTACGCAGCTGCCCTGAACAGGTGATTGAGCTTACGTCACGCCCCGAACGGGTTATCACTCCTCTGAATTCTGCCCACCGAACGGTGGTGATGGCTATCGAGCGAGGCATGTTGCAGGAACTGATCTTCGACAACAGGTTGCTGTTCAGTCACCGCGCCCTGGCAATTCTTTTGGGAGCGATCTTTAAACTGCCTCCCGTCAAACAACTCCTTGCCAGCAAGCAGGTCAAATCGCGCTATCTGGAGGCACTAATAGCAAAAAGATAATCAGCCCACTTCAACCAGATACTTCCAGTATCTCTTCGGCATAAGCTGTCGTTGAAGTTTATGATTCTCCCGGGCGGGGTTGCTAATAGCCGCGTGAAAAGAATTCCACAGCTGTTGATAGTGAAGCTCCTGCTCAGCCATCTCTTCGGGTGGCACCTCCCCGTTTTCCGCCACAAAGCTGGTGAAGTCGTCAGCGACAGAGACCGGTTGCAGGGTATTGCAGTCCCAGAACAGTGCCAGATCCCGTGCTATGTCGTGGAGTATCCAGCGCCGGTTCGCAAGGCGTTTGATAAAATGATTCGCGCAGTAACTGATAACATTGTGATCCGGCTCTATCGGTGCGTATTGCAGCCCGTCTTTGAGTATGCGAAAGCGAATCAAACCATTGAGGCGATGCGCCTCAAAACTCACCTTTTTGTCCAGCCCTTTTAAATTACGTATCGGCTCTGAGGCAAAGTAGTCCGCAGCACTTTTCCCCAGCCGCAAACACTCACGTACCAGACCGTGGATATAATTGGCCGATTCCTTGTCTTCACTGAGGTATCCGTTGAAGGCCAGCCGTGCCGGCATACGTCCCAACGAGTTCAGGTAGCTGAACAGGCGCTGTGCCTGTTCCCTTTCAGTCTTGATTTGCCGGATTCCTGCAACCAGTGTGGGCATATAGTGATGCTCAGCGTAAACGCCGGCGACAGGTGCTTGTGACTTTACGGCATAGGCAACGGCTGTAAGCAAGCCATCGAACGAGCCATCATAGAGAAACGTGTCGGGAGCAGTATTCATCAATTTTTAAAGAGTCTCAATTGCCTGCTGTTCTGCAGCACCTTCTTGCTGGCAGGGGTTTCCGCTTTGTACATAGCCGCAGCCAACTGGCCGTGTGACATGGTCCTGTCTCCCAGGAACCTGCCATTGATTGAGATAAAATGTTTCGCACGTTTCATCACCAGACCAATCTTTTTTAAATCCTCCTCCCGGATGGGCGCAACCCTTCTTGTGGCGACAATCCTTTGGGCCGAGATCATTCCAAGACCCGGAACCCGCAACAACTCCTCGTAACTTGCACGGTTTATATCGAGGGGGAACAGGTCATAATTTCGTAGCGCCCAACCAGCTTTTGGGTCGAGGCGCATATCGAGATTGGGTGAAGTCTCCGAGAGTATCTCACTGGCGTGAAAACGATAGAACCTGAGCAACCAATCCGCCTGATACAGCCGGTGCTCGCGTATCAGTGGCGGCAAAGAGGCAACCGCCGGCAGAATCGGTGCTTCGTTCACCGCGATATATGCTGAAAAATAGACTCTCTTTAAGCTCATCCGCCGATAGAGATGCTCGGTCAAGTTGAGGATCTGATAATCGCTCTCCTTCGAGGCACCGACAATCATCTGGGTAGCCTGCCCGCCCGGGCAATAGGTGGGAGCCTTACCGCTCTTCTTTTTCTCCTGGCGATAGCCTGCATATTCCTCACCGATCTGGCTCATGGGGGCAAGAATCGCTTTGCGCGTTTTCTGGGGAGCAAGGAGTTTGAGTGAACTTTCCGAGGGCAGTTCGATATTGACCGAAAGCCTGTCCACCAGAAATCCCGCCTGCCGCACCAGCTCCTGGTCTGCACCCGGGATAACCTTAAGATGAATATAGCCGTTGAATTTGTGTCTGGTTCTGAGCAAGCGACAAACAGCAACCAGATCCGCCATGGTCCTATTCACCGAACCGTACACCGCGGAGCTCAAAAAAAGCCCCTCTATATAGTTGCGCAGGTAAAAGTTAATGGTGAGATCAGCGAGTTCTTCCGGAGTAAACGTTGCCCTGGGCAAAGTATTCGATCTGCGGCTGAGACAATAACTGCAATCGAACAGACAATCATTGCTCATTAATACTTTTAATAAAGAAATACACCGTCCGTCAGCCGACCAGCTATGACATATCCCGCTTTGCGCAGCATTGCCAATGCCATCCAGCGTGTTACTGCGACTGCTGCCACTCGAAGCGCAGGAGGCATCGTATTTTGCAGCATCAGCCAGAATTGTCAGTTTTTCAGATAGCTTCACTAATTACCATCCGTTCGCAGATCGGCGATTTTGTGGTTGAGGGGTTATTTTTAAGGTTATCCTCCGATGGATATACCACTATATCAAAAGAGGGGTATCATCAAGTGATACCCCTCAATATAAATCGCCATAAAAGTTGAACGACCGATACACCCTACTCCTTACAGAGTGAGCAGTGGCCCGTTAACAGCCATACACTTTCTTGGCTTCAAGCCTGCGTCTGTGCAAAATCGGTTCGGTATAGCCATTCGGCTGCCTCTGACCGTCAAAAACCAGATCGCAGGCCGCCTGAAAGGCGACGCTTTTGTCAAAATCTGCAGCCATGGGCCGATAGGCTGGGTCTCCTTCATTCTGACGATCCACCACAGCCGCCATTTTCTTGAGCGACTCCATCACCTGCTTTGCACTGCAGACACCATGGAGAATCCAGTTGGCGAGATACTGGCTAGAAATACGAAGGGTTGCGCGATCTTCCATAAGGCCGACATCCGTGATGTCCAGCACCTTGGAACAACCAATGCCCTGCTCAACCCAGCGGACAACATAGCCGAGGATAGACTGTGCATTATTATCCAGCTCGTTTTGTATTTCTTCTTCACTCAACTCATCTTTCAAGAGCGGGATGGTCAAAAGATTTTCAAGACTTGCACGTGGACCAGTTTGTGCCAGTTCACGCTGCACCGCAAACACATCCACATAATGATAATGCATGGCGTGCAGGGTAGCTGCTGTGGGAGAAGGTACCCAGGCACAGTTGGCGCCTGAGTTCGGGTGACCGATTTTCGTCTCCACCATCTCCGCCATCATATCCGGCTTGGCCCACATTCCCTTACCGATCTGGGCCTTGCCGGAAAACCCGACCTCTAGACCGACATCAACATTCTGGTCCTCATAGTCTTTAATCCAGGCCTCATTCTTCATGGCCTCTTTTTTCACCATGGGGCCGGCCTGCATTGAGGTGTGGATCTCATCACCGGTCCGGTCGAGAAAGCCGGTATTGATGAAGATGATGCGTTCACGAACCTGACGGATGCACTCCTTGAGATTGACCGTGGTGCGGCGCTCCTCGTCCATGATGCCGATCTTCAGAGTGTTTTCCGGCAGACCAAGTGCCTGCTCAGTTCGGGTGAAAATCTCAGCCGCAAAGGCAACCTCCTCAGGCCCGTGCATCTTCGGCTTCACGATATAGACACTGCCAGCCGGACTGTTGGCGTATTTCACGTTCCCGCGCAACTGATGCAGACCGACATAGGCGGTAACCATGGTGTCAAGCATCCCTTCCGGAATCTCTTCACCCTTCAAGAGTACCGCCGGCGTAGTCATCAGGTGGCCAACATTTCTCACCAACATCACGCTTCTGCCGGAAATGGAAAATGACGAGCCATCGATTGCGGTATACCATCTATCAGGATTCAGGGTGCGTTCAACAACCTTGTCACCCTTATTAAAGGAGGTGGTGAGGTCTCCCCTGTTCAGGCCGAGCCAGTTGCTGTAGGTAAGGGCCTTGTCTTCTCCGTCAACCGCCGCAACCGAATCTTCGCAATCGCAAATCGTGGTGAGTGCGGACTCCAAAACGATATCCTTCACTCCGGCCGGATGATCTTTGCCGACCAGATGCTGACGGTCAATCTGAATTTCGAGATGCAAACCATTGTTCACCAGCAACATGGACAGCCCACCATCTTTGCTGTAACCCTTAAACTTCGCAGGATCTGCAAGTCCCTTCATTGAGCCATCTGCCATTTTGGCGACAAATTGCGCCACATCCTCTTTAGCTTCAGTATCAACGGTATACTCAACGACTTCACGGTGACTCGCTCCGGCCAACGGCACAGCCCTATCCAGAAAGTCGGAACCATATGCCATTACCTTTTTACCGCGAACCGGGTTGTAGCCTTTACCCTTTTCAGCACCATCACTCTCAGCCAATACATCGGTGCCATACAGTGCATCATAGAGGCTGCCCCAACGACCATTGACTGCATTCAGACCATAGCGGGCGTTGGTAACCGGTACCACCAGCTGCGGTGCGGCGATGGTGGCAATCTCCGGGTCCACATTTTCAGTGGATATGGTGAAATCATCTCCCGTATCGACGATGTAACCGATCTCCCGCAGAAACCCCTCATACGCCGCACTGTCGAATATCTCTCCCCTGGAATCCCGGTGATAATTGTCAATCATCAGCTGGAGCTCATCTCGCCTGCCAAGAAGCATTCGATTTTTCGGCATGAGTTCTGCGACCAGCTTTTCAAGCTCAGCCCAGAACTTTTCCGGCTCTACACCAGTTCCTGGCGCAATTCTCTCACCAACCACATCGTAAAGTTGCCGATCAACTTCAAGATTCCCAACCTGTACGCGAACACCACTGGATACAGCCATTACACAAACCTCCAATCGGGGAACTCCCCAGATACTTTATTGCATTATGCCATTGCCTCGGTTCAACAACCCACCAGCCCCTGAAAGATGACAGTTCCGGGTATTGGTTGGGCCAGTTTTGACACACTCTGCCCAAAAGTGCAAGTCAACCAATCAGCAACCCGACAAAACCTGCCGGAAGCAAATCTTTTCTTGAAATTCTGCCTTTTCATTCCCATATAATTGTTGGAAACGATTCAATCCGTCTGCCTATAATACGTATAGCAGGGTGCCGTTGTGACAAGGTGAATAAGGCCTGACAACCTGTTTTTTTTACTTCCTGCCTGGCTCGTTGCCTACTAACCCACCATTCTTGTGGTGTTTTCATCGACAAGACAGGATACGTTTTATATTGACTTATTATTTCATTTCATATAAATGCCAGTTTTTCTATTAACGGCTGCTGGTGGCCTTGTCCACCGCGTAATAAGACAAATTTGCCAGGCTTGAGGTCTTGAAATGAGTCAGGATAGCACCACGTCACCTTGGACAATTGCCAAGGCCACGGAACAATATGGAATAGACAAGTGGGGAGCGGGCTACTTCTCAATCAATGAGAACGGTCACGTTGTCGTCACTCCCGCAGGTGCCGATAACGGCCCCAAACTGAGTCTTCATGAAATAGCCCGGGAAGTTGAAGACCGTGGTTTGTCCATGCCGGTGATGCTCCGCATCGAAAATATCCTGGGCTCCCAGATCAAGCTCCTGCACGAAACCTTTCGCAAGGTCATCAGGGAAAACAACTACCGGGGCATATTCAAAGGCGTCTTCCCCATAAAGGTGAACCAGCAGGAACAGGTGGTAGAGGCTATCAGTCAGTTTGGCAAAGAGTTCAACCACGGCCTGGAGGCGGGCAGCAAGTCAGAACTCATAGCAGCCATCGCCATGCTACAGAACCGCAACGCCTGCCTGATCTGCAATGGATATAAAGATGAGGAATTCATCGACCTTGGTCTTTTTGCAATCAAGATGGGGTATCAGGTTTTTTTCGTCATCGAGGTGCCCGGCGAGCTGGAACTGATCATTGAGCGGGCGAAATTCCACGATATTAAACCGGCCATAGGTTTTCGAATCAAGCTCTCCACCCAGGCCGAGGGCCAGTGGACCGAGTCTGGTGGTGATGCCTCCGTTTTCGGGCTTTCGATGAGTCATATCATCAATGCCATCGATCGTCTCAAAGATGAGGATATGCTCGACTGCCTGCAGCTTCTCCACTACCACATAGGCTCCCAGATTCCGAACATCTCCGATATCCGCGCCGGTGCCATGGAGGCCTGCCGCCTCTACGAGGAGCTGGTCAAGGAAGGAGCACCCATGGGATATCTTGACCTGGGGGGTGGCCTCGCTGTGGATTACGATGGCTCGAATACCAACACCCACTCCAGCCGAAACTACTCGATAGAAGAGTACTGCTCAGACATCATCGAATCCATCATAACGGTACTTGATAAAAACGATATTCCCCACCCCACCATCATCACCGAGTCTGGCCGGGCCATTGTTGCCTATTGCTCTCTGCTTTTATTCAACATTCTGGATATCAGCTCATTCGAGCCAATGCCCATTCCGGAGAAGCTGCCGGTGGTTGACAACGACCTGCTCGAAAACCTGATGGCCACCTATAATATGGTCGAAGTCAAAAACATCCAGGAGTGCTGCAATGATGCCCTGTTTTATCGCAGCCAGGCACGTCAGCTCTTCAAACACGGTCACATCACCATTCGGGAGCGGGCACTGGCCGAAAACCTCGTTCAGCATACCCTCTTGAAAATATCCGAGATTTCAAAAGGACTGAGCCACATACCGAAAGATGTACAGAAAATAAACAAGCTGATCTATGATATTTATTACGGTAACTTCAGCCTCTTCCAATCGTTACCGGATGTGTGGGCCATCGACCAGATTTTCCCCACCATGCCGATTCACCGACTGAATGAGTTGCCTACACGACCTGCGATCATTTCCGACATCACCTGCGATTCTGATGGCAAAATAGTGAATTTCCCAGACGTCTCACAGGATAAACGTTCTATCATGCTCCACCCGCTTAAAAATGGTGAAGAGTATTATCTTGGCATTTTTCTGGTCGGCGCCTACCAGGAGACCCTCGGCGACCTGCACAACCTCTTTGGCGACACCAATGTTGTCTCAATCCATGTCAACGATGACGGCAGCTACAAGTTTATCAGGGAACTCGAAGGCGACTCGGTCGCCGATGTGCTCTCCTATGTTGAATATGACTTGCGGGCCATAAAGAACCGGCTCAAGCTTATCGCTGAAAACGCTATCCACAAGGGTTTCATCACCCCGCGGGAGCGTAAATCCATCCTCTCAAAATTCGACGAAGGCCTGAGAGGTTATACCTATTTTGAAAAAGAATAAGCCGCAGTACATCAGAAAACTACGGTATCTTCATAAAGGAGAATAGTATGTCACGGGTACTCATTATCGGAGCCGGCGGAGTCGGCAATGTGGTGGCCAAGAAATGTGCGCAGCACAATGAAGTTTTCACCGACATATGGCTGGCCAGCCGCACGGTTTCAAAGTGCGACGCCATCGCCCGGGAAGTGGACAAACTGTACGGCGTAAAGATATCCACCGCCCCGGTTGATGCTGACCAGGTTCCGAAACTGGTTGAACTCCTGAACAGGGTCAAACCGGAGCTGGTTATCAACGTCGCGCTGCCCTACCAGGATCTTACCATCATGGACGCCTGCCTGGAGTGTGGGGTGCACTATCTCGATACCGCCAACTACGAGCCTGAAGACACCGCTCATTTTGAATATAGCTGGCAGTGGGCTTACCAGGACAAGTTCAGGGAAAAAGGGCTGATGGCCGTCCTCGGTTGTGGCTTTGATCCGGGTGTTACCAATATTTTCTGTGCCTGGGCCCAGAAACATCTCTACGACTCCATCGAAACCATCGATATTCTGGACTGTAACGCAGGCGACCACGGCCACCCATTCGCCACTAACTTCAACCCGGAGATCAACATCCGCGAAGTGACCCAGACTGTGCGCCATTGGCATGATGGTGAGTGGATAGAAACCCCTGCTATCTTAAACGACGACTGCGTGCACTTTACCTTCGACTACCCCGTGGCCGGTCCCCGCGAGAGCTATATGCTCTACCATGAAGAGATGGAGTCACTGGTCAAACACATTAAGGGGCTGAAACGCATTCGCTTCTGGATGACCTTTGGCCAGCCGTATCTCACTCATCTGAAGGTGCTTGAAAATGTCGGTATTACCCGTATCGATGAGGTGGAGTATGAAGGCCAGAAGATCGTGCCGATCCGCTTCTTAAAAGCGCTTCTGCCCGATCCGGGTTCCCTGGGCAGCAACTACAGCGGCAAAACCGTTATCGGCTGTGTATTCAAGGGTGAAAAGGATGGCGTTCAGCAGAAGAAGTACATCTATAATATCTGCGACCACGCTGAAGCGTACCAGGAAGTGCAGTCCCAGGCCGTGTCCTACACCACCGGTGTGCCGGCGATGATTGGTGCCATGATGATGCTGAAGGGCATCTGGAAAGGTCAAGGTGTCTTCAACGTCGAGCAGCTTGACCCCGACACCTTCATGGACGAGCTCAACAAAAACGGGCTGCCCTGGCAGGTGATTGATTTTGAAGGCGAACTTCCCGAATAGCAACTATGAACCGCATCGACAAAAAAACTCTGGCCGACTTTCCTGAAAGCATCACAGACCAGGTCGCCA